>NZ_JBIAXG010000075.1:0-26492 GCF_042896465.1 Streptomyces sp. NPDC001292
TACGGACGCGGCGACCGCAGCTCGGACCAACTGGTGCCCGGCTGGCCCTACTCCTTCGTCGCCGCCCTGGAAACCGGCCGCACCTCCTGGGTCGCGCTCCTGGACGCGGTCCGCCTGGGACCGGCCGACGACGCGACCACCGTCACTGCTGCCCAACTCCGCGATGTCGTCGATCGGTCGCACTCCGCATCCGACATGTCCGAGGGATACCGCGGCTCGCGGTCCGGATGGTCACCCGCATTCCCGAACCGGTGAGCGAGGCAATCACACGACCGGGCAACCGAGTTGGACTCCACAAGCACGGAACCGCAAGACTGCGACACGGGGCCTCCCGGCCAGTCGTTCGGACTTCGACAATCCCGAGCTGGGCAGGAGGCCCCGCCTTCATGCATGCCGGAGCCGAAGATCACGCGACCGAGTCACCACACTCGATGTGACGTTGACCGGTAGTTGACCCTTCCGATCGGTTGTTGGCCCCGCTGCGACTTGGGCCCGCTGTCTCTGCGATCAAGTAGCGGGCTCCAGGCCGGCGTCGTCCTCAATTTCTGCTTGAGGACGACGCGCAGCTGGTTTTCAGATAACCAGGACCCGTCGCCCGCGTGTGTGACCGGCCTGGCTGTCGATGTGCGCCGCCGCGGCCTCGGCAAGCGTGTACGACTTCTCGACCGGGATGTGGAGCTTTCCCCGCGAGATGAGGTCGACGGCTTCGGCGAGCGCTTCTGGCATGCTCCCGGCGACGCCGGAGAATCGGACACCGAGCTCCGGCGCACCGAGATCGGCGATGGAGACCACCTTCTGCGGGTCCCCGGTTAGTTCGACGAGCTCGCGGATCACGCCCGAGCCGGCCAGGTCGAGGGCTGTGTCGACATGGCCGAGCTGCCGCACCCGCTCGACCCACCCTTCGCCGTATGTCGTGGCGAGGGCGCCCAGGCTGCGCAGATAGCCCTGGTTGGCCGCCCCAGCGGTCCCGATCACCGTGATGCCGCGGTCGCGGGCGATCTGCAGCACCGCTGATCCGACTCCCCCGGACGCGCCGCTGACCAGCAGCGTCTGCCCGGAGCGCACACCGACCTCGCGGATGATGCGCAGCGCGGTCTCCACCACGGAGGGGTAGCCGGCCGCCTCTTCGAACGTCAGGCCCTCGGGCATACGGGCCCAGGCCGACAGCACGGCGAACTCGGCATACGTGCTTGCGCCTTCGCCGAACACGCGGTCGCCGACCTCGACCCCTTCGACGCCTTCACCGACCTCGTCCACCACCCCGGCGGCGTCCAGCCCGACTCCGGCGGGCAACTCGATCGGATGGGCCCCCAGGACCTGGCCTTCACGGAGCCTCCAGTCGACGGGGTTCACACCTGCCGCCCGTACGGCGATGCGGATCTGGCCGGGGCCCGCATGAGGATCCTCGGCATCTATGAGTTGCAGCACGTCCGGACCGCCGAACTCGGCGAAGCTCACCTTCTTCATGCCGCAACCGTAGCACTAACGGTTATAGTTTTGAACCTGTTATGGATTTGCATCTGATAGCGTGAGGTCATGACCGTGCCGACCGGACGCCGTGAGCGCAAGAAGGCCGCGACCCGCCAGAAGATCGCCGACGCCGCCCTGCGGCTCTTCCTGGAGCACGGGTACGACGCGGTGGGCATCCGTGACGTGGCCGCCGAGGCCGACGTGGCCGTCACCACGCTCTTCTCCCACTTCGCCTCGAAAGAGGCCCTGGTCTTCGAACAGGACGAAGACTTCGAGCAGCGCCTCACGCGGGCGGTCACCGACCGGGCGCAGCACGAGCCGCTCATCCCCGCGCTGCGCCGCGAGATCCAGTCCCTGGTGCGACACTGCACAGCGGACAGCGCCGCCCCGATCTGGCGCATGATCGACGCATCACCCGCCCTGCGGAAGTACGAAGAGTCGATGAGACTGCGCCACGCGGAGTCGCTGGCAACGGCCATCGCCGCCGATCCCGACCTGTCAGTGACCCCAACGGCCTGCCGGGCGATCGCGAGGTTCGTGATCGACGCCTATTCGCTGGCCCGTGAGGCGGCCGATCCGCAGGCCGCGGTGGGCGAGATCTTTCAGATGATCGAGGCGGCCTGGGCCGTCACCTGTCCCTCCGGAGACTCCACCGGCACGGCCAGACCGTAGTCAGGACTCAACCCTGTTCCGCGCCGTTTCGTCCGAACGCCAGCCACAGAGCAGATCAGTGGGCGCGCCGGCCTTGAGCGTTCTGACCGGTAACCGTGGCCGCATGGCCTTGTCGGCAGTCGGGCTGTGGCCGGCCCCCATAGCAGGACCAGCCGATGCCCTTCGGGGCCACCTGTCGTCCGCCATCGGGGCCAACACCCCTTCTACGCAAGCTGCTGACCACCGGCTACTGAACGTTGCGAGACCATCTATCGGTCTTCGTCACACTCGAACCGGCGTCCAACAAGATCGGTACGACAACAGCTTCTCACCACCGACGACGTCGCCGCGCTGACCGGAGTCAACCTGCCCCACGGCCACGTGACAGCCATCCTCGAGCGGGCCGGCCTGCTCACCTGCGACCGCCCCCCACCGACGTCACCGGCACCACCACGCCCGTCAACACCGACGACACCACCGCGCCTGTCAACGAGGCTGCCGGAGGTTGCCGTACTTGCGCGAGCCTTGCGCGGGCTGCGAGTTACCGCCACAGTGGTCGGAGTTGGGCCGGTTTGAACCGACCGGCTTCTCGATTCGGTGACCGGAGTCAGCGTGACCGCATTTCCTGTTCTGCCCCATGAACTGCACGGCGATGGCCCGCACAAAGTGATCGCGGTACACGGCTGGTTCGCCGACCGCTCCGCCTACGATCCGGTGCTGCCGAATCTTGACCTGGCCTCGTTCCAGTACGCGGTAGTGGACCTGCGGGGGTACGGAGAGGCCAGGGACGTGAAGGGCGCGTACACCACGGCCGAGGGAGCCGCCGACGTGATCACGCTGGCCGATCGGCTGGGCTGGGATCGGTTCTCGCTGGTCGGCCACTCGATGGGCGGTTGCATCGCTCAGCGGACGGTGGCCGTCGCGCCTGGGCGGGTGCGCAGGATCGTCGGTGTGTCGCCAGTACCCGCATCCGGCCTGCCCCTGCCGCCGGATCAGTGGGAACTTTTCTCCGCTGCGGCAGACAACCCGGAGAACCGCCGGATCATCATCGACATCACCACGGGAGGCCGACGCCCTTCGGCCTGGCTGGACCGCATGGTGCGTCGTTCGCTCGAACGCAGCGATGTGAAGGCGTTCCGGGCCTGGCTGGACTCCTGGGCGGGCGAGGACTTCCATGGCCAGATCGACGGTTCGCCCGTGCCGGCCCTGGCTGTCGTGGGTGCCCTGGACCCGGCGCTGACGGCCGAGGTACAGCGTGCCACCTGGACGCGATGGTTTCCGCGGGCCGAACTGGTGGAGCTGCCCTCGTGCGGTCACTACGCGATGGACGAGGCACCTCTCGACCTGATCCGGCTGATGGAAGACTTCCTACGGGCCGACGGGCAGAGCGACCGGGCGGGCGCGTGAGCGGGCAACACCCCGAAGCGCCGGGACGGGAGGAGGTACCAGATGTGTTCGACCCCAGGCAGTACGCGCAGGGCATTCCTCACGACCGCTACCGCGCGCTACGCGATCACCATCCCGTGGCGTGGCAGGAGGAGCCGGAGGTGCTCGGCTGGCCGGCCGGCACTGGCTTCTGGGCCGTCACCCGGCACCACGACGCTGTTCGCGTCCTGAGGGCCTCCTCGACCTACTCCTCGTACCTGGGGGCCACCCAGATTCGTGACCCGGACCCCGACGACCTGCCGTTCATCCGCCGCATGATGCTCAACCAGGACCCACCGCACCACCGGCGACTGCGGGTCCTGGTCAGCCGTTCCTTCACCCCGAAGCGCCTGGATCGCTTCACCGCGGTCGTCCGCGAGCGCGCCCGCTCCCTGCTCACCCGGGCGATCGCCAGGGCACAGACCACCGACGGCATCTGTGACCTCGTCGCCCAGGTCACCGACGACTACGCCCTGCTCAATCTCACCGACCTGCTGGGCGTGCCGGACAGCGACCGAAGCCTCCTCCTGCACTGGACCCAGCGCGTCATCGGCTACCAGGACCCCGACGAGGCCGGGACACCAAGACTCGGGGCGGACGCCAAGCCCATCAACCCGAGATCCCCGGCGGCGCTGAGGGACATGTTCGACTATGCGCTCTCACTGGCGGCACACAAGCGGCAACACCCCGACGACGATGTGATGACAGCCCTCGCCATGGACCCGGAACTGACCGAGCCGGAACTGGAGATGTTCTTCTTCCTTCTGGTGGTGGCCGGGAACGACACGGTGCGCAGCGCAGCTCCCGGTGGCCTGCACCTCCTGGCCCAACACCCCGACGCATACCGCCGCCTGCGCGCCGACGAGGCCAGGCTCACCACCGCCGTGGAAGAACTGCTGCGCCGCCATCCACCGGTCCTGACCTTCCGCCGCACCGCCACCCAGGACACGGAACTGGCCGGCACGCGTATCCGCACCGGCGACAAGGTCGTCGTCTTCCACGCCTCGGCCAACCACGACGAACGCGTATTCCACGACCCGTACGCCCTCAACCTCTCCCGCTCCCCGAACCCCCACATCTCCTTCGGTGACGGCCCCCACGTCTGCCTGGGCGCACACTTCGCCCGCCTCCAGCTACGAGCCCTGTACGACGAGGCCCGCAGCGCCCTGCCCGACCCACTCCGCCTCGCGTCCCCACCACGCCGCCTGGTGTCGAACTTCATCAACGGCCTGAAAACCCTGCCCGTGCGGGTGGCCGGCTCCTCGTAGACCGTCGTCGCTACGGCATGACGCGGAAGGAACGGAGCACGGTGGTTCCGGCGCTGCTGGCCGAGCGCCTCGGCGTCCCGCAGGTCACCCTGCTCTCAGAGGTCTCGGTCGAGGACGGCACGGTCAAGGGCAACGGGGATGGCGACGTTGCCTCCGAGCAGCTTCAGGCGTTGCTGCCGGCGGTGGTGTCGGTGACCGACCAGTCCGGTGAGGCCCGCTACCCGTCGTTCAAGGGCATCATGGCGTCGAAGAAGAAGCCGGCTGCGTCGTGGGATCTGTGGGACCTGGACATCGAGTCGGACGAGGTCGGTCTGGCCAACGCGTACACGGTGGTGGAGTGGGCGGCCGAGCGCCCGGCCCGCGGGTTCTACGGCGGCGAACGGCACACTCGGATGGTGTGGGAGCACGACGCCGACCAGACGTAGGCGGGTCGGCGTGGAGGTGGCCGGCCGCCTGGTTGGCGTCGCACTTGGCCAGGCGGCGTCGTGCTCACCGACACCGAACACGGCGGCCTCGGCCTTGTCCCGCGCCTTGTCCAGCCGCAATCCTCGGTAGTCCGGAGCCTGGGGCGGCGGCTCCGAGGGGGCGCGGTCGGGGAGCAGAACCGAGCGCGCGGCAGGTGCACGGGCTTGCGGATCATCCCCGCGGGTGCGGGGAGCAGCTCACCCTGTACTGGCCGGTGTTCGAGTGCTGGGGATCATCCCCGCGGGTGCGGGGAGCAGCGCTCCTTCGCATGGGCGGGGCACAGGTCGCGGGGATCATCCCCGCGGGTGCGGGGAGCAGATCTTCCCGGTCTTGGTCATGCGGGTGAGGGTGGGATCATCCCCGCGGGTGCGGGGAGCAGACTGCGTGGCCTGCGGATTTATGGCGCAGGTGCCGTGGTTTCCATGAGTTTCAGAGAGTCCGGCAAAAGGCGCATATTGCCCCTTCGGGTTCCTGTCGCCATAGTCGGCCGAAGGTCCAGCTCTAGGCTCGCCTAATGTGTCGGTGGCTGCGGCTTGGTCTGAACTGGCAGCAGATCCTCTCCGTTTTCTTCATATTGACTTCACGTTTCACCTGCATCCTGTATGTATCTGGCATGACAGGCGAGGGGGCGCCCGTATGGGGCTTCACGCCCGGCTGGGCGGGCCGGCGTTGAGCGTATGGGCCAAGCACGAGCGTGATCCTGATGGATGGCTGCCGTTGTGGCGGCATATGGAGGACAGTGCCGCCGTGGCTGGGCGGTTGTGGGACGAGTGGCTGTCGCTGTCCGTGCGGGGGCTGATTGCCGGTGCGCTGCCTGGCGGGGAGGTGGATGCGCGTCGGTTGGTGGTGTGGCTGGCCGGTGTGCATGACATCGGGAAGGCGACGCCGGCTTTCGCCTGCCAGGTGGAGCAGTTGGAGCAGGTCATGCGGGGCCACGGGCTTGAGATGCGTTCGCGGCAGGCGATGGGCGCGGACCGGCGGCTCGCGCCGCACGGGCTGGCCGGGCAGGTGCTGCTGGGGGAGTGGCTTCAGGAGCGGCACGGCTGGACGGTCAAGCAGACCGGGCAGTTCACGGTGGCGGTGGGCGGGCATCACGGGGTGCCGCCCGAGCACGGCCAGATCCAGGCACTCGACCGTCACCCCCATCTGCTGCGCACGCACGGGTCGAGCCGGGCGCTGTGGAAGGGGGTGCAGGAGGAACTGCTGGACGCCTGCGCGGACGAGTTCGGCGTGCGGGAGCACCTGGCGGCCTGGCGGGCGGTGAAACTGCCGCAGCCGGTGCAGGTGCTGCTGTCCGCGCTGGTCATCGTCTCCGACTGGATCGCCAGCAATCCCGACCTCTTTCCCTACTTTCCCGAGGATGTACCCCGCACCGGTGCAGAGCGCATCGCGGCTGCCTGGCGTGGACTGGGCCTGCCGGGCCCGTGGCGTGCCGAGGAGCCGACTGGGGATGTGCAGGAGTTGTTCGCGTCGCGGTTCGATCTCCCGGCGGGGGCGAAGGTCCGGCCGGTGCAGGAAGCGGCTGTCGAACTGGCACGGGGGATGGGCGAGCCGGGGCTGATGGTGATCGAGGCGCCCATGGGGGAGGGGAAGACGGAGGCCGCGCTCGCCGCTGCCGAGGTCCTTGCCGCGCGGTCCGGGGCGGGCGGCGTGTTCTTCGCGTTGCCGACGATGGCCACCGGCAATGCGATGTTCCCCCGCCTGCTGCACTGGCTCGACCGCCTGCCTACTCCGGAGGGGACTTGCTACTCGGTGCTGCTCGCCCACTCCAAGGCGGCTCTCAACGATGACTTCTCCGATCTCATGCGCAACAGCCGGCGGATCGCCGCGGTCGACGTGGACGGATGCGAGGAGCGCGCGTGGCGGCCGTCGAGCCGTAACCGCTGCGCTGCGACCGAACTGGTCGCCCACGCGTGGCTGCGGGGGCGGAAGAAGGCCATGCTGTCGTCGTTCGTCGCGGGCACGGTCGATCAGTTGCTGTTCGCCGGGCTCAAGAGCCGGCACCTGGCGTTGCGTCACCTCGCGATCGCCGGGAAGGTCGTCGTCATCGACGAGGCGCACGCCTACGACACGTACATGAGCGTCTATCTCGACCGGGTGCTGTCGTGGCTGGGCGCGTACCGGGTGCCGGTGGTGGTGCTGTCCGCGACGCTGCCGGCCAGCCAGCGGCGGTCACGCCCGGTGGCGTGCCGGTCATGCCGCGCCCTGCGGCCTCGGCCCGCGGCACGGACGTCGAACTGGAGCGGCTCGACGACGACGTGGACGTCCTCGCCGACCGGCTGGAGACGGAACTCGCCAAAGGCGGCTGCGTCCTCGTCGTGCGCAACACGGTGCGCGGGGTCCTTGAAGCAGCGGCTGTGCTGCGAGAGAGGTTCGGGGACGCGAACGTCACCGTCGTCCACTCTTGTTTCATCGACGTCGACCGTGCCGCCAGCGCCGACAGGAGGCGCTCGACGATCCACCGCTTGGGTAACACCATGAACCCCTTGGCGTCGTCGCTGCGCTTGACGATCGAAACGAACGCGGAGACGAAGGAGAGTCAGCTCTCTGAAACCGCCGTTCTATTGTAGAGAAGTTCGCCTCCGGGTGGTAAACAAGTAGTTGCTGTCGCTTGACCCGGCATTGGCGCTGGACGCCGTCCGACGCAGAACCCCCCTTACGTGTTCTGTCGTGATCGTTTCGTTGCCATCCGAGGAGACGGAATTGCAGGCGAGCAGAGATTTGGGAAGGTTCATTAACACTCTTCCGTAGGCCAGCGAAATATTCGGCGTCTACCAGCCGATGATTGGATGGCGCTCGAAGCGACAGATCAAACGGTTCCAGGGCGGGCTGAGCGCTTCGCCGATCATGGAGCTGATGAAGTTCTACGATCCCGAGGTCGAGGTCGCCTTCAGGGACAACGTCGCGATCCTTGAGCACCTTCTGCCGGCGACACTCAACGTCGGCGAACCGCTGGAGCAGAACGACAGCCTTCTGCTCAAATCGATCGCGCGGGACCTCAAGGGCCTGCCGCGGCCCATGGACAACGAGCAGTGGGTGCCGATCCTGCTCGATAACAGCGTCGAGCAGCGCCTCAACCACGACGTCTTCCCCGAATGGAGCGAGCAGGCGACCGCCGAACTGCATGCGGTCTACAACACCATCAAGCCGCTCCCCGGCGAGACGGAGGCGGAGACCAACGTGCGTCGCGAGCGGGACCTCGCCCGGGTACAGGCGGCGGCGGTGCGGCGGCTCGAGCAGGAATCCATCATCGCCAAGGTAATCTTCGACCTCTTCGACTATCTCGACGTCGATACGCTCGGCCGTATCTTCTACGGCGACAGGGGACCGTTCGAGCCGTTCAGCGCACAGGACTTCCGCGAGCACATGCGCGCGTTGGTGAAGAAGCGCACCAGCGCCTACGAGCACCCGTTCCTGCTCTTCAACCCGAAGAAGGACATCGAGGACGTCAGCCTTTCGCCGCTCGGCATCGTCCACCTCTTCCGCCAATACTTCTTCGAGTTCGACACCTTTCTCGGCACGCCCGTCGGCCACATCTGGCTCAGCCCCGGCGCAAGCCTCGAGCTGATCGAGACGACGAGCCGCCGCACGCTGACTGAGCGCTCCGTCGAGGTCGGCCAGGAGTCGATCGAGAAGCTGGAAACGAGTACCAGCGAAAGGGACGAACTGAGCGAGGCGGTCAAGCAGGACAACCGCGACGACACCAAGCTCGGCATCACCTCGACGGTCAGTCAGTCCTGGGCCACGGGCAGCGCCACGGTGACGGCGAGCCTCAACATGGACAGGACCCAGCAGGTGGCGCGGGAAGACGCCCACAAGCGGATGCGCGAGCAATCGGAGAAACGCTCGACTGAAATCCGGAAGAGCTACAAGACTACGTTCAAGACGGTGACCGAGGTCACCGACACCTCGAGCAGGCGGTATGTGCTCGCCAACAATACGACCGGGCTCATCAACTACGAAATGCGCCGCAAGATGCGTCAGGTCGGCGTGCAAGTGCAGGACGTCGGCACCTATCTCAGCTGGCAGACCTTCGTCGACGAGCCCGGCCGGACACTCGGGCTCGCCAACCTCGTCCACATCGCCAAGCCCGTCGACCTCATGCCGCAACTCAACCAGAAGAAACTCGGCTTCCCCCCGCGACTCATCAAATCCTTCGAGGTGCATGCGGTCTGGGACTATGACGGACGCCAGCGCAACCACCTCGACCTCGGCTACATCCCGCTCGACACCGTGCCGCTGCCGTTCCAAGTCGAGCCGGGCTACGAGATCGAACATCCGGCCGACGGCCGGCTGCCGCTCGGCATCCGCTCCATCAACGGCGAAGATGCTGGCGGCCAGCGCTGGAACTTCATCGGCCAACTGGTCGGGGCGAGCCAGCTCCAGGTCGGCGTCATCGCCGCGCCGGGCGGCCTCAAGGTCAACGAACGCATCGATTATATGCTGGTGGGGGAGCTGGCGCTGGTGCCGACCGCGGCCGAGAAGGCCCGGATCGAGGTGGCCAATGCACAGATCGACGCCGACGCAGCGGCCGCGACGCGCGAGTACGAACGGGCGGGCGAGGCGGCCTTCCACGCTGCGGCCAAGGAGCGTATCGAGCAGGCTTCGCGCATCAAGCCGCGCAAGTTCGAGGACCTAAGGGACGAAGAGCGAACCGTCATCTACCGTGCGCTGATCAAGGAGCTCCTCACCAAGGACTTCTACTACCTGCCTGAGACAGAGGAAAACCAGGAAATCCGCCACGTCTTTTCGGAGCTGCTCAACTCGATCTTCGACATCGACAAGATGCTCTACTTCGTCGCCCCCGAGTGGTGGAAGCCGCGCAACCACGCTTCGCAGTACCTGGGCAAGCCCACGCCGAAGGTGCTGGGCAAAAACCGGGCCGGCGTCCAGGGCGTGCTCGGCAACGAACTCGTCACCAACTGGTCAGACAACCAGGTCCGTCCCGACAACTACTACATCACGAGCGAGTCCGAGCCGGCGCGGCTCGGAAGCTCGCTGGGCTGGGTGCTGCAGCTCGACGGCGACGACCACCGCAACGCTTTCCTCAACGCGCCGTGGGTCAAGGCGGTGATCCCCATTCGCCCGGGCAAGGAGCTTGCAGCGATGAACTGGCTCAAGCAGGTCGAGGTCGAGGGTGCCGACGGGCTTGACAAGAACTATGCCGCGCCTGCCGCCGAGCTCGATCAGATTCGGGCCGAGTTGCTCGCCAACGATCCCCACGATCCAGTGGCCCAGCATCCAACGATCGCGGATGCGCTGCGATGCCTCTGCCTAAGAGTCACGCGCAAGCACAGCGAGTCCGTCGAGGTCGGCAAGTTTCCCGCAGGGCCCGATATCCACGACGACAACAAGGTTTCGGCGACGCCGGTCGAGAAGGTGTTCGAGCACGGCTTCTATCCGCTGCAGGGCGGGTTCCGGCTCGACCCTACGAAGCCAGATTCGAACAATCCGGGCCGTAACTTCCAGGTCTTCGACCAGTGGACTGAAGTGCTGCCGACCGACCAGATCGTCCCCGTGCCCGTCGCCTACGATCCGAAGACGGGCCGCCAAATCGATCCGGCGCCACCCGCATGAGGCGGCGCATGGCCGGGATCGCCGCAGGCGTTCGCCTGCGGCGGCAGCGAGGTTAAGCCATGACGCGATTCGTCGTCCGCGTGCGCGACGTCAACGGGCGGGAATACACGCCGCCCTACTTCGTCGCGCGCTACGCCAGTAATCCAGGCCCCGGCGAGGTGCGCGTGCCAACCCTCGCGCGGCTCGCCCCGGGCGTGCCGATGGACCTTCATCTAGTCGACGACAGCGTGAACCTGACGGTTGGCACTGAGGCGTCGGGATTCTCCGGCGAGACGTTCAACGTGCGCAAGGTGGGGGGCCGATGGCTCGCCGACATGCGGGCGGCCACGATCAGCATGCAGGGCGACACGGTTGCGTTGGACGTGGTCGACGGGACGGTCCGGCTTGCGCCGACGGTTTTCATCCCGCCCGAGCAGAAGGTGAAGGAGAACCCGCGGGCGCTGCTCTGCGAGCCGGGGCAGGGGTGGATCTACTACGGGGCCTGGCTCATCAATCCGACGATCAGTCGACTGCGCAATCCAGTGGTCTTTGACAACGCGACCCCCGCGGGCTATCCGTCGGATGTCACCAAGGTCAACAACGACGGCTCAGGCAGCCTCGTCTTCCTCGAATGGGGGTTCGAAGTGACGCCTGGAGCGCTGCGCGGGCCGCGCTTCCTCGTCGCGGTTTGGGCGCCGCGGGTGGTCCTCGGCACTCCCCCGCAGGTCGTCGTGTTCTATACGCCGCCGACCAAGGTCACGGATTACCCTGCGGACGCCTACCCCTTCCGCGGACGCTACCCCTACTATCCCCGGCCCGACGTCGCGGTCGCTCCGACGATTGCCAAGGACCTCGTCCAGCCCTATGCCTACCTCGCGATCAATTACCTCATCGCCGGGTACAAGATCATCCCGCAGATCCAGGCGGCGGGGCGCAACCCCGTCGTCATCTTTCCGGTCCATCCGAGTGCCAACTGGGGACCGCTCGGCACGCAGCGGGGGCTCAGCCGACTGGTCAAGGAAGTACTGCGCTTCCTATATGGGCGCAAACTCGTCTCGAACCGCGTGGCGCCGACTGCGCGGCTGTCGCTCGATGCGGGGCGAGCCTCGATCTTCCCCAGCGAGGGCCTATTCGACGACGAGCCGATCCCCACGCGCTGGGCGCTCACCGTCTCGGCCTTCAGCAACGGCATCGACCGCGCGCTCGACCTCTGTACCTCACATCCGATCGACGAGACGCTCTACGATCCCGCGATCTTTTCTTCGCCCGAGGCGGCGCTGGTCGAGAGTTGGCGCGAGATCTGGGACATCGACGGAGTTGCCGACGACGGCAAGGGGGCTGAGCGACACCTGCGGAATCTGCAGACGTGGCTCAAGGAGGCGGAGCGGCGCGCCGTTCGGTCCTATCACTCGGGCGAGGGGATGCGGACGGCGCCGCGGGGCCTTGTCGATCCGGCGTTCGTCGAGACGCGGCCGGCGAAGTCTTATAAGGGCGTCCGCATCTCGGAAGGCAGCAGCGCCGATAAGCGCGCGACCTGGGTAGAGTTCTCCGACGCGGCGCTGCAGCCGAGCCCCTACGATGCGCACCACACGGTGCCCGCCATCGCCTTCGGGCACGCCGCGCAGTTTGCGTTGCCCTGAGCTTGACTCTGTCGGGGATCTTGGATGGTCGGGCTCAGGTACCGAGGGTTCGCCAGGACTTCGGCCGCGGGATGTTGTGCTGATCCAGGAAGGTCTGGAAGGCGGTCGGCGGTCTCGGTGAAGAGGCCTCCTCGGTCGCTGACCGGCCGCTGAGGCGTTCGATGTTCACGGCGATGGCTGTGAGTACGTGTTGCAGGTGGGCTTTCGGCTGTCCTCGGTAGCGGCAGTGGCGCATGCCGTGTCCGTGGGCGAACTCGTTGATGGTGCCCTCCACGCCGGAGCGGACCGCGTAGCGGGGCCTTCCAGCCGGGTGTCTGCTGTTCGCTGCGGACGCGGACTTGCAGGTCGCGGAGTTCTCGCGGGGTAAAGCCCACGTTGCGGGCGCCCTCTCGGGAGCTGGTGCACCGGGTGCGGCCCGGACAGGGCTGGCACTGGCCCTTGGTGAATCTCGCCACGATCAACGGGGCGGCGGTGGGCGAGGAGGTCGGGTAAGGGCCGTGCCAGCCCTTGCTGACCTGGCCTCGCGGGCAGGTGACCTGCCGGCGGTCGAAGTCGATGTGGAAGTCGTCGCGGTCGAAGCCCTCGTTCCTGCGGTGCTGGCGGGTGGGAGTAATTGTCAAGACCTGTGGATCGGTGGCTATGTGCGGGGTCTGTCTTTGGTGTCGTTGTGACCGCGTAGGAGTTTCAGGCGAGGTCCTCGAGGAAGTCCGAGAGCGCGGTGTGCAGGATCTCGGGCTGTTCCAGGTGCAGGTCGTGACCGGTGCCGGGGATGCTCACGGCCATGGTGGCGGGTCGCTGCCGGAGCATCTCGTCGGCTTCCTGCGCAGGGATGAAGCTGGATTGGGCCAGGACGACCAGGGTGGGGCACGCGACCTGCCCCCACTCGTGCCGGAAGGAACGCCGGGCGTTCTCCGCCAGCGAGCGGACCATCACGTCCCGGTCGAAGCGGGGCCACCATCCGCCCTCACGTTCCTCCAGCCCGGCCGCCCAGCCCGCGCCGACCGGTCCGCCGCCGAGGAATGCGGCTGCCGCTTCGCGTGAGGGAAACGGTGTCGGCCATGAGTCGAGCCATCCGCCGATGTCCGCAGGGCCGTTCGGGTTTGCACCGCCGGGGCCGGCCTCGACGAGCACGAGCGCGCGGACGAGCCCGGGATGCGCGGCGGCGGTGAGCATGGCCGTGTGCCCACCCAGCGACTGTCCGACCAGGACGGGCCGCTGCAGCGCCAGCTGATCGACAACGGCGATGACGTCGGCGACGTAGGCGGCGCGGGAGACGTCCCGCGGATGGCGCTCGCTGGCGCCGTGCCCGCGCTGGTCGACCGCAACGATCCGATACCGGGAGCTCAAGCGCTTGGCCAGCACGTCCCATTCACCCGCGTGACCGGCCAGGCCGTGCAGCAGCACGATGGGCTGTCCCGGCCCGCCCCAGTCCCGGCAGGCAAGCCGGACGCCGTCTCGCACCACCACGTGTTCAGACCATGCCACGTCAGCCCCCAGGTAATCGGCTGGCCTCGATCATGCCGCAACCGCCTCGGGCCGTTCGACGAGCCGGCCGCGTTCGAAGCGGGCGCCGGCCCGGACGAGGGCGACGAGGTGGGGCGCATTCACCGCCCGCCACCGCTGCTGGGCGGACTCGACCAGCTTGAAGACCATCGCCAGGGCGGCGGTGCGGGAGCCGGCGCCGCGGGTGACCTTGGTCCGCAGCCGGACGGTGGCGAACGTGGACTCGATCGGGTTGGTGGTCCGCAGATGGATCCAGTGCTCGGCCGGGAAGTCGTAGAACGCCAGCAGCTCGGCCTGGTCGTCGGTGATCTTCTTGACGGCCTTGGGGAACTTCGCCCTGTAGAGCTGCACGAACGTTTTGATCGCCGCCTCGGCGTGCTGCTTGTCCTCGGCGCTGTAGATGTCCTGGATGGCCTTCTTCGCTCCCGGCTGCGCGGACTTCGGCAGGGAGTCGAGCACGTTTGCGGTTTTGTGAACCCAGCACCTCTGCTCGCGGGTTTCGGGGAACACCTCGGCCAGCGCCTTCCAAAAGCCCAGGGCACCGTCCCCAACCGCGAGCACCGGGGCACGCATGCCCCGGCGGGCGCAGTCCCGCAGCAGGTCGGCCCACGACTCACCGGACTCGCGGTAGCCGTCCTTGAGCGCGACCAGTTCCTTGGAGCCGTCGGCGCGCACCCCGATGAGCACCAGGACGCAGGCTTTGGTCTCCTCCAGGCGGACGTTGAGGTGGATGCCGTCGGCCCACACGTACACGTAGTCGACCTCCGCGAGGTCGCGGTCCATGAACGCGGCGTGGTCGGCCTGCCACTGCTGGGTCAACCGGGTGACCGTCGCCGGAGAGAGCCCGGCGGAGGAGCCGAGGAACTGCTCGAGGGCGGGCACGAAGTCGCCGGAGGACAGGCCGTGCAGGTAGAGCAGCGGCAGCACCTCGCTAATCTTCGGGGACCTGCGGCACCACGGCGGCAGGATCGCGGAGGAGAACCGCTTGCGCTCGCCGGTGGCCTCGTCGACGCGCTTATCGTTCACCCGCGGCGCCTTCACCTCGACCGCGCCGGCCGCGGTGGTGACCTTCCTGGGCTGGTGGTAGCCGTTGCGGACCACCAGGCGGCGCCCCTTGTCGTCGCGCTCATCGGCCAACTTGGCTATGTAGGCGTTGACTTCGGCCTCCAGCGCGGCGGCCAGCATCCGCCGTGCGCCCTCCCGGACGATCTCATCCAGCAACGAACTGCCGCTTGGCGTGTTGCCGTCCTCGTTGACTACCGTAAGCACGGGCGTGCCTTCCCGACCGACGCGGCAACGTCGGCCTTGCTCGATGACCTATCGATCGATCCATCGGGAAGGCGCCCCCTTCCGTCAGGAGTGATCCACAGGTATTGAGCATTGCTCGGCGCGCGACATCCGGACCAACGTCTCTTCCCTCAGCAAGCTCGAGAACGGAAGGCTGAAGAGGCTCCCGAGCGGCCTCGTCGAAGCTCTGCTCGACTTGTACGAGACCGAGTCCGAGACGCGGCGGTACGTGCTCGGCCTGCTCAGCGTGGACACCACCCCAGCCGGCCGCAGACGCCGACCACCTCTCTGGCGACGCCACGCCGCGCTGCTGGGGCCGATGAAGTTTGAGCCCTACCTCCAGCTGGAGCGCAAGGCGGCCAGGCTCCGCAATCATCAGCAACGTCTCGTGCCAGGACTTCTCCAGACCCGGGGCTACGCCCAACGCACCATCGAGACCATGCGCCCTGAGCTGAGCGCCCCAGACGTCCGCGGCCTGGTCGACGTCCGTATGGACCGCCAGCGGCAGGTCCTCGGCGGAGGCGTCCTGCACGAGTTCCAGGCTCTGCTCGACGAGGAAGTCCTTCGCCGCCAGGTGGGTGATGAAGCGGTACGGCGAGACCAGCTCCAGCACCTTCTTGACCTGACGGAGCAGGGAGAGGTGGCCATCCGCGTACTGCCGGACAGCATCGGCATCCACCCAGGCCTGGCTGGCCCGTTCGTACTGATGGGGTTCGACGACGCAGGCCAGGACGTCGTCTGGTGCGAACTCGCAAGGCGATCCGTCTATTTCGACCAATCCGAGGATGTGGCCTACTACGACGGAGTATTTACGGATCTATGGGAGCGGGCCCTGAGCCCCGCTGACACGCGTGCACTGATCAAGAAGATGATTTAGGAGAGTTGGCAAGTGAGTAACGGCAAGCCCACCCCGGCCGAGCTGGATCTTTCGGACGTCGAGTGGGTGGTGTCCTCGTACAGCGGTGGCGGGGGCGACTGCGTCAGGATCGGCGTGAAGGACGGCTTCGTCCTGGTCGGCGACACGAAGAACCCGGACCGTCCCCCGCATATCTACACCCCGAGCGAAGCCAGCGCGTGGCTGCAGGGGGCCAAGGCCGGCGAGTTCGACTTCCTGCTCGACCTGTGACCCGAACAGGGGACTACTAGTTCACATGGGTCGGCCTTCATTTGACGTGAGGCCGGCCCGTGCTCAGCCTGGATGCACCGATCGGTGACCGAGGGGAAGAGGGGCTGACGTAAAGAGGTGCCTGCTGACCTGGGAAGATGGGAGTTCCTACGCTTCCATCTGCAGCAACCAGCAAGGCACCTCGTAAGTGAGATCCTCCCACAGCTCCACGGCGGTTTTCGCCGCGTTCGACGACGCGAATCTGCTCGCCTACGGCGGGCTGGCTCCGGCGGTCCGGTTGGCCGAGCGGTGCGGTCTGCCGGGCCTGGTCCGCGAGAAGGTCCACTTGGCCGACGCGGGCAATGGTGCCGGTGCGGCCCCGGACGCGAAGACGATGTCACTGGTCGCGGCGATGCTCTCCGGGGCGGACAGCATCGACGACACCGACGTGCTGCGGCACGGTGCGCTGGCCAGGGCATTCACCGGGATGCGCGCGCCCTCCACGCTCGGCTCGTTCCTGCGGGCCTTCACGTGGGGGCACGTGCGGCAACTGGAGTCTGCCGCGAGGGCGTTCACCCGCAATCTGGCCGGGCACTGCAACCTGCTGCCGGGCGCCGACCAGGTCGTCTACCTGGACATCGACTCCAAGGTCAAGCAGGTCTACGGGGCGGGCAAGCAAGGCGCCGAGCACGGATACACCAAGGTTCGCGGGCTGCACTTCCAGATCGTGACCGCCTCCACCCCGCTCGCGGCCCCGGTGATCGTGGCGTCCCGACTGCGCAAGGGCTCAGCCGGCTCGGCCAAGGGCGCCGCCCACCTGATCGCCGAGGCGATCCGCGCGGTGCGGGCCATGGGTGCAACCGGCCTGATCGTCGCGCGCGCGGACTCGGCGTTCTTCTCCCACAAGGTCGTGGCCGCCTGCCGCCGCGCGGGCGCCCGGTTCTCCCTCGCCCTCGCCCAGCGCAAGAAGGTCCGCGGTGCGATCGCGGCCATCCCCGAGGACGCCTGGACGCCGATCAAGTACCCGAAGGCGATCTGGGATGCCGCCGAACAGCGGTGGGTCTCGGATGCGGAGGTCGCCGAGGTCGAGTACACCGCGTTCACCGGCAAAGCGAAGAAGTACCGCACCACCGCCCGGCTGCTGGTCCGCCGCGTCAAGCGGCTGAATGACGCCCATGTCCCCAGCGGGCAAGGCGAGTTGTTCGCCGCCTGGCGCTTCCACGCGGTGTTCACCGACAGCCCGTTCCCGCTCGTCGAAGCAGAGCGGTGCCACCGCGCGCACGCGATCATCGAGCAGGTCTTCGCCGACCTGGAGGACTCGGCGCTGGCCCACCTGCCGTCGGGGAAGTTCACCGCGAACGCGGCCTGGCTCACCCTGGCCACGCTCGCGCACAACCTCACCCGCGCGCTCGGCACCCTCGCCTCGGCGTTCCACGCCAAAGCCCGCCCCGGCACCATCCGCCGCCAACTGGTCGCGGTCCCAACCCGGTTGGCGACACAAGCGCGCACCCTGACCTTCCACCTGTCCGCTCGTTGGCCCTGGCAGGACGCCTTCGAGGCTTTGTGGACAGCCACCGGCTGCCGCCTGCGCACCTGACCTGCTCGCCGCCCTGCCCGCCACGCCCCAGGACCTCGGAGACCCCGCCACCGGGACGGCCACCCGGCGATCACCCACGCCACCGGCAGAAACCTGCACCGGAATCACCCGGAAACGTTCAACAGAATCCACCCGGTGGATCCAGGCTCAGTCGAAGAATTCCGCTTAAATCGACAGCTGCGCCTCGGATACCCCTCGGATTGTCCGGGAAATGATCCGGGCTGCTTCGATGACGTTTGATTTCTCATTGCCCGAGGATGGCGTCCCCTGCTTGTCAGGGTGGACCCGAGCAGAATCGCCTGGGCTTAGCCACCTGGCCACTGCCGGTACACGCTCTGCCTTCCGTTCTAAGGCGTACGACGTTTGCCCTCCGGGGGTCGATACCCTTCTGATGAGCTGGAAATTCTGCTGCTGGTAGTACGCGGCGAGAGCGGGCGAGCTACAGTCCCGCCGCACGCGGCCGATGCCCTCGCGCGCAGCGCGGTCGACGGCCCAGTCGGCGATGAGTGTGCCGAGCTTGCGGTGGCGTTCGGCGGGGTCGGTGACGGTGCCGTTGAGGTAGGCGGTCTCGGCGGCTTCGGCCACGGTCCAGGTCCAGGGCGCGGCTGTCCGGAGGATCGTGGTACGGCCCAGGATCCGGTCGCCGTGTTCGGTGAGGACCCACATCTCGATTGGGTGGCTTGTGCATTTGCCGGCCAGCTCGCGGTGCTGATGGGCGGTGAAGACGGGCGAAGAGGATCAGGAACGTGACAGGTTCGTCTTCGTTCCGGACTCGATCTTCTTTCTGTGCCGAGGAGTTGACCAGGCTCGGTTTATTCCGTGAATCCGCATTCCGGAACGGCGGGGTCAGGTACGAGGCGTTCCGGAATGTGGTGCGCAGGAAGCTGAATTACCGGAGTGGTATTTCCGGGAATGCGCAACGCTGTCAGGCCGCGGTGACCGAGACGGCGAGGGCTCCGATGACCATGTAGGGGCCGAAGGAGACGTGTTTGCGACGGGCACGGCCGACTGCCATCCGCGCCACTTCCAGGAACCGGCCGACCCTCTCGAGCCGCAGGTGCGCATCGGTGACCGGGGGGCCGGCGAACGTCCTCATGGTGCAGAACGAGCGCGACCCTGGTACCCCGCTGGCCGCCGCGCGCCGCCTGCGGGAAGCCTTCGGCTCACGCGCCATGATGATCACGGTCGACCAGGGTGGCCACGGCGTCTACCCATACGGCGAGAATTGGTGTGCGAACGACTCGGTCACCGGCTTCCTGACCACGGGCGAGCGGCCTGCGGGTGACCGTACCTGCGCGGCACAGGCATGCTGACCGCGTCCCCTTCTCCCGCGCCAGCCGCACGGCACCGTGCGGCCGGGCGAAGGGGGCGCCGGACGGACCGAGCCGCCAGGACGGTCGTCCGTCCGGCCCTTTGACGGGCGGACGCCGAAGCCCTCTTCGCGCGGCTGTGCCGGGACGGCCTGGGGCCCCTTTCGAAGGGGGTCAGTCCAGCAGCGCGGTCGCCTCGACCTCGACAAGAACGTCCGGCTCGAAGAGGTACTCGACGCCGATGAGGGAGGCCGGAGGCATGGGAAGCCGGAGGCCGATCTCCTCGGCGACGGCCTCCACGCCGGCCATGAAGTCGCCGATCTTCTCCGGGCTCCACCGGGTCACGTAGAAGGTCAGGCGCAGCACGTCCGCGAACGATGCGCCTGCGCCCTTCAGCCCAACGGCGGTGTTGCGCAGCGCCTGGGTGACCTGCCCGGCCAGATCACCGGGCGCTACTGGGGTCCCGTCGGCCTGGCGCGCGACCTGGCCGCTGACGTGGACGTGCTTGGTTCCGGTGCCCACGGCGACGTGGTGGTACGGGACCGGCTGCAGCATGCCTTCCGGGGTGAAGTGCTGAACAGTCATGGTTTTCTCTCCTCCGAAGTAGGTATCTGTAAGCTACCTAGTAGAAGAAAGACACTTCAACGAGACCAGGTTTCGCCATGGATACCGACGAACTCCGCCTCGATGCCCCCCACCGCGAACTGCTTGACCAGATCCTCGATAAGTGGTCGCTCAGCGTCCTCAACGAGCTCTGCGAACGCCCGTGCCGCTTCAATGAGCTGCGCCGGGCCATCCCCCAGGTCACGCAGAAGTCGCTGACGGCGACGCTGCGGCGCCTCGAACGCAACGGCGTGATCGAGCGCGAGGTCGTCTCCACCCGCCCCGTGGCGGTCCGTTACCGGATCACGCCTCTCGGGAAGACCCTGCGGCACCCCATCGACGTGCTGTTGGTGTGGGCCTCGCAGAACATGCCCGCAATCGAACACGCGCGAGAAGGATTCGACACGCGGGAAGAAGAGGAGGCCGGCTTCTGACCCTTCCCGGGACCGCACGCCCCGGGCCACATGCCGCGACGCCGCGCCCTGCGCTCACACATGAGCGAGGCGGGGCGCGGCGTCGCATCCGGAGCAGGCGCGGGATGCGCGCCTGGGCGCTTCAGGCCGTGACCCTGGCGATGAACGCGGCGAGGTTCGCGGCGGTCCGCTGGATCTTCTCCTCCACGGTTAGCGTCTCGTGGAGCTGCGAGCCCACGCTCACGTCTTTCTTGCCCCGTACGTACAGCGGGCAGGCGAGGTCGCTGCACATGTAAGCACCCACGCTGTTGCCCTGCTGCCCCGCCTTGCCGGCCTTCGCCGCGACCATGAGGGAGACGCCCCCGGTGTGCGTGGTCATACACATCGAGCACATGCTGCGCCGCGTCTGCCAGGAGGAGGCGCCCGCGTTGCGCAGGGTGAGGGCCGTCGGTCGGCCGTCGAGCTCGGTGACGAGGTAGGTCCGGTCGGGCGCCTGCGGGTCCCGCCAACCGAGAAAGTCCAGGTCGTCCCACGGACGCTCGGCCAGGTCGCGGAGGACGTACAGGCGCTTCGCCTCACCCTTGGTGCAGTTCACGAACGCGCCGCGAATCTCATTTTCGGTCAGTGCTTTCATGCATGGCAGGCTAATTTGCCTAAGTTATTTAGGCAAGTTCATACTGTTTGTAGGTTGACGGAAGGAAGGCCATGGCTCGAGTAGGACTGACCCCGGAGCGACTGACACGGGCGGGGGCGGAACTCGCTGACGAGGTCGGCTTCGACCAGGTGACCGTCGCGGCGCTCGCCCGGCGGTTCGACGTGAAGACCGCGAGTCTGTACTCGCACGTGAAGAGCTCGCAGGACCTCAAGACCCGGATCGCCTTGTTCGCCCTGGAGGAACTCGCCGACCGGGCCTCCGACGCCCTCGCCGGCCGGGCCGGCAAGGACGCCCTGACCGCCTTCGCGGACGCCTACCGCGACTATGCGCGGGAGCACCCCGGGCGCTACGACGCCACCCGGCTCAGGCTCGACTCCGAGACCGCGGCAGCCAGCGCCGGTGTCCGCCACGCCCAGATGACACGCGCCCTCCTGCGCGCCTACCACCTGGCGGAACCGGACCAGACACACGCGGTCCGGATGTTGGGAAGCGTCTTCCACGGCTACATCAGCCTGGAACTGGCCGGAGGTTTCAGCCACACCGCCCTCGACTCGCAGGCTTCCTGGCTCTGGATGCTGGACTCCCTCGACGCCCTGCTGCGCCACCACGGCACGCCCTGACCAGTAGGGCCACACCGCCTCGACGCCAATCCGCCACACCGCGCGCCGGCACATCCGGACAACCCGTACACCCCGATCGACAGGCTGGGAACCATGAACACCGAGCACCACTGGACCACCACCCCCATCACCGCGGACATGCTGCGCGGCTTCCTTGGCCTGGAGCCGACAGCGCACGGCCTGCTCCCGCACCGGCTGCCCGCAGCGGCGCGCCGGCAGATCCCCGACGAGCAGCTGGCCCTGGCGGAGGCCCAGCCGTCCGGCGTGCGGCTTGTCTTCCGTACCGAGGCGACCGTCGTCGAACTGGACACGCTGCCCACCAAGCGCGCCTACCAGGGCTTCCCGGCCCCTGCGGACGGCGTCTACGACCTGCTGGTCGACGGTCGCCTCGCAGCCCAGGCCACCGTGCCCGGCGGCAACGTCCGCATGATCACCGACATGACCACCCAGACCTCCGAACTGCACGAGGGACCCGTCGGCACCGCCCGCTTCACCGACCTGCCGGCGCACGACAAGGACATCGAGATCTGGCTCCCGCACAACGAGATCACCGAACTGGTCGCCCTGCGCACCAATGCCCCCGTCGAACCCGCATCCGACCGCGGACACAGGGTGTGGCTGCACCACGGCAGCTCCATCAGCCACGGCTCCAACGCCACCCACCCGACCGCCATCTGGCCGGCCCTGGCCGCAGCCCGGGGCGAAGTGGAGCTGGTCAGCCTGGGCTTCGGTGGCAGCGCGCTGCTCGACCCGTTCACCGCCCGCGCCATGCGGGACACCCCTGCGGACCTGATCAGCCTGAAGATCGGCATCAACATCGTCAACACCGACGCGATGCGCCTGCGCGCCTTCGGCCCCGCCGTCCACGGCTTCCTCGACACCGTCCGTGAGGGCCACCCGACCACACCGCTCCTGGTCGTCTCGCCCGTCCTGTGCCCGGTCCAGGAGGACACCCCCGGCCCCCTCATGCCCGACTTCGCCGACGGCACCCTGAAGTTCAAGGCGACGGGTGACCCGGCCGAACGCGCCGCGGGACGCCTGACGCTCACCGTCATCCGCGAGGAACTCGCCCGGATCGTCGCGGCGCGGGCGGCCGAGGACCCGAACCTGCATTACCTCGACGGCCGCGACCTCTACGGAGAGAAGGACTACGCCGAGTTCCCGCTGCCCGACGAGGTCCACCCCGACGCCGCGGGACACCGCCGCATCGGCGAGAACTTCGCACGGCTCGCATTCGGTGACGGCGGCCCCTTCACCGCCAAGACCGCCACTGCCACACACCGGCTCGACAGTCTCCGGCACCCAGCCGACGGCAGGATCACGGACGCATCGACCGCATGACCCCACGCACGCCGACCGGTCCGCATTTCACCGTACGTCAGCTGCCTGGCGGGGACGTCTCCACGTTCGTCACCAGCCGGTTCCGGGTCTTCGACGGAACTGATGCCGCCTGGCCCTGCCAAGGCGAGGCCATCCTGGATCTCCCTGCCTCAGAAGTCGTACCCCACATCGCCGACGGCATGGTGGAACCGCTCGGGCCCACGCGATGCCGCGGCATCACGGGATCCTGGTCCTGGACCGCCCTTGCTGCCAGCCTTGGCCGTTTCGACGCGAACCTGCACGTCATCGGCCCGCCAGCCCTCCCTGAAGCCTGCGCCACACTGGCCCGCAGTTACGCCGCCGCCACGACCACCGAGCCTTGCTGGCTGGACGCACCCAACAAGTGACGGGCCGGGACGTCACACGTGCCGAATGCATCCCGTGGCGTTTTCCGACACGTGGGAACCGCAACCCGCCCCACCCTCGCACAGGAAGTCACCGCCGCATGAATTCCCGCCGCCGGCGCCTTGCGACAGGCACCGGCACGTAGCAGTGCAGGCGCGCATAGGAGCTGAGTTTCGCGGACAGGCGTTCGGAGCCCATGGTGGCCCGGTCGACCTCCACGAACGCCCGCAGCATCGCGCCCTCGCCGCCCTCACGGCCGCGCCGGTAGAACATGAGGGCGTCGGGGATGACGGCCTCGCCGCCCCCCGATGGGGTTGGTAGACCTCGGGGATCTAGTCCAGTGGCCGGCACAGTTCGCCGCGGCGGCGCGTCCTGGAGGAAGGCGAGTCCGGTCTCGGTGACCGTCAGCGCGTGCCCGACCCGCAACCGCACAGCGGTCCGATCCGACACCGTCTTCGACGGCCGCCGCCCCCGCAACTCCGGCCACTCGCAGGCGACCTGCACGCCGTACTGCGTGGGAAACCACCCCCTTGTCCGTCCGGCCTGCGGCAGGGTGATCCGGTCGGTGAGCCCCTCGGCACGCAGCTTGGCCAGCCGACGCCGGGTCTGCTCGACCTGCACCCCAGGACTGAGAATCAGGTGCATCTGCTCAGTCGTCGCCATCCGGTACTGCGCCAGTACCGCCAACGCCATCCGGTCCCCGCCGCCCGCGTCCGCCATCGCCCGTCCCGCTCCCTCGCACGGTGCGGCACCGCCCTGCACGGCGCCGCGTGTACGAGTCAGACCAGCCGACATTCCCGACCACACCACCGACCAGGAAGACCCGACCACGGTCACGAAGTGACAACACCGCCCTGAACCAGGCCGACATCCCCGCCGATAGCTCCTCCGACAACTGTTCGCGCGTGAACTCACCTTGGGCTGCGTATCCGCAGGTCACCACCCTTTCCGGCCGTAGCCACGAGCCCGACATCCCCCTATGCGCCTCTTGCAGCCGATCCCAGAACAGAAAAAGAGAAGAGGTGGGGCGGCCTGTGGCTGACGGGTCGGCGCGGCGGGGGATCGGACGCCCTGGCGGGCAGCGATCCGTCCACCGGGCGGCCGCGCACCCCCGACTGGGGCACGGTTGCGGCGCTGGCATTCGCGCTGGGGTTGGCCCTAACGCTTTTCGCGCTGGCCAGCGTTGCATCGGCGTTGCTGCCGCAGGAGTCCGGGGACCGGCGGGACGTGTGGCGCGACTGGCTGCGCCACCGGGAGCGCATGGCACGTCTGCGCCACACCGCCAAGGATCAACCCCAACAGTCCGACTGACCGCGCCGCGTGACCAGCATCCGTGCGGAGAACCCACGGCCAACGGAGAGTCGTATGACCTCGATAGATACCGTCACACCTGTCACATCTGATGCACCGTGATCGCCCGGGCAGGGCCTGAGGCGGCGCCCAAGCCCCCGCGAGCCCTCAGCCCTGACCCCGCAGGAGGGATGCCCGGTTGGGGTTGATCTTCCGTACAGTGCAGCCATCTCGGGGTCGAGTACGCGCCCGCATCGAACGTTCCGCACAGCTGCGGCGTCGTAGAGGAAACGCGTGGGAAGAGGCAGGAGGGGAGGGCGTGTTGCTGCGCAGAAGGACGGGCCGCGGCCGGGAGAGGGACCACGGCGCTGGCGATCCGCTGGATGCGGCCCAGGAACGCCGGGTGCGGGCGGTGCTCGCGCTCGGTGGGGTGCCGCAGGCGGACCTGCCGGACGGAGTGCAGCAGGTCCGCCTGCGGCTGCTGGAGCGGGCCGCGAGCGGCCAGGAGGCGCCTCGCGACGTCTCCGCGTGGGCTGCGGTCGTTGCCTCCAACCTCGCCATGGACTGGCACCGCGCCAAGCACCGCCAAGAACGCCTCGGCGAGCGGCTGGCCTCGCTGTGGCAGGGGGAAACCCCCTCGGGTGAGGACACCCGGCTGCTCTCCCTCGCCGTCGCCCAGGGCCTGGACGAGCTGCCCGAGGTCCAGCGCCAGGTCCTCATCCTGCGCTTCTACGCCGACCTGCCCGTCCGGGTGATCGCCCAACAGCTCGGCGTCCCCGAAGGCACGATCAAGAGCCGGCTGCACACCGCCGTCCGCGCCCTGCGCGAACGGCTCCGCTCCAACGAGGTGGTGTGACGTGAGGGACGAACACACGCAGGCCGGCGACCACGACGAGGTGGATCCGCTGCTGGCCGCGATCCTGGACGAACCGATGCCCCGCGCGGCGTACTCTGACGCCGACCGCATGACCGAGTACCGCGCGGCCCGCGCCGACCTCGCCACGCTCCGCCAAGAGCTCACCTTCATCGCCAACGCGCTCACCGCCCAGGAGCCGGCGCAGCCCTCCGGCAGGGGTGCGGCCGGGCACCCGCAGCAGCCGAGGCCGCTCCGGCGGGCGCGTCGCGGCCGGGCCGTCGCGGTGGGCGGCCTTGTGGCGGCCCTTTTCGTCTGCGCAGTGTTCGGGCTGACGTGGCTCCTCACCGTGGGTCAAACCGGGACGAGTTCGACCGGTGGCGCCGCCGATACCAAGGTCACCGCTGGCGGGTACGTGGCCTGCGCCCGGCTGATCGCCGAGGGCACGGTCACTCAGGTCGCCTCCGAGCCCGGCACCACACAGGACCGGATCGAACTTGCCGTCAACCGCCGCTACAAGCCCCGAACGGGCCCCGACCAGATCACCTTCCTGATGGACCACGATGTCTCGCCCCGCCTTCGGTCTGGTGACCACGTCCTCATCGGCATCCCCAGACACGCAAGCAACCCCGACCTCTGGAGCACAGGCGAAAAGCGGATCGCCCACGACCGCGCCTGGATCCTCGCAGGTCTCAAAGAGTCCCGCACGCTCACCTGCGACCAGGACCCCTCCTCCGACTGACTGCCGTCCCCGCACAGCGCTCAGCACGATCCGCACGCAAGACTGGACGCCCGCTGCCGTCAGCGAGCGCCCGCCTCCCAGTCGTGCGTAGGACACGGCGTGGGCTGGCTAGCCAGGAACCTCTGCCGGAGGAATGTCGGCGGCACTACCCGCTCTTTAGAAATCACCGCCCTGCACGCGGCCACCGCAGACCCAACGCTGCCCAACGCCCGCCCCTTTAGAAGCCGTTATCAAAGCGATCTTGCAGCTTGAAGATCGGACGGGAGTGCGGGTCTCGCTCCCGTTTGGATGATCACGGACTGGTCAGCGCATGA
>NZ_JBIAXG010000076.1:0-26377 GCF_042896465.1 Streptomyces sp. NPDC001292
GGCGACACGACGCCGTCATTCCTGCCACCCGACCATCGGCAGCATGCCTGACCTGCAGAAATCAAGCGATCACGTCCGGATTGATAACGGCCTCTCACGGCAAGGCCGGCAATGCCGCCACCGCAGGGGAGGGCATGCTGCTGAAGGCGTCCCGCCCCGGGCTGCGGCAGGGCACGGTCGACGTGGTCGAGGGCACTGCAGCCACCAGCGTCGTCTACGACGTGCCGCTCACCGGCACCACCGCCCCGTACACCATGGGCACGGCGGAGGCGCGGGCGTGGGGCCAGACCGACGTCCCCACTGACGCCACCGCCGTGTTCCCCGCCGACGCCGTGCCGGCCTCGCACGACGGCCGAGCCCTGACCTCCGGCGACTACAAGCGCGCCGTGATCAGCTATGCCGACGGCTCCGGGCGTGAGGTCAACATCGCCGCACCCGGTGGGCACATCACCACCACCGAGTACGACCATCTGGGCAACACGGTGCGCGAGCTGACGGCAGGCAACCGTGCCCTGGCCCTGGCCACGAGTGGCGAAGGCCTGGACAAGCTCACCCGCCTGGGCATCAGCGACGCCTCGCCGGCGGAGCGCGCACAGCTGCTGTCCAGCACCTACGTCTACAGCAGCGACGGCCAGCGAGAAATGGAGGTATTCAGCCCACTGCACCTGGCCACTCTGACGACCGCGCTCAAGGCCGGCACCGGCGGCACCGACCTGCCGGCCGGCACCGAGATCACGGTCCGGGAGCACACCGTCACCGCCTACGACGAGGGCAGGCCCACCGACGGCACCGCGAAGGTCAGCGACATGCCGACCACGGTCACCGTAGGGGCCCATGTGCCTGGGTACCCGTCCGACGCAGACAGCCAGGTCATGAAGACCACCTATGACTGGGCCAAGGGCCTGACCACCAGCACCATCGAGGACGCCGGCGGTCTGAACGTCACCAAGACCACCTCTTATGACGCCCAGGGCAGGGTGACCAGGACGACCCTGCCCAAGTCCACAGGCACCGACGCCGGAGCGACGATCACGACGTACTGGTCGGCGAGCGGCACCGGTGCCTGCAACGGCCGCCCGGAGTGGGCCGACCTGGTCTGTTCCACCGGGCCGGCAGGTGCCATCACCGACGGCGGCTCGAACCCCACCGGACTGCCCACCAAGACGATCGAGTACGACTGGTGGGGACAACCGGCCAGAACGACGGAGACCGCCAACGGCGTCACCCGTACCGGCACCCTGACCACCGACAACGCGGGCCGAGTGACCAAGGTCGCCACGACGGGCGGGTTGGGCACCACGGTGCCCGACTCCACCACCACCTACGACCCGAACACCGGTCGCGTGGCCACGGTGTCGGCGAACGCACAGACCATCACCACGATGTTCGACAAACTCGGCCGTCAGGTGAGCTACAACGACGGCACGGGCAACACCGAGACCACCGAGTACGACCTGCTCGACCGCCCGGTGAAGGTCACCGACTCGGCCCCGTCCACCACCACCTACGCCTACGACATCGCGAAGGACCCGCGCGGTCTTCCCACCTACCTGACCGACTCGGTCGCCGGAACCTCCACCGCCACCTACGATGCCGACGGCAAGCCCGCCACCGAGAAGCTGCCCGGCGGCTACACCCTGAACGTCGGCTCCAACCCCACTGGTGACCAGAGCTCGGCGATCTACACCCGCGACACCGACAACACCGTCGTCCTCGCCGACACCGTCGACTACTCCGTGCACGGAAGGGTTGTCCACCACTCCGGAACCGCGGGTGACACCACGGAACAGGACTACACCTACGACAAGCTCGGTCGGCTGACCCGCACCGACGACACCGCGGCGGACGGAACCTGCACCCGCCGGGCGTACACCTTCGACAAAAACACCAACCGCACAGCCCTGGCCACCAGCACCGGCACCTCAGGTGAGGCCTGCGGCGACACCGGCTCCACAACCGCCACCAGCACCTACGACAGCGCCGACCGGCTCATCGCCCCCGGCATCACCTACGACACCTTCGGCCGCACTGCCAGTCTGACCGGCGGTGCCACCATCGACTACTACGCCAACGACCTGGTCCGACGGCAGACAGTCGACACCCAGCGCCAGACCTGGAACCTCGACGCGGCAGAGCGCCTGGCCTCCTGGACTACGGAGACCCAGGACACCAACGGCACCTGGAGCCAGACGGGACGTAAGACGAGCCACTATGGCTCGGACGGTGACAGCCCCTCCTGGATCGTCGAGGACACCAGCGGCACCATCGCCCGCAACGTCCCAGGCCTGATGGGCAACATGGAGGCGACCACCACGGCATCCGGTGACACCGTCCTCCAACTGAACAACATCCATGGCGATGTCAGCGTCCAGCTGCCGCTCGACACCACCAAGAGCGCCACGGTGTTCCGCCACGACGAGTACGGCAACCCCGTACCTGGCAGCGCCACCACCCGCTACGGGTGGCTCGGCGGCAAGCAACGCTCCAGCGAAACGCTCACCGGAGCGACACTCATGGGCGTTCGGCTCTACGACCCGGCCATAGGCCGGTTCCTCTCGATCGACCCCGTACTCGGCGGCAGTGCCAACGCCTACGAGTACGCGGCGGGAGATCCAGTCAACGGCTATGACCTGGACGGTCGCTGGTATTGGAAGCGCTACCGCTACTATTCCTGGGGCTGGGCGACCCTTGAGGCGTGGAGCAGCGGGCGGGCCACCTATCACACCTGGTGGAATACCTACCACAGAACGCTCTTCAGTGGCAGACTCACCGCAAACTTCAACCGCCGGTATACGCGTCTGATAACCGGCTACGGCGATATTCCCTATGCCATCATCGTGGGCCTTGCCTACGCCATTCCGAAGGTGGGCTGGCTAGTCGGAACCGCCACCGCCCTCTATCTCGGTTGGATCATGGCGATGGCGAGGAGCGCCAACAACCGACATATGTGCCTGTCCGTCAGATGGTGGGGATCCGAAAAGAAATGGTACAACGCGTACGGATCCTACCCTTATCGGAGATATTGCTGAGGGCGGAGCAAGGCCAGGCCTCTGAGACAAGAGACTGCGCCTCGACGAGGGCAACCTCGTCGAGGCGGATCCGTGCACGCCTGCACCACCGGAAACCTGCCACTGCTCATCTTGGTGGCGACTGTTCAGCGAATAAATCACTCAAGTAAGGATTAAATTGTGGGCAATCCAGTAGTTCACCTGGTCGGTCTGAGTTTGTGCGTCATAGTGCTCCTGCTGCCGGGCGTGGCAATGCTTCGTGGTTGGGTACCGCCAGGCTTCAAGAAGCGGACCGGGGGATTGCGTCTGAGAGGCATCGGTTGTCTCGTGTGGTTCGGCTTCGCTCTGATGGGCACGGTCCTTGCACTGACCGTGGATTCCGTTGACGTTGCCAATACCGCCTGGCTGTCGTTGCTGTTTCTGGGGGTGGCCAGTAGCTTCGTGATCGCCCGCAAGGCCGACCGGGCCGACCGACGGGCCCGGAGAGACGAGCCCCACGGCGAATGAGCCCGATGGCCATGCACAGGTTGGAGGTGCCGGAGAAGGCGCCCGATCCGCCGTACGGCCAGGCCTTCGGCTCCCCGATACCTCCGCAAGGTTCCTCAGGAGGCGTTAGGCGAAGCCGTCAACGACCGTGCTCAGTGCTGGCCCCGCCGCGCCCGGACAGGTGACCGACGCGGTGACACCGGGTGGCTTTGTACGAACGGGGAGTCGTTTGTCGCCGACTTCGGGAGTCACTGCGTCGCGGGGCTACTTGATCAATGTCGATGAGCCGTACGTCCGCGCGGCAACTGGTGACTGGCCCGTGGCGGATACGCGTTGCCGCCGGGGTGGGTACGGCGGCGGCTACGATGCGAAAACGGCCCGGCCCGGGCAGCTGCAATGCCGGGGCCGGGCCGTTGTCACCGGGTGGCTACCCGATCCAGATGATGTCCAGGACGGACAGGTGCCGGGTGAGCCGGTTGATTACGACTCGGTCCGCGATAGGCGCTGCTGCGTGCCCGGCCGGTCTTGCTGTGCGTGTGGTCGCAGCGGGCCATTGAGATACTTCGGCCCATGGATACGAGTGCGGGGGCGGACGGGATACGGCCGGGCCGTCCCATGGAATGGGCGCTGCGTTCCGCAGAGCCGGCGGATGTCGAGGCGGTCGCGGAGTTGCGGGCGACGGTGATGCGCCTGGACCTGGAGCGGTTGGGACGGTTCGACGGGCGTTGTCACGTTGTCGAGGGTGTTGGTGCTTGGCGGGGCGTCGGGGCGTGCTGGGGTCGGGTTCCGGCTCCGCGCTCAGGCCGTGGCGGGCAGGCCGGCGGTGCCGGTGATCTGCTCCCAGATCGCGAAGCGGACGGTCATTTCGGCGCGGTGGTCGGTGGCGGTCATCAGGTGGCGTCGGGGTCGGAAGTGGGGTGAGATGCCGCTGAACGCGGACAGGAACCGTTGGGCTCCGCCGACGCTGCGGAAGCCCTTCATGGCGCGTTCTCGTTGCCGGGTCGGCTGGTGGGAGTTCTCGGCCCGGTGGTTGAGGCCCTTGTGGGAGCGGTGGTCGACGGAAGGCATCACCTCGCGGTGGGCGGCCCCGTAACTGCGGAGCTTGTCCGTGACCACCACCCGCGGCACCGAGCGGGTCTTTTTGAGGAGCTTGCGGAAGAAACGCCTGGCCGTGGCCTTGTCGCGTCTGTTCTGCACGAGGATGTCCAGCACGTTGCTGTCCTGGTCCACCGCGCGCCACAGGTACTTCAGCTCACCGTTGATCTTGATGAAGACCTCGTCCAGGTGCCATTTATCGCCGGGACGGGGACGTCGGCGACGCAGCGCGTTGGCGTAGGCCTGACCGAACTTCAGGCACCATCGCCGGACGGTTTCATAGGAGACGACCACGCCGCGCTCGAGCATCAGTTCCTCGACCTCCCGGAGCGACAGCGGGAACCGGTGGTACAGCCACACGCAGTGGGAGATGATCTCGACGGGGTACCGGTGCCCCTGGTACGACGGCGACACGGACGACACGAGCAGTCCCCTCCCCGATACGACCTCCACGAAGATCATCCCACGCTGGTCAACCAACGTGACAACGCCCCCGGCTGTGAAGGGCCGCCAGTTCGCTGCTGCCGGGGTAGCGGACGCCGTCGACCGTGACGGCGGGTCACTCCAGGGGACCGAGACTGGCATGGATGGTGTAGACCCGGTCCTCGACGCCGGCGGCGCGCGCAGCGTCCAGAGCCAGAGCGGCGGCGCGGGGGCCGTCCTTCCCGCCCGAGAGATTGAGGATGTAGATGTCGACCTCGTCTGGGACGCTCTTTTTGGGGTCTTGGCAACCCTGCTCACAGCTGTGGCCCCCGGTGGGCCGGGGGCCACCGCCAGGCGTTTCGCGGCCACGCGAGGCGGCGCTTGCCTGTGGTGGTAGTCGGTAGTCGGTGGTCGGCGGTACGCGTTCTCGCGCGCGGCGATCACACAGCGGGCAGCAGGTCAGGCGCGTCGTCTACGCCGAGCAGCAGGACGTGGTGGCCGACGGCTTCGGTCACGCCGTCGGTGACCCGTTCGACGTCCAGGCGCATCCGGATGCGGCCGGCGCCTTCGCCGTTGGCCGCAAGGTCGTGTTCCAGTTCGTCGTCGAGGCGGTCCAGGGCGGCCTCGGCCGCGGCGTAGTCGGCCAGGTCGGCCGCGAGGAGCTGGCGGGTGGTGGTGTCGCGGAGCTGGTAGCTGGTCATCGGGACTCGTCCTTCGGCGTGGGGTGATCAGTGGTCGAGTCGGCGATCCTTCGTGCCGCGTTCACCGCGCGCGACCAGACGTCGGGGCTGCCGCCGTGCTCGCGGGCGAGGGAGGCGGCGAGTCCACGGATGTCACCGCGCTCGCGCAGGGCGGCCAGGGCGACGGCCGTCCGCCGGTCGGCTTCCGAGCGGGCCGGTGCGGCCGCGGGCCGGTGCTTGAGGGCGTTGCGTACGACGTACTCCCAAGACCTCTGCGGTCCCCCGTACTGCACGCTGAGCTCCGCGGCCAGCCCCGGGTGGTAGCCGTCGCGGTCGATCGCCTTGGCGGCGTACTGCTCGGCGAGCTGCGTGGCAGTGAGCGGCTCACCGCCGGCGTGGGCGCTCAGCTCGGCCGCGAGGGCCTCCTCGAGGGCGGAGGGCCGGCCGACGGCCGCGTCGGCCTGGGGCCCAGGACGGCGGCCGGCCTTGCCGAGCTTGTCCCCGGTGCGCTTGCGGTCGAAGTCCTGCAGGTCGCCGACGCGGAAGCCGGGGATCATGCGGCCGGTCGGGCCCTCGACCGGCTCGGCGAGGGGCTTCGGGAAGTAGTCGGGGTTGTCCTTCAGGTACTTGCGGATGGCCGAGGCTCCGTTGAAGCCCAGCCACTTGGCAGCCGTGTTGATGGAGACGACATCCTCCGGGTCGGCCTGGTACAGCTCGGGGTCGGCCTTGAGGACCTTGCTCGCCTTCTCCTGCTGGAACCAGGTGTAGAAGTCGCGGAACTGCTGCTCGTCGTAGAAGTCGGTCCCGTCGATGCGCTCCTTCTCCGGGTGACGGTGCTCCTCCGGCTGCTCGAGGCGCACCTTGTACCAGCGGGCCGCGGTGCCGACGCTGGCGCCGGTGAACTCGCGGATCCAGTCGCGGTTGACCACGGCACGGTCGCCGACGACGCGACGCTGCGGGTTCAGGGCCTTGGACATTGCACTCTCCGGTTCGGATCGCGGCCCTATACTGAGGGCCTGCTCCTCTTTGTTCCTCCGGCGCTCACGCGCCGGCGGGCGAGTCGAGTTGGTGAAGGTGGTCGGCGGGACGTTCGGTCGGGGTTGCCGCCCTGGGCCGACACCCTCGTGAGAGGGTGCCTTCCGCCGCCCACCGCTTTTGCCGCTAGTTTCGCGTAATCAATATGACGCTCTTGGTGGGTGGCTGTCAATCTCGCCGGCACCCAGAGCACGTCACGGCCGGCTGCGGCGATGCGCGGCCCACTCCCGTTCGAAGTGCGGCACCTGCTTGTCCCGGACCTGGAACGGGGCGGTGACCATCAGCTCTTCCACGGTCGGAAGCTCCGGTCCGCGCTGTTGGACCCAGGCCCGTACCCGCCCGTAGCGCTTGTCGACCTCGACTGGGACACCGCGCCGCTCCGAGACGCTCTGCAGCCGCCGGCCGAGAGCGGATGCCCGGCCCACGTCGACCCGCTCCACCGAGCGCATCGCCCGCCCGCGCCGGGTCGGGTCCGCCTTCGCGACGGGCAGGATCCGCCGCACGTGGTACAGCGCCCACGGGCAGGCGAGCTCCTCCTCGAACGCGGCGAGCACGGGCCGGTCGGCGGCCCGGCCCGGGTCGAACTGCTCCAGCAGACCGCGCCGGCCGAACAGCCTAGCCTGCGGGTTGAGGCTGACGGAGGTGTACTCCAGGCGCAGGACCCGTCCGGCGATGTCCGGATGGGCGCGCATCCGGTCCAGGTGCGCGTCCATGGCCCACATCGAGACCGGGAAACAGCAGAAGCTGCAGTAACTCTTCTCCCACCGCACCCCGAACCGCTCGTACAGGAACGCTTCGCACCGCTCGCGCCCCCACCCCCAGGCGATCAGGGGATACTCGCCCTGGCGCAGCGGGTTCTTGTTTGCGGCCTCGTCCCGGCGGCTGCGGCTGACCTCGTCGGCGTTGAACCCCATCACCTGCTTGAACGTACGGTCGCCGATCTCCTGGGCGATCAGCGCGTCACCGACCTCGCCCTTGGCATGCAAGCTGCAGAGCCGAATACCGCCCTGCTGGGGAACGGTGCCGTTGGACTCGTACTCGTCCCACAGCGCCCAGGGCCCGCGCTCGATGATCCGCTCGGGCCGGCGGGAGTCGTCCATGACCGCGATCTCCAATGAGCGGCTGGCCCGGGCGACTTGAAGGAGCCGGACCCGGTGCTCGCGCAGGAGCGGCAGCACGTACTGAGCGGCGTGGGCGCGGGTGGCCGGCCACTCGTCCCCGGTGAGTTCGTGCAGCACCATGGTGCGGGCCAGATCGACTCCGTGGGCGGACGGGCCTCCAGCACCTTCACCAAGTACGCGGTCGAGTCGATGCCCAGTCGATGCCCAGGCCCCAGTTGATGACCAGCTCGACATCCTCGCCGCCGGTGCGGGATGCGGCGTTCATGCGGCCGCACCCCCTTGGTCGGCCTTCGGGTACGGGTAGGAGGTGGCGGTGAGCCGGCGCCCGGTGCGCGGCCCGATGTAGGCCGCGTACTTGTGGTTGCCGCCGTGGGATACGACCCGCGCGCCGACGGCCTGCAGGGCCTCCTCCAGCCACCCCTGGCCGGGCTCGCCCTCGTCACGGGGGCGAGCGCCGAGGGCGACCAGGCGCCGCTCGACTCCACCGCGGCCACGCTCGCCGTTACGGACCTTGGACATCGCGCGGTCGTGGAGGACCGACCCGGCGGGCAGCATGGTCAGGCGCCGCGGGTGCGTCTTGCCCAGGTAGTCCATCCCCTTGGCCTGGTAGATCGTCCCGTAGTGACCGGGAAAGATCAGCTCGGGGCCGTGGGCGGTGAGGCGCGTCCTGGGCTCGTGAGGCTTTCAGTCAGACATGGCATTTTTCAGCGAGATCTGTCACCACTCCTGTCACGACGGCCGCTGCCTCGCGTCTCCGGAGCGAACGCGGGCCCCTGGCCCCGCAACGCCAGTTCGCCTGCGCGGTTCGTCCCGGGCTAGGCCAACACCCACCCTCACTCAGACCAACTACGTACCTTCGAAGGGGCACGGACCACCCGCGACGCGGCCGGCACGAGGTCAACTAGCAACATTCCATCCCCCTACTGCGGAGCCAGCGATAGGCTGCTGCCCCCATGCTGCCGTTCCCTTGGGGTGACGCAGCGTGTCCGTAGGCGTTGGTGGCCGGCGTTGCGGAAGCCGAAGGCGTTGCGGGCAGTGGTCGACCACGACGGTGGCGTGCGGCAGACCGGTGCGGACCGCCGCCCGGTGGGTGGCCGGCATGCTGGCCTCCAGCGCCGTGGTCCAGGAGTTCCGCGGCTGCTGGGACCGCTGACGGCATCGACGTCAGGTCGTAGGCCACGGTCTGGTCCTCGTCCGTCGGTCAGGACGTGATGTGCGCGGTCGTCTTGGCAAGGATGTCCTGCAGCGCTTCGACGACGGCACGCGCGCGGGCAAGACTGGGCGGGTTGTGGTCCATTGCAGAATCTCAGGCCAGGAGAGCGAGGGTGACGGTTTCAGCGACGCAGGCGGGTTTGTGCTGCCCGTTGATTTCGATGACGTACTGCGTCGTGAGAGCGGCTCCCGCCGTGGTCTGCCGCAGGTCGACGAAGGTGGCCTGTGCCCGCAGGCACGCCCCCACGGGCACGGCAGAGGGGAAACGCACCTGGTTGACGCCGTAGTTGATGCGCGCCCCGCCCAGCTCGAGGTGGAAGAGCTGCTGGCTGAAGTGGGGTATCAGCGACAGGGTCAGGTACCCGTGGGCGATGGTGCGGCCGAACGGGCCGGTCGCGGCCCGTTCGGCGTCGGTGTGGATCCACTGGTGGTCGCCGGTGGCATCGGCGAAGGCGTTGATGCGTGCCTGGTCGACGGCCAGCCAGGCGGTGGGTCCCATCGGCTCGTTGAGGGCGCTCTTCACCTTCTCCAGGGAGCGGAAGAGTACGCAGGGTCATGCCGTCACCCGCTCGAAGATCGCGGCCAGGCCCTGACCGCCGCCGATACACATGGTCTCCAGGCCGTAGCGGGCTTCCCGCCGGTGCAGCTCCCGGGACAGCGTCGCGAGCATCCGCACACCGGTCGCCCCCACCGGATGGCCCAGCGAGATACCGGAGCCATGGACGTTCGTGCGCTCCAGATCCTGTTCACCGAATTTCCACTCCCGCATGACGGCGAGTGCCTGAGCCGCGAACGCCTCGTTCAGCTCGATGAGATCCATGTCGTTCAGGGAGAGGCCTGCACGGTGCAGGGCGGCTTCGGTGGCGGGAACCGGGCCGATGCCCATGGTCTTCGGAGCGACTCCCGCAACACCCCACGACACCAGGCGGGCCAGCGGGCGCAGCCCGAGCTGCTCGGCGCGCTCGAGCGTGGTGACGATGCACATGGCGGCCGCGTCGTTCTGCCCGCTGGCGTTGCCCGCCGTGACCGTCGCCTCCGGGTCGGAGTCCCGCAGGATCGGCTTGAGCCTGCTGAGCGCCTCCAGCGAGGTGTCGGCGCGCGGATGCTCATCAGTGTCGATCACGACCTCGCCGTTCCTGGTCCTGACCGTGACCGGAATGATCTCCTCGGCCAGGATGCCATCGCCCTGGGCCTTGACCGCCCGCTGGTGGGACGCGAGGGCCAGCTGGTCCTGCTCCTCGCGCGGGATCGCGTAGTCACGGCGCAGGTTCTCCGCGGTTTCGAGCATGCCTCCGGGAACGGGGTAGTGTCTCCCTCCCGCGGTCGACCGGGCGCGTGCGAGGCCGTCGTGCATCGCAATGCCGTTCTTCGTGCCCCACCGCATGTCGACTGAGTAGAACGCGGCGTTGCTCATGCTCTCGGTACCGCCTGCGACGACGACCTCGTGGGCCCCGGTCTGCACCTGCAGGGCGGCGTAGATGACGGCTTGCAGGCCGGAGCCGCACCGGCGGTCGAGGTGCAGGCCGGGGACGGTGACGGGCAGGCCGGCGTCGAGCGCGACGACCCGGCCGATCGCGGGCGCCTCGCTGTTCCCGTTGCAGTGGCCGAGGACGACGTCCTCGATCACCTCGGGTGCAATGCCGGTGCGGTCGATCAGTCCTTTGAGGGCGGTCACCCCGAGGTCCACTGCCGTCAGGCTCTTGAACATCCCGCCGTAGCGGCCGATCGGGGTACGGACGGGCTCACAGATGACTGCTTCACGCATGGCTGGTGCCTTCCTGGCAGGGATCGGACTCGATGGTCAAGATGGTGTGGTGTGTGAGGTCGGCCGCCCCGGAATCCGGGCCGAACAGGCCCAGGGCGAGCGCGTCGGGTGTGGCGTCCTCGGTTTGTCGAAGCTGAGCCGACCCCCCGCAGAACAGCGGTTTTGCGCGGACGAGGAGGGCCATCGGGACAAGGCGAGCCAGTGCCCCAGGGGTGGCAGCGCGTCTTTTGGGCCGAGCGCGGGCGTGCCGTTGCCGAAGAGGCCGTGCAGCGTTGCCACCGGACAAGGATCGGCCGTTTCGGTGGTGGTGGTGTGCGGTTCACAACGCATCGGTGCTACATGAACCTTCCGCCGGTCACTTCCAGCACCGTGCCGGTCATGTAGGAGGACAGGTCAGAGGCCAGGAACAGCGCGACGGAAGCCACCTCGTGCACCTCGCCGGCGCGCCGCATCGGGATCTCGGCCATCTTCTGGTCCCACGCCTTCTGCGGCATCGCCTCGGTCATCGCGGACCGGATCAGGCCCGGCTGGATGGCGTTGACCCGCACGCCGTGGTGCGCCAGCTCCTTGGCGGCGGCTTTCGACAGCCCCACGACGCCGGCCTTGGCGGCGGAGTAGTTGGTCTGGCCGACCATGCCGACCTTGCCCGACAGCGAGGAGAGGTTCACGATCGAGCCGCTCTTCTGCTCGCGCATGACCGCGGCCGCCTTGCGCGTGCCGTTCCAGGCGCCTTTGATGTGCACGTCGATGACCTGGTCGAACTGCTCCTCGGTCATCGTCCGCATCGTCGCATCGCGGGTGATCCCGGCGTTGTTGACCATGATGTCCAGCGAACCGAAGGCCTCCAGCGCCGTGCGGAGCAGGTCGTCCACATCGGCGGGGTTCGTGACGTTGCACCGCAGCGCCCGGGCCACTCCGGGACCGCCGAGCTCCTTTGCCGCCGCCTCGGCGGCCTCCGGGTTCAGGTCACCGAGGACGACCCTCGCACCCTCCTTGACGAACAGCTCGGCGATCGCGAGACCGATGCCCTGAGCACCGCCGGTGATGACCGCGGCCTTGTCGGCAAGTAGCGCCATGAATGATCAACTCCTGGTTCGTCTGGTTCTTTTTGTCCCGTGCGGTCAACTGCGCTGTGATTTCCCGCGGCGGCACCCACCGGCCGGCGAATTCGCCGATCGGTGCGACGATTTCCTGCTCGTCGTCGGCCGGCGCGGCTGATCCTTGACCTCCGCTACGCGCTGTTCGCAGAATCCGATGTGCCCGCCGAAGACCAGCCGCCGCACGCCAGGCGTGGACGCCATCGTCCGCGCGTCGGGTACCCCGTGTGCGGTCTCGATCAAGGCGATCAGGAGGTAGCTCGCCGCCTGGGCGATCTCCTTGCGGGTGGCGAGCCGGCCCAGCGGTACGCCGCTGACCGCCTGGTCGAAGGCCTCCTCCGTCTGGTGGAGAACCTCGGCCCCTGTGGTCCCTTCGGTCATCCCCGGGATGAGGACGTTGACCCTGATGCCGTACCGGCCCCGGGCCGTCCCGAGGGACTTGTTCATCGCGCGCACACCGGCCTTGGCGCTCGCGGAGTGGACCGTGGCCGGGCCGCCCTGCTTCGACATCGTCGAGCCGATGTTGAGGATCGAACCGCCGCCGCGTTCGATCATGTGCTTGCCCACGGTCTGGGTGCAGTGCCAGGTGCCGTCGGGGACGATGTCGACGACCGCGTTCCAGGCGTTCGGCGACATCTCCTCCGGCGCCACCCGGAAGTTGCCCACGGCGTTGTTGACGAGGTGGTCGATGCGGCCGAAGTCGACGATCACCGAGTCGATCACTGCCTCGACACGGGACCGGTCGCGGATGTCCACCTGGTAGGCCTTGGCCGTGCCGCCCGCGGCGTTGATGTCCGCACAGACGGCATCCAGCTTGTCCCGGGTGCGGCCCACAAGGGCGATCTTCGCGCCGAGTCGGGCGAGTTCCCGGCTGATCGCCTCTCCGATGCCCGATCCGCCGCCCGTCACGACGGCCACCCGGCCGTCGAACGTTCCCTGCTGCAACATGAGTTCTCGCGATGAATGCGGCTCAACCGGTGAAGACCGGCGTACGACCTTCCAGAAACGCGGCACGCCCTTCGGCGAAGCCGTCGCCGGCGAGCAGCTCGACCTGTACCTCCGCCTCGGCCGCGGGGATCGACTCGGGATCCTGTCGTTCCTGGGCAAAGATCCGTTTGGTGCCCGCCACCATCGCCGGCGACGCCGCGGCGAGGTGTCCGGCCCGCTCCACGGCCCGGCCCATGACCTCACCGCGCGGCACGACCTCGCTCACCAGACCCATCCGGTGCGCCTGGTGGGCGGTGAGCTCGTCGGCGAACAGGATGAGTTCCTTGGCCCGGCCGGGGCCGACCCGGTGGGACAGGCTCCAGGTCAGGCCGGTGTCGGCGGTCAGTCCGATCTTGGCGAACGAGGCCTCGAACCGGGCGTCCTCGGCCGCTACCACGTAGTCGCTCGCCGCCGCGAGCGACAGTCCGGGGCCGAACGCACCGCCTTCGATAGCGGAGATCACCGGTTTCGGGCAACGGACCAGGGCGCGCGCGATGTCGTTGACCGCGACCAGGCGTGCCACCGCGACGTCACGGTCCTGCGACATCGACCGGAGATCGCCGCCCGCGCAGAACACGCCGTCGGCCCCGGTGAGCACCACTGCCCGGCAGTTGCGGTCCTGTTCCGCACCCGCCGGCGCGGTCAGCAGCGCGCGCCGGTCGTCGAGGTCCAGGGCGTTGCGGCGGCTCGGCCGGTTCAGGGTGAGCGTCCTGACGGGCCCGTCCTGCGCGACGAGCACGGCGGGGTCCGTCATCGGCCCGCCCCCTTGAGCAGGTTCTTGCCGATGATCAGCCTCTGGATCTCGCTGGTGCCCTCGTAGATGCGGAAGAGCCGGGCGTCGCGGAAACAGCGCTCGACGACCGTGCCGCGCATGTAGCCCATGCCGCCGTGGATCTGCACGGCGAGGTCGGCCGCCTTGGAGACCATCTCGGAGCAGAACAGCTTGGCGGCCGAGGGGCCGATCCGGCGGTCCGCGCCCGAGTCGTAGTTCCGGGCGGCCTCGAGAACCATCGCCCGGCCCGCGTACACGCCGGTCTGGATCTCCGCGAGCATCGCCTGCACCAGCTGGAACTCGCCGATCGGACGGCCGCCCTGCTTGTTGGCGGCGGCGTAGGCGACGGACTCCTCCAGGATCCGCTCGGCCATGCCCACGCACAGCGCGGCGATGTGTACCCGCCCGCGCACGAGGGACTTCATCGCCGTGCCGAAGCCGGCGCCCTCCTCGCCGCCCACCAGCGCGGCGGCCGGAACGCGGACCTCGTCGAAGTACACCTCCGCCGTCCAGGCACCGGCCTGGCCGGTCTTGTGGTCCTTGGGGCCGACGGTGACGCCGGGCAGGTTCGACTCGACCAGGAAGACGGAGATGCCCTTGGTGCCGTGCTTCTCCTCGCCGGTCCGGGCGAAGACGACGAACAGATCCGCGAGCGGGGCGTTGGTGATGAACCGCTTGGAGCCGGAGATGAGGTACGCGTCGCCGTCGCGGCGCGCCCGGGTGGTCAGGCCCGACGGGTCGGAGCCGGCCTCGGCCTCGGTGAGGGCGAAGGAGGCGACGGCGCCCTCGGCGAGCCGGGGCAGCCAGTGCTTCTGCTGCTCCTCGGTGCCCGCGTTGACCAGCACCTTGCCGGCGATGCCGTTGTTGGTGCCGAACATCGAGCGGAACGCGGGCGTGGTGTAGCCGAACTCGAAGGCCAGCTGGACGTCCTCGTACAGACTCGCGCCCAGGCCGCCGTACTCCTCGGGCAGCGTGTAGCCGAACAGGCCCATCGCCACGGCCTTGCGCCGGATGTCCTCCGGTATGGCGTCGGTCTCCTCGATCTCGTCCTCGCGTGGCACGACGTCCTCGCGCACGAGGCGGCGGACCGCGTCGAGTACGGCCTTGAAGTCGGCGGCTTCCATGTCTGGTGTCCCTTCTGCGACTGCTGCGCAGGGTCTTGCGGTACGGGACGGGCCGTGTGGCCCGTCTCCTGGTCGAGTGGTGGATCAGAGGAGTTCGAGAACGGTGGCGTTGGCCATGCCGCCGCCCTCGCACATCGACTGCAGGCCGTACCGGATGCCGTTGTCCTTCATGTGGTGGACCAGGGTGGTCATCAGGCGGGCGCCGGAGCCGCCGAGCGGATGGCCGAGGGCGATGGCGCCGCCGTTGGGGTTCATCCGCTCGTAGTCGGCGCCGGTCCGGCGCTGCCAGCCCAGGCAGACCGAGGCGAAGGCCTCGTTGATCTCGAAGGCGCCTATGTCGCCAGAGGCCAGCCCGGACCGGGTGAGGACCTTTTCGGTGGCCAGGATGAGAGATCAGCAACGCGGCTGACCTTGCACTAGTGGGAGGCTTCCGCGCCCTCTTGGAATGTGGGCGTGCGTTTCTCAAGCAGCGCGGTGAGGCCTTCCTGCACTTCGGATCCGGCGAAGCCGAGGAACTCGAGGGCGAGTGCGGCATCGAAATGCGGCATGGCCCCCCGGAGCCAGGAGTTGAGGGCGTGTTTGGTCCAGTGCACGGCGGTTGGCGCGCCGTTCGCGAGCCGGACAGCGATCTCGGCCGCCCTGCTGGTGACCTCGTCGTCCGGGACAGCGAGGGACACCAGGCCGATCCGTTCGGCCTCGGCTCCCTCGAGTGGATCGCAGGTGAGCAGGTAGTACTTGGCCTTGGCGAGGCCACACAGGAGCGGCCAGATCAGGGCTGCGTGATCGCCCGCTGCCACGCCCAGTTTGGTGTGGCCGTCGATCAACCGCGCGTCCGTCGCGACCACCGAGACATCCGCGAGTAGGGCGGCGACCAGTCCGGCGCCGACGGCGACGCCCCGCACGGCGGACACCACGGGCTTGGTGAAGTTCACCAGGTTGGTGACAAGCTCCCGCGCTTCCCGCAGCCCGGCGATGCGAGCCTGCGGATCGTCCGCGAGGCTGCGGACCCAGTCCAGATCGCCGCCGGCGCTGAAGTTGCGGCCGGCCCCGGTGATCAGCACAGCACGGACCCGCTCATCGGCATCGGCGTCGCGCCAGATCCGGGTGATCTCGCCGTGGCCAGCCGCATCCAGCGCGTTGGCGCGACCGGGGTTGTCGATGGTCACACGCAGCACGCCCTCCGTGACCCAGTCCAGCTTCAGCACTTCGTAGTGCCCGTAGCGGTCCATGACCCTCCTTGGCATTAATTCGATCGATCGATACAATAACCGTATGTTGCCTGATGTGAACAGTGGGGCCAACGCGACCGCCAGTGATCGCGTGACGCTTCAGCACGGGGATTCTTTCTCACTGGTGAGGCTGAACCGGCCGGAGGTGCGCAACGCCCTGTCCGGCCAGATGCTGCGCCAACTGGTCGACGCGCTGGCCGACGCGGACCGGCGGTCCGATACCGGCGTCATCGTGCTGACGGGTGCCGGGTCTGCGTTCTGCTCCGGGGACGACCTCGAGGAGACGGCGCGAGCCGATGCGGAGACCTTCGACGAGAACATCGCGTTGTTCCAGCAAGCAACCAGAATCCTGGCCGAGTCGGCCAAGCCGAGCGTCGCGGCGATTAACGGCCCCGCGATGGGCGGCGGGCTCGAGCTGACCTTGGCGTGCGATCTGCGGGTCGCTGCCGAGCACGCGGTTTTCGCATGCCCCGAGGTGGCGTGGGGCCTGGTGTGCACGAACGGTTCTTCGGCGCTGTTGCCCGCCTATGTGGGATATGGGCGGGCCCGTGACATGGTGCTCACGGGTCAGACCTACGACGCCGCGTGGGCTTTGACCGCCGGGCTGGTCAGCGAAGTGGTGCCCCGCGACCAGGTGCTGGACCGTGCGATCGCGCTGGCGAACGAGTTGGCGGAGCGATCCCAGGCCGTCCGGTTGACCCGGCAGTTGCTCCAGGACGCGAGTGGTGACGCGGTCGCGCGAGCGCTCGAACGGGAGACGGCCGCCGTCGCCACGGCGCGGCGGAGTGCGGCGGCCGAGGCGAGCCTGCAGACGTTTGCCAACAGACACGGACGAGAAGGAGGCAACGGTGACCACCGGCACACGCACACTCGGTGACTTCGTCGACGAGCACGCCGAAGGGCGGCCAGACCACCCCGCGTTGCGGATCGGCGAGGAGACGCTGACGTATCGCCAGCTTGCCCAGCAGGTGGGATCAGTGGCGGGTGGGCTCGCCGAACAGGGTGTGGGCGCGGGAGACCGAGTGGCTCTCTTGCTGCCGAACTGCGTGGAGTTCGTCATCACGTGGCTCGCGCTCGGCCGGATCGGCGCTGTGGCAGCGCCGGTGAACACCTCACTGGGAACCGACGGACTGGCCGGCGCGCTGGCGCTCAGCGGTGCCGGGGTCGCGGTGGCCGACGAGCAGTTCTTGCCTGCGATCGGTGAGGCGCTCCCGCGCGCGACCAATGTTCACACGGTCTTCGTGAGGGGCGACGGCCGCCCGGACCTGGGGGCAGCCGTCGTGCGCGGGTGGTCGGAGCTCGCCGGCGGCCCGGCGCCGCGGGCGGACGTTCGTCCCGGTGACCCGAGCATCCTGCTGTTCACCTCAGGTAGTACCGGCCGCTCGAAGGCCTGTGTACTCCCGCATCGGTATGTCACCCGGCAGGCGGAGATCTTCGCCGAGCAGCTGAGGCTGACCGACGCGGATGTCCTGTTCTGCCCGTTCCCGCTGTTCCACGCCGACGCGGCGATCTTCACCGTTGCCCCGGCATTCGTGCTGGGCGCGACCGCGGCCCTGGTGGAGCGTTTTTCCGTGCGGCGGTTCTGGGACCAGGTCCGCCATTACGGGGCCACCGTCTTCGATTTCATGGGCGCGACGCTGACCATGCTGTTCAAGCAGGAGCCCGCACCCGACGACGTGGACAACCCCGCCCGGCTCGGCTGGGGGGTGCCCCTGCCGGATTGGGCCGGGCAGTTCGAGCGGCGATTCGGTGTCGAGCTCGTCGAGGTCTACGGCTCCAGTGACGCCGGGATCGTGCTGTACAACCGCCCCGGCGAGCCCCGGCGCTCCGGCTCGTGCGGTCGCCCTGTTCCGCCCTTCGACGTGCGCGTCCTGGACGAGAACGGATTCGGCAGCCGGCCGGGGCAGGTCGGTGAGATCTGCGTCCGGCCGCGCGAGCCGCACGTGATCCTGTCCGAATACCTCGGCATGCCGGAGGCGACCCTGCAGGCATGGCGCGATCTGTGGTTCCACACCGGGGACCTCGCCTATCGCGATGACGAGGGCTACTTCTACTTCGCCGGGCGCAACCGGGACGTGATCCGTCGTCGCGGGGAAAACATTTCCGCGATGCAGATCGAGGACGTCGTCAGCGGGCATCCCGCCGTCCTCGAGGTTGCGGCATACGGGGTGCCGAGCGAGCTGACTGAGGACGACGTCATGGTTTCCGTTGCCCTGCGCGACAACCAGGTGCTGACCGCGCCGGACCTGCTGGCCTACTGCGAGCAACGGCTGCCGCGGCACATGGTCCCCCGGTACGTCGAATTCGCCGGCACCCTGCCGAAGACGCCGACCGAGAAGGTCGAGAAACACCTGCTCGCCGCGCGCGGTGTCACCGAGTCCACTTTCGACAGTCAGCCTGCCTGACGTTTCCTTCCTTCCCGTCCGACAACGAAAAGAACGGTTCTCAAGCATGAACGACCACCAGGAAATCAATGGCGCCACCGCGATCGTGACCGGTGGCGCGAAAGGAATCGGAGCCGCGATCGTGCGCCGGCTCACCGCGGCGGGCGTGTCGGTCGCGATCGTGGACCTGGATGCCGACGGCGCGGAGAAACTGGCGCATGAGGTTCCCGGAACTTTCGCGGTCGCGGCCGACGTCGGTGACTACGCGGCCATGTACGCGGCGGTCGACGAGGCCTGCACCCGCCTGAACGGGCTGGACATCCTGATCAACAATGCAGGTTGGGACCACGTGCAGCGGTTCACCGACACCGAGTCGACGCTGTGGGACAAGCTCATCCACATCAACCTCAAGGGCGTGTTCAATGCCGTCCATCTAGCCATTCCCCGGCTCATTTCCTCCGGCGGCGGGCGCATCGTCAACGTCGCTAGCGACGCGGGCCGGGTCGGCTCGTCCGGCGAGGCCGTATACGCCGCGTGCAAGGGCGGCACGATCGCGTTCACCAAGTCGATCGCCCGGGAGACGGCGCGGCACGGCATCACCGTCAACTGCGTCTGCCCCGGCCCCACCGACACCCCGCTGCTCGGCGAGATCAAGCAGGACGAACGGGCCGCGGCGACCATGGACGCGATCGTGCGGGCGACCCCGAACCGCCGGCTGGCCCAGCCCGACGAGGTCGCCGAGGCCGTGACTTTCTTCGCATCCGCTCCGGCGCACATCACGGGCCAGGTGCTCTCCGTCAGCGGTGGTCTCACGATGGCCGGGTGATGTCGGTATCCGCTCCCCGGTCAGGTAGGTTCCAGGGAGCTGAAAACAATCTTGCGACCAAGTAGGGAGTCAGAGATGCCACGGGTGCGCGCCGAGGAGGCCGGGGAAACACCGCGCCGGATCCGCGAGGCGGCGATCACCCTGTTCGCCGAACGGGGCTTTCACGGCACCGGCATCCGCGACATCGTCACCGAGGCCGGCGCTACGCTCTCCTCGCTGTATCACCATTTCGGCAGCAAGGACGATCTGCTGGTGGACATCATGTTCGCCAGCACCGATCCACTCCGGCAGGCGGCCGAACGCGCTTGCGCGGAGCTGGACGCTCCGTGCGAGCGCCTGGCGATGCTGATCGAGCAGCACGTGTGGGCACACGTGACGGACCGGCTGGCGAAGATCGTCACCGACACTGAGCTCCGAGCGTTGTCGGGTGAGCGGCGGGACCGGGTGCTTACGCTCCGCGACTCGTATGAAGGGCTGTGGCGGGCGACTGTTGAGGACGGAATAGCGGTGGGGGTGTTCACTGTGTCGCATCCCAAGGCACTGACCATCGGTCTGCTGGAGATGTGCACGGCGGTGTCCCACTGGTTCCGCAGCAGCGGGCACCTCGGCCTGCGTGACCTGTGCCGTAGCTACGCCGACGGCGGACTGGGGCTGATGCGCGCGACGGAGAACGGAAGGGCCGTGCGCCGGGACGATCTCGACATCGGCGAGCCGACCCGTTTTCTCCGAGCTTGAGGGGGTGGCCGCGTGTCGCGGCCCACCCCGTCACACTGCGCTTATTGTCTGGGCACACCGACGAGGTGGCCCTGAGCTGTCCCAGCTCCTCATGACGCGGCAGTCTTGTCTCCGGCGTTGTCTGTGGCCTCGTCGTCCTGGCTCAGCGTGCGCGTGGCCGTCTCAGACATCGACACGAGTACCACGGTGGTCACGATGGCGCCCGCGATCACGTAATAGGCCGGTGCGAGATCGTTGCCTGTGCGGGAGACCAGGAAAGCGACGATGAACGGCGCGGTACCGCCAAAGGCCGCGGTAGCAAGGTTGTAGCCGATCGACAGGGAACTGTGACGAACCCGCGCGGGAAACAGTTCTGCGAGCGCCGCGGGAGCCGGGCCGGAGAAAACCGCGAGAACCGCCGCGAAGACGACCTGACCGAGAACCAGGTATCCGAACGATCCCTGTGACAGCAACCAGTAGACCGGGTATGCCACGACTCCGAGCCCGACCGTGGAGCTGAGCAACAATCGTTTGCGCCCGACCCGGTCCGAGAGCACTCCCGTGACGGGCAAGAGCAACAGATGAACAACCATGGCGATCAGGTTGGACGTCAGCGCCGCCGACAGCGGCACCTTGATGCTGCCCGCCATGAAGCTTGGCATGCCGATCAAGGCGTAGTAAGCGATCGTCCAGCCGAGAACAACACCGACGACCAGGAACACCGAACGCGAATGCCTGGCGAAGGTCTCCACGATCGGAGCCCGCGCCACCGTCTGGCTCCGCTTCAAGGCCCGGAAGTCCGGGGTGTCTTCCATCCGCAAGCGCAGATAGAGGCCCACCAACGCGCCGAGCGCTCCGACGACGAACGGTATTCGCCAGCCGTAGGCATTAAGCGCGGCCTCGGAGAAAACGGCATTGATGAACGTGCTCATCGCGGTTCCGCAGACGAATCCACCGATGGTGGCGAACTGGTGGAGGCTGCCGTACAGGCCTTTGCGATCCTGGGGCGCGTACTCGACCAGGAAGGCGGTGCCGCCTCCCCATTCCCCGCCGGCGGCCAGGCCCTGGACCATCCGGGCTACCACCAGCAGCACCGGGGCGAGCACCCCGACCTGCGAGTAGGTGGGCAGGACAGCGATCGCCAACGTGGCTGCCGCCATCAGGATGATCGCGGCGGCCAAGGCATTGCGGCGTCCGAACTTGTCACCGTAGTGGCCGAAGATGACGCCACCCACGGGACGCAGTACGAAGCCGACCCCGAACACCGCGAGAGAGCTCAACAATGAGGTTGCGGGATTGGTGGCCGGGAAAAACAGACGTGCCAATATAGTCGCCAGATACGCATAGACCGCGAAGTCGTACCATTCGACCAGTGCGCCTACGGAGCCCGCGGCGATCACTTTCCTGATGCTGGTGGGCTGTGCATTGTTCACTGTCATTGACGCACTCCGCTGACTCGGGTTTCAGGAGATCGCGTGCCGGGGTCAGGCCGACGTGTCGCCGTCATGCCCAGCGTCATGAGCGCGGAACGCAGGTACACCGCGGTCGCGGTGACCATGTCCTCGATCGCCACCCATTCGTCGAGACTGTGTGCCTGGGCAAGCGAACCAGGGCCGAAGAGCACGACCGGTGAGCCGAAGTAGGCGGCGTCGGAGCTGGCCGGAAAACCGTGTGGTGCCGCGTCAGCGACACCACACGCCTCTGCGGCGGCGCGTACCGTTGCGCCAAGAGGATGGCTGTCAGGTAGTTCGTACGGCTCGACGGTCCACCAGGCTTCGCTGAGGTCCCAACGCCGCTGATCGACCGAGGTGTCGAGCATGGCCATCACTTCCGCTCGCACGGCGGCTGGAGTCTCACCGGGCAGCAGTCGGCGGCTGAACTGAACCCGGCATTCGGGTGGCACGATGTTCGGTTTCACGCCGCCCTCGATGACGCCGACGTTGACCGTGGGCTGCCCCAGCAGCGGGTGGCCGCGCCGCTCGAGCAGTCGCTGATAGCCGGCGAAGGCGCCTACCAGTTCCGCTGCCGAGAGGATGGCGTTGGCCCCGTGGTGGGGCACGCTGCCGTGGGTAGCCTCACCGGTGACGGTGAGGTCGTAGGCGACGAGTCCCTTGGTGGCATGGCAGATCGTCAGCTCGGTCGGCTCCCCGATGATGACGCCGTCCGTCCGGAGGCCGGACTTCCCCAATGCTTTGGCGCCCTCTTGGCGATACTCCTCGTCACCGACACCGGCGATCACCAGCTCACCGGCCAGAGCGACCGCGTGCTCGGCCAGCACCTCCGCGACTTCGACATAGCACGCGAGCGCGGCCTTCATGTCGCACGCGCCACGACCGTGAACCCTGCCGTCGCGCACGGCGCCGGCGAAAGGCGCCGGGTAACCGGCCGTTTCCACCGTGTCCATGTGTCCCGCCAGCATCAGTGACCGGCCGCTCCCCGCGGCCCGCGAGCCTGGTAGCCGCGCGATCACGTTGTGCCGCCCAGGCGCGAACTCGACGATCTCGCACGCCCACCCCAGCCGTTCGAGCCGGCTGCCGAGATAGTCCGCCACCCGCCGCTCGCCCCTGTCACCGTGTGGCCTGTCGTCGAACGGGTTGATGCTCGGCTGGCTGATGAGCTCGGTCAGCGTCGTCGCCAGCCGATCACGGTCAATCCTGGCAACGCAGTGCGCCGCGACATCCGCGCGGCCAGAGTCTGTCATGTCCAAGGGAACCTCTCGGTTGTGTCAACGGCGATGGAGTACCCGCACCGCACGGTATGGAGATCGTGAGCGAAGCTTATTGTATCGATCGATCGAATCGGTATAGGTAACCGATCGATCCCACACCAGGGGCGATGCGAAGCCAGAAGTTCGCCGGTCGCCGCCGGCTCGCTCACCGTCGGACCGAACTCGCCCTGGGTTGCTCACGACGACCCCGAGGAGATGACCCATGCCAGCTGATTTCGACGTCAGTTCGCGGCAGAACCTTCGTGCGCCGCCGCGCTGGCGGGGACCGGGGAAGCGCTGCACTCGAAGTCGCGGTGATCGCCCCGGCCATCATCGCCCTGCTCGGCCTGATGATCGCCTTCGGTCGCGTCGTCGACGCCGACGGAGCCGTCGACGCAGCCGCCCACGCAGCCTCCCTCGAGCGCGATGCCACCAGCGCCCAATCCCAGGCCCGCGCGGCCGCCGAGGACAGCCTCAGCGGCGACGGCGTCACCTGCCAGAGCACCGACGTCGCCGTCGACACCTCCGGCTACTCCCTCGACGTCGGCCAGGCGGCCACCGTGACCGCCACGATCTCGTGCACCGCGCGGCTGTCAGACATCGGCTTGCCTGGCTTGCCCGGTTCCAAGACCCTCACGGCGAGTTTCATCAGCCCGATCGACACCTACCGGGGGCGGCAGTGATCCACGCCGTACGAGGCCTGATCGCCCGAGCCCGTGCTGAAGCTGTCGCCCGCGGGGACCGCGGCTCCATGTCGCTGTTCATGGCGATGTCCGCGCTCGCCATCCTCATGGTCATGGGACTGCTCGTCGACGGCGGCGGCGCCCTCAACGCCTCCAACCGGGCCACCTCTCTCGCGCAGGAAGCCGCGCGCACCGCCGGCCAGCAGCTGGACCCTGCCCAGGCGATCGAAGGCACAGCCATCACCATCGACCCGGACGCCGCGCGCGCGGCCGCCCTGGATTACCGGGACTCTTGCAGAAAGCCCCGGCGTTCACGCCGGGGATGAATGCATCTCAAGACTGCTCTGGCGTGCACCTTAGCCTCGATCCACCGAGTGACTCGCGTCCTGTGGATGAGCAATCAAGAAGAGGTACCCCGCTGACCTGCGATGATGGGAGTTCTGACGCTTCCAGCACGCACAATCAGCAAGGCACCTCGTAGATGCAAGTTTCCCACACTCCGGCAGCGGTCCCCGCTGTGTTCGATTGCGGCTTCGCGTACGGGACGCTGCCCGGTCATCCCGTTTGCGGCGAGGAGGCCTTCGTCGTCCACCGCTCCCCTGACGGCACGGTCGCACTGACGATTCGATCCCTGACTCGCGCCGCCCCGCACGGTCCCTGGCGGCTGCTGTTTCCGGCACTGCTCTTGACACAGCAGTTCTTCCGGCGCCGTTATCAGCGCTCCCTCACCCGACCACGAGCTACCCGACTAGAGTGATCGGAGCTTCTTGTCGCTGTGATCACTCTTCTGGGCGGCGACGGGTCAAGCGGCTCGCTGATGAACCCAACGGTGCCCTGACATCCGCGGCTGACATCAACGTGCGTACAACGGCGGACGACGGCGGACCGGTTCGGGCTGATTGAACGCGGGCGGGCCTTGGTTGAACCCCCTCTGGGTTGAACCCCCTCTGGGTGCCAGGTCATACGGCGCGCACGCGCCTACGGATCATTCACGGTGCCCCGGGATGTGCGCTGGGCCGAGGTTGTTGCCCTTAACCGGCAACCTTTCAGGTTGTAGACGAGTCTGAGGGGACAAGTGCCTGCTCCGGAGCGGGCACGGATGACTATTTTGTCCGGCGTACCGCGTCCTCCCTCCGCCCCGGCCTTGACCTGGAGCCCGCTTTGCCTCTGCCGACAGGTACCACCCGCCCGATATCCCTGCTCCTGTCGACCGCGCTGGCGGCCGTAACGCTCACCGGCTGCACGTTGCTGGAACTCGCTCGGGACTGCGAGGGGACCGAGGACCGGGTGAAGGAGATGGCGGCGCTCGACATCCTCGACTCCCGGCCCGCCGGGGCCACCGTCGCCCGGGGCTTCGAGAAGGTTGACGCCGGCTGCTGGGCGGACAGCGGCGATGTCTCGGTGTATGCCAACCGGACATACGCCTTCCCCGGCACGCAGGCCCAAGTGGCCGCGCACTACCGGACGGCGGCGGTACGGGACGGATGGAATCCGGACCCCGAGGCCTTGCCCGATGACCTGAGCTTCGTCAAAGAGAAAATGTCCCTGCAGATCGTCTTCCTCACCGCCGAGGGCCTCGCGGAGGACGGTCACGGAAGCCGCCCCGACCTCACCACCGGAGCCGGCTACTCGATCAACATCGACTCGTTCGTGTGAACAGCGGCGTCGAGGCGGGCTGTTGAACCCCGCCGGCCGTCTGACATCAGCGCAGCCGACCTCAGCGACCACCATGCCCATGGTTCTCATCGAGGGGCGCACACCACAGCACCCCCGCCCGGGCCGTCTCTGGGCCGTGCGGGGGTGCTCAACGATGACAAATGACGACGGATCTGCACCTCCCCTCCTACTGTGGAGACCGTGCGTCACCGCCGTCCGCCACGTCCTCGACGGCCAGCACCGATAGCCCGGAAAACACCGTGCCTATAAGGGAGTTGACATCCATCACCAGATCATAATCACGGACGGCTACTCAACGTAACCACGACTACGGACCAGAGCCGTTCATTTGACAGACCCGTACCCCGCTCGGCCTTGAGCAGCGCGAACTCCAGCGCGTCGGTATTCACCAGCGGCCTCCCGGCATTGCAGCATCCTCGCTGCCGACTTGCTGGCCCCCTTCGCCATGCACGGAGCTTTCCTCCGCTCGGACTACTACGGGGCCTCCGCCTCACCTGCGGGCCTCAGCCGGCAACGGGCCTGCCCTCGATCTCCGGACCGGATGCCCGGAAAACGGGGGCGACCGCAGGTGGTTCCCACGTTCACCATGTGCCGATCGGCCAGGTCGGCGTCCCGCTACTACCCCGGCAGCATCACCACGCCTACGCCGCAGACCTTCAGCGTGGCCTCCCCACCGGCAGTTGGAGACCGGCTTCGGAGTTGACCGCCTCTTGAAACGAGCGGTCACGCACTGCACCCCGGGCCCATATCCGCCAGATCTGAGCCCGGTGCAAGACTTACGGGGCTTTACACGGATTCCTCTTCGTACGCCTTCTGGCCTTGCTTGCCGAACCCGACACGTCTGGCAGTACCGCGCCGTCCCGGCGTTGTCAGAGCTGCTTTCCGTCCTCACCGGCGTTCCCCGGCTCGGACTGCCCTCAGCTTCTACCCGGCCGCTGCGACGGCCCGGCGGTAGAGGTCTTCCACCTCCACTCGGTCACATGGCGCCTCGTGGCGCACCCAGCAGTTCTTGCGCGGCAGATCCGACAGCAGTCCGAGCACCAACTGCCTCACCCTGCGCCGGGGCTCGACCCGTGCGAACCGTCCCGCGATCCGGCTCATCAGGCCCTCGAACGCCTCCTGCCAGCGGGCAGGGTCTACGCTGTGACCTGCGGCCACCGCATGATCTTCAGCCTTCACACGCCGGTGATCAACGGTGGCCGCATCCGTCTCCCCAACGCGTCAGGGTCGCGCAGCGTTCGCCTGCCGTCCTGTGTCAGAGGCCGTTATCAATCCGGACGTGATCGCTTGATTTCTGCAGGTCAGGCATGCTGCCGATGGTCGGGTGGCAGGAATGACGGCGTCGTGTCGCC
>NZ_JBIAXG010000077.1:0-26319 GCF_042896465.1 Streptomyces sp. NPDC001292
CAAGAACTGACGCATCACCCTCCGCCGTCAGCAGCCCGCGTCGCCGCTGACGGCGGGGCACATACCCCCGCAAGATCAATGCGGCGCTGCACTAGTGGTGGAAGCCGGTGGCCGCGTTCTTGTCCCGGATCAGCGGGTGCGGCTGGCGGCGCAGTTCGGGCAGCAGGCGGCCGAGGTCCTCGAGGAACAGCTCGGCGAGGTCCGCCGAGAAGCCGTTGCGGCAGACCACGCGCAGCACGGACAGGTCCTGCCGGTTCGGCGGGAAGGTGTACGCGGGCACCAGCCAGCCGTTCTCGCGCAGCCGCCGGGAGACGTCGAACACGTCGAAGGCCTGCACGTCCGGCGCCGTGGTGAAGGCGAACACCGGCAACTGGTCGCCGCGCGTCAGCAGCCGGAAGTCGCCGAGCGCCTCGATCCGTTCGGCGAGGTGGCGGGCCACGTCCCGGGTGGACTGCTGCACCAGCCGGTAGCCCTCGCGGCCCAGCCGCAGGAACGAGTAGTACTGGGCTACCACCTGCGCGCCGGGCCGGGAGAAGTTCAGCGCGAAGGTCGGCATGTCACCGCCCAGGTAGTTGACCCGGAAGACCAGCTCCTCGGGCAGCGCCTCCAGACCCGGCCGCCGCGGAACCCGCAGGACGCGGCGACGAGCAGTGCGGCCAGCTTCACCACGGTCATGGTCGCGAACGGGAGGTCGCGAACTGGCCCGCGACCCCGGCGCCTGGACGGCGGGGCAGTTCGCGACAGGACGCGGGCCGGGGCCGCCGGGGCGGTCGGTGCCTGCTGTGCGGTGTCCTGGGCCACGGGCTCACGATAAGCGGACGAAAGCGACACAACATCCGGAACGAAACGCGCTTGCACCTCACGTGGCGTGAGGAGCCACCGTGGACTGCGTACCGAGAAAGGAGCGGAAGTGAGCTACTCCGTGGGACAGGTCGCCGGATTCGCCGGAGTGACGGTGCGCACCCTGCACCACTACGACGACATCGGCCTGCTCGTCCCGGGCGAGCGCAGCCACGCGGGCCACCGGCGCTACGGCGACGCGGATCTCGACCGGCTGCAGCGGATCCTGTTCTACCGGGAGCTCGGCTTCCCGCTCGAGGAGGTCGCGGCCCTGCTCGACGACCCGGAGGCGGACCCCGGCGCGCACCTGCGCCGCCAGCACAACCTGCTGACCGCCCGGATCGAGAAGCTGAAGAAGATGGCCGAGGCCGTGGAGCACGCCATGGAGGCACGCAGGATGGGCATCGATCTCACGCCGGAGGAGCGGTTCGAGGTCTTCGGCGACCACGACCCCGAGCAGTACGCCGACGAGGTCCAACAGCGCTGGGGTGACACGGAGGCCCACCGGCAGTCCCAGCGCCGTACCGCCTCGTACACCAAGGAGGACTGGAAGCGGCTCACCGAGGAGCAGGACGCGATCCACCGGCGCATGGCGGCGCTGCTCGACGCGGGCACGCCGGCCGGCTCCGGGGCCGCCATGGACGTGGCCGAGGAACACCGACGGTTCATCTCCGGCAGCTACTACGACTGCGGGCACGAGATGCACACCTGCCTGGCACAGATGTACGTCGCCGACCCGCGCTTCACCGCGACCTACGAGAAGATCCGGCCGGGTCTGGCCGCGTACCTGCACGAGGCGATCCTCGCCAACGCCGAGCGGCACACGGCGTAGGAGGCCGGGCCCGGGTCCCCGCACCCGGGCCCTCGGCGGTCACTCCCGGGCCAGGACCACGGCCGTGCCGTAGGCGCACACCTCCGTGCCGACGTCCGCCGCTTCGGTCACGTCGAAGCGGAAGGCCAGCACCGCGTTGGCGCCCCGCGCGCGTGCCTGCTCGACGAGCCGCTCCATGGCCTGGTTGCGGGTCTGCACCAGCGTCTTGGTGAGCCCCTTGAGCTCACCGCCGATCATCGACTTCAAACCCGCTCCGAGCTGGCTGCCCAGATGCCGGGACCGGACCGTCAGCCCGAAGACCTCGCCGATGACCTTCTCCACCCGGTGGCCGGGTACGTCGTTCGTCGTCACGACCAGCACGTCCGGCTGGGGCCCCTGGCCGCCGCCGTATTCCTCGATGTCCATGGCGCACAGCTTGGCGTGAGCGGACCGCCCAGCGCCATCCCCCGGGCACCCGTGGAACCTTGGGCGTATACCTTGCGTTGGTAGCTTTGTGCGGCACCGCACGAGGCCCCGCCTCGACACTTCGACGCCGTACCACCCCAACCCCTCAGGAGTCCGGAACCGTGACGACGCTTGCCCTCGGCCCGAGCTGGCTGGATCCGAACTACCTGCTCAACACGTTCGGCATCTGGGGCCTGCTCCTCATCGTCTTCGCCGAGTCGGGTCTGCTCATCGGCTTCTTCCTGCCGGGTGACTCCCTGCTGTTCACCTGCGGTCTGCTGATCACGTCGAAGCAGCTGGACTTCCCGCTGTGGGGCGCCATCGGCCTGATCTGCCTCGCCGCGATCCTGGGCGACCAGGCGGGCTACATGTTCGGCAAGAAGGTCGGGCCGTCGCTCTTCAACCGGCCCGACTCCCGCCTGTTCAAGCAGGAGAACGTCACCAAGGCGCACGAGTTCTTCGAGAAGTACGGCCCGAAGTCCCTGGTCCTGGCCCGCTTCGTGCCCATCGTGCGCACGTTCACGCCGATCATCGCGGGCGTCAGCGGCATGCGGTACCGCTCGTTCCTGATCTTCAACATCATCGGCGGTGTGCTGTGGGGCGCGGGCGTGACGCTCCTCGGCTCCTGGCTGGGCAACATCGGCTTCGTCAAGAAGAACATCGAGGCGATCCTCATCCTGATCGTCCTCATCTCGGTGGTTCCGATCATCATCGAGTTCCTGCGCGCCCGCTCCAAGGCGAAGAACGCACCCGAGGAGCCGGCCGCCCCGGTCCAGCAGCCCGCCGCCCCGTACCAGCAGCACCCGCAGCAGTTCCAGCAGCCGGTCATGGACGACGCCACGACCCGTCTGCGCCGCATCGAGCCGCCGTACCAGTACGGCAACCAGAACCACCCCCCGCAGGAGCAGCAGCAGTACGGCTACGGCCACCAGTACGCACAGCCGCAGCCGTACCCGCAGCAGCCCTACGGCGAGCAGCAGGGCGACTACGACCAGAACCCGCAGTACCCGGACAACGGCGGCTACTACCGCGCCCCGTAGGGCGCGCCGGCCCGGGCGCCGCGGGTCAGAACCCCCGGGTCCGCTTCGCGGCCCGGCGCCCCGAGGCGGAGGCGGCGCCCGGCACCTTGAGGAACAGCCGGGAGATCTCCGAGCCGAGGTTCACCCCGATCGCGATGGCCATGGCGAGCGACACCGCCTTGGCCAGCGACACCAGCCCGTTGTCGACGTGGTTCTGCGCGATCGACAGCAGACCGAAGTACGTCGCCGATCCCGGTAGCAGCGGCCCGATCGCGGCGGTCGTGTACGGCAGCGCGGAAGCGAACCGGTAGCGGGACAGCAACTGCCCGAACAGGCCCACCAGGCCCGCCGCCACGGCCGTGGACGCCACCGGGGAGATGTTGCCGACGTCGTGCATGGCGCCGTACACCGACCACGCGACACCGCCGTTGAGCGTCACCAGCAGCACGGTGGACCGCTCCTGCTGCAACAGCACGGCGAAGGTCAGCGACAGCAGCATCGCGGCCACGATCTGGAGCACCGGCCGCCGGCTCATGGCGAGCGCGGCGTCCGGGTCGAGCGGGGCGCCCAGCTTCACACCGAAGTACAGGACCAGCAGCACGCCGGTGACGATGCCGACGAAGAAGTACATGACCTCCAGCAGGCGCGCGGAGGCGGTGATGTAGAAGCCGGTCAGCCCGTCCTGCACGCCCGCCACGAGTGCCCGCCCCGGCAGCAGCGCGAACAGTCCACCGGTGATGACGGCGGACGCCTTCACGTCGACGTGCGCCACGGTGAGCGCGACACCGAGCGCGGCCGGCGGCATCGCGGCGACCGTGAACTGGTAGAACTCCGGCAGCCCGCGCCCCGCGCACAGCCACGCCAGCCGGTCGCCGAGCATCGCGCCGAGCGCCGCGGCCACGAAGACGATCAGGTCGCCGCCGACCAGGACGGAGGCCGTGCCCGCGAGCAGCCCGGCGGCCGCGGTCAGCGCCCAGCCGGGGTAGGGGTGCCGGTTGCGGCGGATCTCCGCCAGCCGCCGGTAGGCCTCCTCCAGGGAGAGGTGGGTCTCCGGATCGCTCAGATCGTCGACGAGCCGGAAGACGGCCGCCAGACGCGTGTAGTCGGTGCCCCGGCGGCGTACCGTCCTAGACGCCGTCACGGGGTCGTCGACCAGGGACGGCTGGTGGGAGATCGACAGCAGGGTGAAGGTGACGTTCGGCTCGCAGCGGTCCAGGCCGTAGGAACGGCAGACCGCGAACATCGCCGCCTCCACGTCCTCGGCGCCCTCACCGCCCGCGAGCAGTAGCTCGCCGATACGCAGGGTGAGGTCGAGCACGCGCGGGACGGAGGGGCCGCCCTCCTCCGCCTTCTGCACCGGCTCGGGCGCCGGCCGGTCGGCGACCGGCATGCGCAGCATGGTGCGCATGCGGTCCTGCCAGGGGACGTCCTTGTGCAGGTTGACCGCCGGGATGCCGCCCGCCGGGGTGAAGGCGGGCGGGGCCTGGCGGGCGCTGTAGGTACTCGGCCGGCTGAACGCGGACCCCTCCGGCTCCACGGCCGGCGGCGGCGTGACGTCGAGCCCGTCCGGCACGGCGAACTCGGACGTGGTCTCCGACTCGGGCCCCGTCCTGGGCGCCGTCAGCCCCTCGGGCACGGCGAACTCGGACGTCGAGGACGACTCCCCGTCGGCCGCCGGTACGACCGGAATCACCTGGGTCACCTGCGTCACCGAGGGCCCGGCGGGAACCCTGAACGCGCTCCGCGCCTCGTCCGACTGCGGCTTGCGGTCCTCCGCGTCCGTCACTGAGTAACGCTCCCTGAACGACACCTTCCGTCTGCCTCAGTATGCGCAGACGGAGGTACAGGTACGCGAACGGCCGCACCGCCCCCGTGGGGATGGTGCGGCCCGTGGCAGGCGCGGGGCTCAGTGACCGCCGTGCTCCTGGAAACGCTTGATGGAACGCTCGATCTCCGCCTCGGCGTCGGCGCGGCCCACCCAGTTGGCGCCCTCGACGGACTTGCCGGGCTCCAGGTCCTTGTAGACCTCGAAGAAGTGCTGGATCTCCAGGCGGTCGAACTCCGACACGTGGTGGATGTCCCGGAGGTGCTCCACACGCGGGTCGGACGCCGGCACGCACAGCAGCTTGTCGTCGCCGCCGGCCTCGTCGGTCATCCGGAACATGCCGATCGCGCGGCACTTGATGAGGCAGCCGGGGAAGGTCGGCTCGTCCAGGATGACCAGCGCGTCCAGCGGGTCGCCGTCCTCGCCGAGGGTGTTCTCGACGAAGCCGTAGTCGGCCGGGTAGCTGGTCGAGGTGAAGAGTCGACGGTCCAGGCGGATACGACCGGTCTCGTGGTCCACCTCGTACTTGTTCCGCGAACCCTTCGGGATCTCGATCGTGACGTCGAACTCCACCGGTGGCTCCTCCATGATCAGCACATAGTTCTGGTGGTTAAGTGTCCCTCACGCAGGTGTGTGATCGCGAAAGGGGCTGGTGGTCGTGCCGGAGCTGAGAGCCTGGCGGGCCGCGAGACCGCGCCTGGCCCGTCTCGCACGGGCCGCACGGCCGCGGCTCGTACGGGCCGCGCAGGCCGTGAAACCGCGGGTCGCGCGGCTCGCGGGGGCCGCCGGGCCGCGGCTTGCGAAGCCGAAGACCTGGCAGTACACCGCGGGTGCCGCCACGGCCGGGCTGGCGCTCGCCGCCGGTGTGGTGACCGCCGCCGGGCCCTGGGACTCCTCCGGCCAGCGTACGGCCGAGCGGGACCGGGCGGCGGCACTGGGCCGCGCGGGTGGCACAGATCACGGTCGCCGGGCCGATACGCCGGATCCGTCGCGTACGTCCGACGCGTCCGGGTCTGCGTCCGACGGCGGGGCGAAGCCCGCGCCCAGCGCCGTCCCGGTGCTCGTGGGCCTCGGCGGCTCCGGCGACCCGGCGCGGCCGGCGTCGGACGCCTCGGCCCTCGCGGCCGCCCTGGACCCGCTGCTGCGGGACTCCGCCCTCGGCACCCGCCGCGCGGCGGCCGTCCTCGACGTCACCACCGGTGAGCGGCTCTACGGCAAGAGCGCCGGCGACCTGTTCGCCCCCGCCTCCACCACCAAGATCGCCACCGCCGTCGCCGCGCTGTCCGCCCTCGGCGCCGACCACCGGCTCACCACCCGCGCCGCCCTGGAGCCCGGCACCGGGAAGCTCGTCCTGATCGCGGGCGGCGACCCCACGCTCACCGCCCGCAAGGACGCCGGGAACCTGGCGAGCCTGCGCACTCTGGCCACCGACACGGCGACCGCGCTGACCAAGCGGCATGTGACCGAGGTGACGCTCTCCTACGACACCACCCTGTACGCCGGTCCCCTCCTGCACCCCATCGGCGTGAACGACAACCTGGCCCCGGTCAGCGCCCTGATGACCGACGAGGGCCGCACCGACGACTCGGCCAGCGGCCCGGCCCCGCGCGTGGCCGACCCGGCGGCGGACGCGGCCCGCGCCTTCGCCGGCCTGCTGTCCGGCCACGGCATCCGGACCACGGTCGCCGGGCCGGCCAAGGCGACCGGCCGCGCGGAGACCCTGGCCACCGTCTCCTCGCCCCCGCTGTCGGAGCTGGTCGAACGGATGCTCACCAACAGCGACAACGACATCGCCGAGGCCCTGGCCCGCCAGACGGCCGCCGCGACGGGTGGGCGGCCGGACTTCGACGGGGGCGCCGCCGCGATCGCCGCCCAGCTGAGGAAACTCGGCCTGCCCCTGACGGGCGCCGCCTTCCACGACGGCAGCGGGCTCAACCGTGCCGACCGGCTCACCGCGGACCTGCTCACGGCCCTGCTGGCCAAGGCGGCCGATCCGGCCGACCCCGGACTCCGCCCGGTCCTCACCGGCCTCCCGGTCGCCGGCTTCACCGGCACCCTGACCAACCGTTACACGGACGGTGCGGCGGGGCTCGTACGGGCGAAGACGGGCACGCTGACGGGCGTCAACACCCTCGCCGGCACGGTCGTCGCCCGCAACGGCCACCTGCTCGCCTTCGCCTTCCTCGCGGAGAACACCACCGGCCCGGAAGCAGCCCAGTCGGCCCTCGACCACGCGGTCACCACCCTGGCAACCTGCACCTGCGACTGACCACCGCGCCCGCCACCGCCGCTCCGGCCCCCGGATCCGTCCGGCCGCAGACCGCCAGTGCCGCGCACCAGACTCACGGAGGCCGCAGCATCACTGCCGCGCGGCTCGCACCAGAGCCGGACTCGCCCCCGCGGCTGCGCCCGACGCGGTCGCCGGGGGCCCAGTGGCCGGGGCGCCGCAGACGGCGGCCGTTCGGGTGAGGAGCTGCCGGGCCGTGCCGGTTCCAGGTCACTCAGCGCACGGCCGTATGGCGGACCCGGGCGGCGCCCCGCCCTACGGGCGGGCACCGGTCCATCGCCGGCCTGGCGCCGCACGGGCGCGGCCGGCGTACCGCGCGTCATCCGGGCATGGGGCCGGACGGCTGCGTCGGCCCCCGCACAGGTCCCCACCGGCCCTCCGCCGCGGCCGCACGGCCGGCGCGGGCCGTCCGGAGCCCGTCCGGCCGCCGCCGCGCGGTGCCGGCCCCACCCGCCGTGAGGCAGGTCCCGGCAGCCCCGATTGGCCCGCCGGGCAACCCGGTGCACCCGGACCACGGTCGGAACACGAAGGGCACCACCCACCCAGCGCCACGGCCTGCCCGCAGCGGCAGCGCTCACGTACCGTTGACACATGACGAGCATCGGTGGTGCGGCAAGTCCCGGGATGGTCGACTGGAATCTCGCGGTCGCGACCGCGACCCGGCTGGTACGGCCGGGCCCCGAGGTGAGCCGGGACGAGGCCCGGGCCGTCGTCGCGGAACTGCGCCGGCACGCCAAGGCGTCCGAGGGGCACGTCCGCGGCTTCACCCGCCTGGGCACACGCGAGGCCCGCGACACCCCCGTACTCGTGGTCGACCGCCCCGGCTGGGTGCGGGCGAACGTCGCCGGGTTCCGCGAGATCCTCAAACCCCTCCTGGACAAGATGCAGGAGCGGCGCGGCAGCACCCCCGGAGGCGCGGTCCTCGGCGCCGTCGGAGGCAAGGTCACCGGTGTGGAACTCGGGATGCTGCTGTCCTTCCTCGCCTCCCGCGTCCTCGGCCAGTACGAGACCTTCGCCCCCGCCACCCGCGACCTGCCGGCCGGCGGGCCCCCCGACTCACCCGGCGGAGGCCGGCTGCTGCTCGTCGCGCCCAACATCGTCCACGTCGAGCGCGAACTCGACGTCGACCCCCACGACTTCCGCCTGTGGGTGTGCCTGCACGAGGAGACGCACCGCACACAGTTCACCGCCGTGCCCTGGCTGCGCGACCACCTCGAGGGCGAGATCCAGTCCTTCCTGGCGGAGACGGACGTCGACCCCATGGCGCTCCTGGAGCGCATCCGCGAGGCCGCCCAGTCGCTCGCCGGCGGCCGCCCCGAGGGCGAGGAGGACGACGGCGGCCACTCCCTGGTCGAGATGGTCCAGAGCCCGGCGCAGCGCGAGATCCTCGGCCGCCTGACCGCCGTGATGTCCCTCCTGGAGGGCCACGCCGACTTCGTGATGGACGGCGTCGGTCCGGACGTCGTGCCGACCGTGGCGGAGATCCGCGAGAAGTTCCAGCAGCGCCGCGCCCGGGGCGCCTCCCGCCTGGACATGGCCCTGCGCAAGCTGCTCGGCCTGGACGCCAAGCTGCGCCAGTACCGCGACGGCGAGCGGTTCGTGCGCGCTGTCGTCGAGCAGGTCGGCATGGACGGCTTCAACCGGGTGTGGACCTCCCCCAACACCCTCCCCACCAAGGCGGAGATCTCCAAGCCGGCGGACTGGATCGCACGGGTGCATCGCAGGGCCGAACCGTGACCGCGTGTGCTACGGCCGGGAGCCGAATCCGGCCTGCGGCAGGCGAACGCCACTTCAATCACTCGTCCGAGGGACCGTGAGCCGTGCGTAGGCGTGCAATGCTCGGGGAACGGCCTGTTTCTGTCACCATCGACGCACTCTGAGTGACCGATATCGGGCTCACCCCCGAAGACTCCGTGAAGGGAACCGGACATGGGTCCCCATCCTGCGGTCGCGGCGATACGCCTGGCGGTACGCCGCGTCCTCCACGACATCCTCGACGAACAGCTCTCGCCCCATCCCGCGCCGGCGACCGCGCACGCCCGGCCGGTCCTCCTTGCCCCGCAGCTCCCCGGGCACCCCCCGCCCGGCGCGTCGACGCCGGGCCGCGTCCCGGCGACCGCGCAGGCCCCCCAGGGCTCGCCGGCCGCGCATGCCGCATCGGCCTCGCCAGCCGCACCGGACACAGCGGCCCCCCACGAGCGTCCGCCGTCGCCGCTCGTGCTCGTGGCCTGCTCCGGCGGCGCCGACTCCATGGCGCTCGCCTCCGCCCTCGGCTTCGAAGCCCCCAAGCTCGGCATCCGGGCCGGCGGCGTCACCGTCGACCACGGCCTGCAAGCCGGCTCCGACCTGCGCGCCGACGAGGTCGTCCAGCGGCTGCGCGCACTCGGCCTGGACCCGGTCGAGGCCGTCACCGTCACCGTCGGCCGCGACGGCGGGCCGGAAGCCGCCGCCCGCGCCGCCCGCTACGCCGCCCTCGACGCCGCAGCCGAGCGCCACGGCGCCCACGCCGTCCTGCTCGGCCACACCCGCGACGACCAGGCCGAGACGGTGCTCCTCGGCCTCGCCCGCGGCTCCGGCATCCGCTCCCTGTCGGGAATGGCCGCGGTCTCGGGGGCCGGCGGCCGTTATCGCCGCCCCTTCCTGCACATCGACCGGCAGACCGCCCGCAAGGCCTGCATGGTCCAGTGCCTGCCCGTCTGGGACGACCCGCACAACACCGACCCGGCCTACACCCGCTCCCGGCTGCGCCACGAGGGCCTGCCCGCCCTGGAGAAGGCCCTCGGCAAGGGCGTCGTGGAGGCCCTCGCGCGCACCGCCCGGCTCTCCCGCGACGACGCCGACGCCCTCGACGTCTGGGCCGGCCACGCCGAGGCCACCGTCCGCGACGACGCGGGCCGCCTGGAGTGCGCCAAGCTGTACGCCCTGCCCCCCGCCGTACGCCGCCGCATCCTGCGCCGTGCCGCCATCGAAGCCGGCGCTCCGGCCGGTTCGCTGTTCGCCCGGCACATCGAGGAAGTCGACCGGCTGATCACCGGCTGGCGCGGTCAGAAGGCCATCAACCTCCCCGGCAGGGTCGTCGCCCATCGGCAGGGTGGCAGACTGGTGATTCGGCAAGGCTGAATCGGGACCCTCCTGCCGGCCCGCTGACGCGGAGTCCGGAGGAGGGCCGTCGACGCCGGTGAGACGACCGAAAGTGATGCGGGTGGACGCGAAAGACATGGGTGCCGACCTCGAGAAGGTACTCATCACCAAGGAAGAGATCGACGCGAAGCTGGCCGAGCTGGCCGCGAAGATCGACGCGGAGTACGCGGGCAAGGACCTGCTGATCGTCGGCGTCCTCAAGGGCGCGGTGATGGTCATGGCGGACCTCGCCCGGGCGCTGTCCACCCCCGTCACCATGGACTGGATGGCCGTGTCCTCCTACGGCGCGGGCACCCAGTCCTCCGGCGTCGTGCGGATCCTCAAGGACCTCGACACCGATATCAAGGGCAAGCACGTCCTGATCGTCGAGGACATCATCGACTCCGGTCTGACCCTCTCCTGGCTGATCTCCAACCTCGGCTCCCGGGAGCCCGCATCCCTGAAGGTGTGCACGCTGCTGCGCAAGCCCGAGGCCGCGAAGGTCGCCATCGACGTGGAGTGGGTCGGTTTCGACATCCCCAACGAGTTCGTCGTCGGCTATGGCCTGGACTACGCGGAGAAGTACCGGAACCTGCCGTTCGTCGGTACGCTCGCACCCCACGTCTACGGCGGCTGACCCCGAAGGGCTCAAGCGCGGTACGTGATCGGGAACCCCGGCGGCCCTGGAGCCGTTGGAGCAAGCAGACGGGTACGCGGGCCCTACTGTGCGGCTTCGAGCCCCAATGCTGGGGTACCGTCAGAAGAACTGTCTTATCAAACTCACTATGGCAGGAGGGACGGGGCGGCACCGCTCCGTATGGATGGACGTGAAGCGATACTTCCGTGGGCCGGTCATGTGGATCGTGCTGGCCGTCCTTGCCGTGGTCGTGTTGATGAATGTCGTCGGTCAGTCCGGCGGCTACAAGACGGTGGACACCGGCAAGGTCGTAGCGGCGATCAATGACAACAGGGTCCAGCAGGCCAAGCTGACCACGGGCGACGAGCAGACCATCAAGGTCGAGCTCAAGGACGGCCAGAAGGTCGACGGCAGCTCGAAGATCCAGGCGAGCTACATCGGCGACCAGGGCGTGACCATCGCCAACACGCTGCAGACCAAGTACCAGGACAAGCAGATCCCGAAGGGCTACACGGTCTCGCCGTCGAAGCAGAGCCCCTTCGTCGGCATCCTGCTCTCCCTGCTCCCCTTCGTCCTCATCGTGGTCGTCTTCCTGTTCCTGATGAACCAGATGCAGGGCGGCGGCTCCCGGGTGATGAACTTCGGCAAGTCCAAGGCCAAGCTCATCACCAAGGACACCCCGAAGACGACGTTCGCGGACGTGGCGGGCGCGGACGAGGCCGTCGAGGAGCTCCACGAGATCAAGGAGTTCCTCCAGGAGCCGGCCAAGTTCCAGGCCGTCGGGGCGAAGATCCCCAAGGGCGTGCTGCTCTACGGCCCGCCCGGCACCGGCAAGACCCTGCTCGCGCGTGCCGTCGCGGGTGAGGCCGGCGTCCCGTTCTACTCGATCTCGGGTTCCGACTTCGTCGAGATGTTCGTCGGTGTCGGCGCCTCCCGCGTCCGCGACCTGTTCGAGCAGGCCAAGGCGAACGCGCCGGCGATCGTCTTCGTCGACGAGATCGACGCGGTCGGCCGTCACCGCGGCGCCGGCCTCGGCGGCGGCCACGACGAGCGCGAGCAGACGCTGAACCAGCTGCTGGTCGAGATGGACGGCTTCGACGTCAAGGGCGGCGTGATCCTGATCGCGGCCACCAACCGGCCCGACATCCTCGACCCGGCACTGCTGCGTCCGGGCCGCTTCGACCGCCAGATCGCCGTGGACCGCCCCGACATGCAGGGCCGTCTGGAGATCCTCAAGGTCCACCAGAAGGGCAAGCCGGTCGCGCCCGACGTCGACCTGTCCGCCGTCGCCCGCCGCACCCCCGGCTTCACGGGTGCCGATCTGTCCAACGTCCTGAACGAGGCCGCGCTGCTCACGGCCCGCAGCGACAAGAAGCTGATCGACAACCACATGCTGGACGAGGCGATCGACCGCGTGGTCGCCGGCCCGCAGAAGCGGACCCGGATCATGTCGGACAAGGAGAAGAAGATCACCGCGTACCACGAGGGCGGTCACGCCCTGGTCGCGGCGGCCTCGCCGAACTCCGACCCGGTCCACAAGATCACGATCCTGTCCCGCGGCCGCGCCCTCGGCTACACGATGGTCCTGCCCGACGAGGACAAGTACTCCACGACCCGCAACGAGATGCTGGACCAGCTCGCCTACATGCTGGGCGGCCGCGCGGCCGAGGAGCTGGTCTTCCACGACCCGACCACGGGCGCGGCGAACGACATCGAGAAGGCCACCGCCACGGCCCGCGCGATGGTCACCCAGTACGGCATGACCGAGCGTCTGGGCGCGATCAAGTTCGGCGGCGACAACACCGAGCCGTTCCTCGGACGTGAGATGGCTCACCAGCGCGACTACTCGGAAGAGGTCGCCGCGCTGGTGGACGAGGAAGTCAAGAAGCTCATCGAGAACGCGCACAACGAGGCCTGGGAGATCCTGGTCGAGAACCGCGACGTCCTCGACAACCTCGTCCTGGCCCTCCTGGAGAAGGAGACCCTGGGCAAGGAGGAGATCGCCGAGATCTTCGCCCCGATCGTCAAGCGGCCGCCGCGGCCCGCCTGGACCGGCTCCTCCCGCCGCACCCCGTCGACCCGCCCGCCGGTGCTCTCCCCGAAGGAGCTCGCGCTGACGAACGGAACCAACGGCTCGACGGCGGCGATCAGCACCGTCAAGTCCACGGCGACGGAGCCCGCCCCGGCCACGGAGCAGGTGCCGGAGGACCGTCCGGACAACTGACCGGAGCCCCGAGCCGGGACGCATCGGCCCCGGAATGTATGCCGCGTTCCCCAGGTTCTAGCCTGGGGGCGCGGCATTTGGCATGTCCGCAGATCAAGACACACAGGAACGAGGCTTCACATGACCGACCCCGTGACGCTGGACGGCGAGGGCTTGCTCGGCGAGTTCGACGAGAAGCGCGCCGAGAACGCCGTGCGCGAACTCCTCATCGCGGTCGGCGAGGACCCGGACCGTGAAGGTCTGCGGGAGACACCGGCACGGGTGGCCCGGGCGTACAAGGAGATATTCGCAGGGCTGTGGCAGCAGCCCGAGGACGTGCTGACGACGACGTTCGACCTGGGTCACGACGAGATGGTGCTGGTCAAGGACATCGAGGTGTTCTCGACCTGCGAGCACCACCTCGTGCCGTTCCGGGGCGTCGCGCACGTCGGCTACATCCCGTCCACCAGCGGGAAGATCACGGGGCTGTCGAAGCTGGCCCGGCTGGTGGACGTCTACGCCCGCCGCCCGCAGGTGCAGGAGCGGCTCACCACCCAGATCGCGGACTCGCTGATGGAGATCCTGGAGCCGCGCGGTGTGATCGTCGTGGTGGAGTGCGAGCACATGTGCATGTCGATGCGGGGCATCCGCAAGCCCGGCGCGAAGACCATCACCTCGGCGGTGCGCGGTCAGCTGCGGGACGCGGCGACGCGGAACGAGGCGATGAGCCTCATCATGGCGCGCTGACGCGGACGGCGCCCGGCCGCGCCCGCCTGCTCACCTGCTCGGGCCGGCCGCCGGCTCACGCCGTCGGTTCCGCCCCCGGCGGGTTCTGGTCGTCGTCCTCCGGGAGCTTGCAGACCCGTTCGAGGAACAGGGCGGCCGCTATCACCGCGATGCCGGTGAGGACCGAGAAGCCGGCGTAGAAGGCCTGGTCGCGGCGGGCGGGGATGTCGAGGAGTTCCAGGAGGGCGACGCCCGTGCCTCCGTACATGCCGGCGACGAGGGCGGCGACCAGGGCGCTGGCCTGACCGAAGACGACCGCGCGGGCGGCCATCATGGGATCGACTCCCTTGGCGCCGGGCCGGCGCTCGCGCTGGGCCTTCAGCCGGGCCCGCAGGGAGAGCGCCGTGGACAAGAGGACCGCGGCGATCAGGGCGAGGACGATGGGGGCGGCCAGCGGGACGCCGGGAAGCGTCCCCACGGCGTTCCACAGCCGGGCGCCCGCCCAGGACAGCACTCCGGCGACGACGAACACGCCTGCCAGCACCCTGATACGCAGCTCTCTCACGGTGTCCCTTCAGCTCCCCCGGACCGCGGTCGGTCGCAGACCTTGCGTCGTCCTGACCTTAACGACTACTCGGGCAGCCGGAGTTCCAGGTCCGCCCGGGGCTCGACGCCCTCGCGGGTGATCGCGGTCAGCAGGTCGGCCACCGCGCCCAGGCCAGGGAGCTGCGCGTCCGGGTCCACGTCGTGCCACGGGGCGAGGACGAAGGCGCGCTCGTGGGCGCGCGGGTGAGGGAGCGTGAGGAGCGGGTCGTCGGAGACGGTCTCCGCGTAGGCGACGATGTCCACGTCGATGGTGCGCGGCCCCCAGCGCTCGTCGCGGACCCGGTTGAAGGCCTCCTCGATGGCGTGGGCGCGCTCCAGCAGTGAGGACGGCGGGAGCGTGGTCTTCAGGACCACCACCGCGTTGAAGTACGACGGCTGGCTGCCGGGCTCGACGCCCCACGGCTCCGTCTCGTAGACGGGGGAGACGGCCTTGATGCGGACGCCGGGGGTGTCCTCCAGGGCGTCGACGGCGCCCTGGAGGGTCTCCAGGCGGTTGCCGAGGTTGGAGCCGATCGAGATCACGGCTCGCTTGGGGTTCTGCAGCGTGGTGTCCGCGGCGTCGACCTTCTCGACGACCGAGGCGGGCACCGGCTGGACGGTCGGGTCGGTGGGCCCTTTGGTGAAAGGCGCGTTCATACTCGGCTCCGGGTGATGGTGACGGTCACGTCGTCGAAGGGAACGGTGATCGGGGCGTCCGGCTTGTGGACGCAGACCTCGACCTCCAGGACCCCGTCGTGCTTCAGACAGACCTGGGCGATGCGCTCGGCGAGCGTCTCGATGAGGTTCACGGGCTCGCCCTCCACCACGGCCACGACCTCCTCGGCCACGATGCCGTAGTGCACGGTCTTCGCCAGGTCGTCGTCGGCCGCGGCCGGCCGGGTGTCGACTCCCAGGGCGATGTCCACGAGGAAGGTCTGGCCCTCCTCGCGTTCCTTGGGGAACACACCGTGATGCCCGCGGGCCCTCAGGCCGCGCAGCGCGACACGATCCACGCGAATCACTCCTGCAATCGTCGGCGGCGACCGGTCCCTGCCGCGTGCGGGCGGCACACCGGTCTGGCACGAATCTACCTGCGGGCACTGACGAAGCCGGGCCGCGGGGAGGCGGGGGCGAGCCGGGTCCGGCAGGTTTCATCGTGTGTTTCCCCTGGAGAACCCGGTTGCTCACGGATCGGTGGGCGGCCCTTTTCCCGAAGTTCGTGATTCCGGCCACTCTGGGTTCCTGCTCCAGGCGCCTACCCACTCAGGCGGGCGTGTCGTCGTCCTCGGCACCGTCGTTTTCGGCCAGAACGGGGGAGGCGTGGTGGGACCAGAGTTTCCAGCCGATACCGGTGCGGCGGAACACGTTGGTGGCGACGACGAGCTGTCCGACCAGCGGGCCGAGCTCGCCGCCGGCCGCGGGGGCGGGGCCGCCGCTGAGGATGTTCTCGGTGCAGGTCACCAGGGCGGTGTCGCCGGTCACCGAGACGTGCACGTCGGTGAGGAAGAACTGGATGTAGTCGGTGTTCGCCATGATCAGCGCGTAGGAGCGCAGCACTTCGCCGCGTCCGGTGAGCACCGGCCAGCCGGGGTGCACGCACGAGATCACGCCGGTGTCGGCCGGATCGTGGTACTCCTCGTCGACGCCCAGGTCGGAGGGGGTGAGCCAGAGCGCGGACAGCTCTTCGAAGTCACCCCGCTCCAGCGCCTCGTAGTAGGCGGTGTTGGCGGCCTCCACCTGCTCGACGTCGGTGTGGGGCGCGCTCACCGGTCTCCTTCGCCGGGGCCGTGCGCACCACGTCTGCCGTCCGCCTGCCCGCCACCGGAGGGGTGCGCCTGGTTCTCCGGTGCGCTCGCGGGGGTGCGTGCCTGTTCCACGGCGCGGGCGACGCGTACCGCGTCCGCCGTCGCGCGGACCTCGTGGACGCGTACGGCCCAGGCGCCGGCGTGCGCGGCGAGGGCGGAGACGGCGGCGGTGGCGGCGTCGCGCTCGCGCGCGGGCGGGGGCGCGCCCTCCGGGCCGGCCAGCACCCGCCCGAGGAACCGCTTTCGGGAGGCGGCGACCAGTACGGGGTGGCCGAGCCCGCGCAGGCGGTCGAGGTGGGCCAGGAGCGTGAGGTCGTGCCCGGCCTCCTTGGAGAAGCCGAGGCCGGGGTCGACGACGACGCGGTCGGCGGCGATCCCGCCCTCCAGGACGGCCTCCACGCGCGCGTGCAGCTCGTCGACGACTTCGGTGACGACGTCCTCGTACACCCCGCGGACGTTGCCGCCCTCCAGGAAGCCGCGCCAGTGCATCACGACGAAAGGGGCGCCCGCGGCCGCCACCACGGGGATCATGGCGGGGTCCGCGAGGCCGCCGCTGACGTCGTTGACGAGGGCGGCGCCGGCGGCGAGCGCCTGCTCGGCGACGCGGGCGCGCATGGTGTCGACGGAGATCGTGACGCCCTCGGCGGCGAGGCCGCGCACCACGGGGATGACGCGCCGCAGCTCCTCGGCCTCGTCGACGCGGGTGGCGCCGGGCCGGGTGGACTCGCCGCCGACGTCGATCAGGTCCGCGCCCTGGGCGACCAGGTCCAAGCCGTGCTTGACGGCGGTGGTCGTGTCGAACCAGCGGCCTCCGTCGGAGAAGGAGTCGGGGGTCACGTTCACGACCCCCATGACCGCGCACCGGCCCCACGTCGGAAGGCCCGCCACGCGGCCGCGCCCGCTGAAGTTGCTCATACGTTCAGCGTAGGCCCAGCCCCCGGCCCCCTCGTGCTGTGGCCCGGGCGGAACGCCCCTGTGCTGGAGGGGGCGGGGGTTCCGCCCGGGCCGGTCGGGGTCATGCCGCGCGTACGTCCCGTTCCGCCACCGCGTGCGCGCAGGGGTCCTGGGCGGCGGAACGGCGGCGCAGGAAGCGCGGCAGCGGGAGGCCGAGGCTGACGAAGCCCTCGGCCTGCATGGCGGCGAAGCCGATGCGGGGCAGGTCCGAGGAGGCGCGGTAGACGACGAACCGCGGCTCCCAGCGGGGCTGGAACTTGGCGTTGAACTTGTACAGCGACTCGATCTGGAACCAGCGGGAGAGGAAGACCAGCAGCCCGCGCCAGGCACGCAGCACCGGGCCGGCGCCGATCTTCTCGCCCCGCGCCAGCGCCGAGCGGAACATGGCGAAGTTCAGCGATATGCGGGTGATGCCGAGCTTCGGGGCGGCCTGGAGCGCCGCCACGATCAGCAGTTCGTTCATGCCGGGGTCGGCCGAGCGGTCGCGCCGCATCAGGTCCAGGGACACGCCGTCCTCGCCCCAGGGCACGAAGTGCAGGATCGCCTTCAGGTCGCCGTACTCGCCGGGCTCCGCGTCCTGCTTGTGGGCGGTGGCGATGAGGCAGTCGCCGTCGGCCGGGTCGCCGATCCGGCCGAGGGCCATGGAGAAGCCGCGTTCGGTGTCGGTACCGCGCCAGTCCTCGGCGGCCCGCCGGACGCGCTCCAGCTCGGTACCGCCGAGGTCACGGACGCGCCGCACCCGTGTTTCGTAGCCGGCTCGCTCGATGCGCTTGACCATCTGGCGGACGTTGCGCATCGCGCGTCCGGCGAGCGAGAAATCCGCGACGTCGACCACCGCCTCGTCGCCCAGTTCCAGGGCGTCCAGGCCGGTCTCCCGGGTCCACACCTCGCCGCCGGTCTCGGAGCAGCCCATCACGGCGGGCGTCCAGGAGTGGGCCCTGGCCTCGTCCATGAAGCGCTCGATGGCACCCGGCCAGGCCTCCACGTCGCCGATGGGGTCCCCGCTGGCGAGCATCACGCCGGAGACGACCCGGTACGTCACCGCCGCCTTGCCGCTGGGGGAGAACACGACCGCCTTGTCGCGGCGCAGCGCGAAGTGGCCGAGGGAGTCGCGGCCGCCGTGCCGGGCCAGCAGCTCGCGCAGCCGGGTCTCGTCCTCCTGGGTCAGGCGTGCCGCCGGATGCTCGGGGCGGAAGGCCAGGTAGACGGTGGTGACGGCGGTGAGCCAGCCGAGGGCGCCGAGGGAGAAGGCGACGGTCCAGGAGGTGTTGCCCTGGTAGTCCACCGGGCCCTCGAAGCCGATCAGGCCGTAGACGACATGGGTCAGCCGGTCCGCCACACTGGGGTCGCCGACCATGCGGTGCGTGTGCACGCTGACGATGATCATGCCCAGGGTCAGCGAGCCGGCGCTCATGAGGACGAAGTTGGCCAGTGCCCGCCAGCGGCTGCGCGGGTCCGGCAGCGCGGCGAACTCGCCGCGGTGGATCAGCAGCGGCGCGAGCAGTGCCAGCGAGATGACCACCCCGACGACGGAGTGCCGGTAGACGAACTCCGCCGCCGCACCGGCCGGCAGCAGGACCACGGCCGCGCGCCAGGCCCGGCGCTTGCGCCGCTTCAGGCCGTGCGCGAGCAGCAGCAACAGCACGCCCACGCTCAGCGAGAGCGCCGCGGCGAACGGGCCGAACGAGCCCGGCAGCACCTCGGCCATGGCGTGCATACGGCTGTGCCGGAAGCGCGGGATGACACCCGCGGCGATGTCCAGGAGGCCGACGACCGCGCAGGCCCTGCCGACCAGCGCGGGGACGGCCTCGGGGCGCGGGCCGCGGAGTATGCGCCGCACCCTGCTTGATCGGTCCGGAACCCCGTCCGACATTTCCCCATCTACCCTGACAGACATCGCATCCCGTAGTTCTGCGAGAGACCTTGAATCCGGTGCCTATCCGGGCATCCGGCGACATTGCGCCCTCTAGGACGGTGTCTCGGGGAGAGAGGTTCACTCCCCGCCGGAAAGTCGGGTCAAAGGGCAGGGAAAGCTCAGGGCAAGCCCTAGCAAGGAAGCGTCGGTGGGCCCCCTGGTCGGGAAATGCAGGCAGGAAGGGCCCATGGGTCTCACGAGCAACAAAGTGCTGGTACTGGCGATCCTCTTCGCCGTGCTGCTGTTCGTCGGCACGGTGTGGCTCTGGCCGCGTCTGGCCCGCCGTACCTGGGGCGCGGTGACCGGACGCGTCGGCCTGCTCCTGGTCACGCAGGTGGCGATCTTCGCCTGCGTCGGACTCGCCGCCAACCAGGCCTTCGGCTTCTACGCCAGCTGGGCGGACCTGTTCGGACGGGAGAACGCGCCGGGGGTCGTCGTGGACAACTCGGCACACGGCAGCGCCGGCGGCCCCCTCCAGGTGATCGGCACCCAGCAGGTGCGGCTGGGCAACGGCGACCGGCCGGACGTCTCCGGCCAGATCCAGCAGGTCGGCATCGTGGGCCGTACGACGCACATCGCCTCGCCCGCGTTCGTCTACCTGCCGCCGGAGTACTTCCAGCCGCAGTACCGGACCCGTACCTTCCCGGCGGCCGTGGTCCTCACCGGCTACCCGGGCACCGCCCAGGCGCTGATCAGCAAGCTCCGCTACCCGCACACCGCGCAGGAGCTCGCCAGGACCGGGCGGATGCAGCCGATGATCCTGGTGATGCTGCGGCCCACGGTGGCGCCGCCGCGTGACACGGAGTGCGCGGACATCCCGGGCGGCCCGCAGACCGAGTCGTTCTTCGCCGAAGATCTGCCTGACGCGGTCCTCGCGCACTACCGGGTCGGAAAAAAACCGGGCAGCTGGGGCATCGTCGGCGACTCCACGGGCGGTTACTGCGCGTTGAAACTCGCCATGCACCATCCCGAGGTGTATGCCGCGGGCGCGGGTCTGTCCCCGTACTACAAGGCGCCCACCGACCCGACCACGGGTGATCTTTTTCAGGGGGACAGGAATCTGCGGAACCGCGCCGATCTGATGTGGAGCATCAAGCACCTGCCGGCGCCCCACACTTCGCTGCTCGTCACCAGCAGCAGGCTCGGCGAGAGCAACTACAGGTCCACGCTCAGGTTCATCGACGCGGTGAAGGCGACGAACAGGACCCGGATCGCGTCCATCATCCTCGACAGCGGCGGCCACAACTTCAACACCTGGCGGCGCGAGATCCCGGCGACGTTGCAGTGGATGAGCGGACTGCTCGGCGACCGCTGAAAATGATCTTGCTGAAACAGCGGCGGAAGTGAAGGAGGACGAGCGGGCCGGGGCGAGGGAAGGCGGGGAAGAAGTCGAGGAAAAACGCGGCCGGAACTCCCGCTGACGCATGAAGGTTTCGTTATGGCTGTCTTTTTGCGGGGCGGCCCGGCATGATTCGCGTACGCGCGGTAGGTTTCTGGCCATGCCACGTGGACGTCACCGCCATTCCCCACCCCTGCACAGGCTGTTGCCTCCTTCGGCGATCGCCGGCGTCTCTGTCGTCTGCGCCCTGGGCCCCTGGGCGTTCACGGACGCGGCGGTGCTGCGGTTGCTCGCCGGGACCGCCGCGGTGACCGCCGTTCTCGGCGCGGTCGTCATGCGCCGCTGGGACGCGCAGGCCGGACGGCGGGTGGCCGACCTCACGCGCGCGCGTGCGAGCGACGAGTGGCGATTCGAGGAACGGGTCGCCGAACTCGAGACCGACCTTGAGGAGTCGCGCGAACTGCGCGGCCGCCTGGAGCAGAAGCTGCGCGCCAGGCGGGCGGAACTCGCGGGGCTGCGCAACGAGCACGCGGCACTGCTGCGGCGGTACGCCACGGCGGAGACCGAGCGCGCGAGTGCGCTGGAGGGCCGCCGCCTGCTGGAGATCGAGACCGGCTCCGACATGCTCGCGCTGCCCGCCGCGCCGACGGCCGCCCCGGACGTCGCGGGCGCGGAGACGCACCAGTCCGCGGCCCCCGCGACCGGGGCCGCCGGCACCGGGCCCACCGAGAAGAAGCCGGAGGCCGCGGCCCCCGGCGTGTTCTCCCCGGAGGGATCCGCGCTGTACCTGCGCGCCGAGACCGCCTTGTCGCGGTTGGGCAGGGGCGGCGCCCGGGCGGCAAGGACGGACGAGGCCACGAAGTCGGGCCCGTCCCGCGAGGATGACACCGCGTCGGAGGCCGATCCGGTGCAGGAAACGGCCGTACCGGCGGACGGCGACGCCGACCTGGATCCCGCGCGGGAGGCCGGGACGGGTGAGACGCCCGAGCACGCGGTCGCCGCGACCGAGGCGGAGGCCGCGTCTGCCGACCGGAGTGATCCCGCCGAGGCGACCGGGGTGGCCGACCCGGCCGAACCGGCCGACCGGACCACCGCGGCCGATCCGGGCGAGCAGGCCGTACCGGCCCCCTCCGCCACGGCGGTCGAGTCGGCCAAGCCCGCGCCCCAACTGCCCTCCGGGCACTTCACCGTGCCGACCGCGGTGGCCGTCGTACCGGTCGCGCCCACGCGGCGCCCGCTGGTCGAGGGCGGATTCGACTTCTTCGGCACGAAGAAGGACTCGTCGGCCACCGAGCCGGGCACCGTCCAGAACGACGACCTCGCCGACGTCGTGGGGCAGGAGGCGCTCGCCCTGCACAAGGCGGAGGCCGAGTCCCAGTACAAGCCGGCCGCCGACCGTCAGATCATCGACCTGACGGCCCACGACGAGACGGAACGAATCGACCTTCCGGGGCTGCGCACCGCGGCCTCCTGACGGCCCCTCCGCGACGCCGGGCGCCCGCCCGGCGTCGCGCTCGGGTCACCCACCGGTCAGGTCATCCACCGGTCAGGTCGCGCGCTCCGGCGGCCCGTGCGCGACCTCTCCGCCTGGGCCCGCAGCAGCCGGGACGCCTCCGGCGCGTCCCGCAGACGGGCCGTCACGGTCTTGTCGGCCCCGTTGTCCACGTGCACGCCGGCGAGGCCCCACACGCGCTGCCAGGGCCCCTGCCGCAGCCGCACGCTCTGCACCTTCGCGTGGGGCACCAGCGCGAGCCGGCGCCGCAGCAGCCCGTGCCGCGCGGCGAACACCGCGTCGGTGACGGCGATCCCGTGCCCGCGCCACCACACCGGCGCGCACCACCGGGCGCGCCGCGGTGGCCGGAGCAGGCAGGAGGCCTGCGGCACCGTCACCCCGGGCAGGACCCGGGCGATCACCGACTCGGCGACCTCCCGCGGAGCGACCGGCAGCAGCACGGAGTTCGACGACCCGGCGACGTCCAGCTCGACCCGCACCCAGCCGCGCCACCGCCACAGCAGCGGTTCCACGATCCGCACGGTCTGCACCCGCCCCGGCGGCACGGTCTCGTGCGTACGGTCCAGCAGCCCCCGGTCGATCCGCAGCCCGTCGGGCGACTCGCTCACCACCCAGTCGTACTCGGCGGCGAAGCGCCCCGCGCTGTTCGCCACGGCGCTGCCGAGCAGCGGCACGACGGCGGCCAGCACCGTCCACAGGCTGTGGGCGGCCAGCCACAGCAGCGGCGGCACGACGGCCGCGGCGACCAGCGACCCCCAGGTCGCGCCGGTCAGCAGCAGCGAGACGGCGATCACGCGCGCGGGTACGCGCACCAGCTCCCGCGCGGGTGCCTCACCGACCTCGTGCGCCGTCTCGGGCGCGAACCCGGCCGCGCGCGCGAGCAGTTCGGCGCGCAGCGCCCTGGCCTCCTCCTCGCCGAGGAAGGCGAGTTCGTCCTTCTTGTCCGTCCCTATGACGTCGAGTTTCAGCTTGGCCACACCCGCGACCCGCGCGAGCAGCGGCCGGGTGACGTCGACGGCCTGGATCCGCTCCAGTCGGATGTGCGCGGTGCGGCGGAAGAACAGCCCGGTACGGATGCGCAGTTCGGTGTCGGTCACCGCGAAGTGCGTGAACCACCAGGACAGAAAGCCGTAGAGGGCGGCCAGGGGTATGACGACCGCGAGCCCGATCAGCAGCGTGGTCGTCGTCAGCCGCGTCAGGTGCCGCTGGGCCTGGTCGGGGTCGTGCACGGCCCAGCCCGTGAGCACGGCGACCGGTGCCCACGCCCGTCTCAGGGGCGTGACGGGATGCAGCCGCCGCTCGGTCACGGGCCGCTCGTCACGCACGGCCGTGTCGCTCGCGGCCTCTTCCGGTGTGCCCCCGTCGCTTCCGGCCTCTCCGCGTATGGCCTCGTCGCCCCCCGCCGCCGTCACAGCCCCGCCGATCGTGCCTGGCCGAGTTCGGTGAGCCGGTCGCGCAGCCGTTCCGCCTCGGCCGGGTCGAGGCCGGGGACGGTCGCGTCGGTCGCGGCGGCGGCCGTGTGCAGCTGCACGGTGGCCAGCCCGAAGTGCCGCTCGACGGGCCCGGAGGTGACCTCGACCAGCTGCATCCGCCCGTAGGGCACGACGGTCTCCTCGTGCCACAGCACGCCCCGGCTGATCAGCAGGTCGTCGGCGCGCTCGGCGTACCGCCACGAGCGCCAGTTGCGGCCGAGCAGCACCCAGCCCCACGCCATCAGCGCCAGCGGCAGCAGGGCGAACGCCGACCAGGCAGGACCGGCCAGCAGACCCGGCAGCACCCCCGCGGCCAGGGCGAACAGGCCCGTCCACACCACCAGCAGCAGCCGGCGCATCCGCAGCAGGCCGCGCGGCAGCGCTCGCCACACCGGCTCGTCCCCGGCCGCCGCCCGTTCGTCCTCCCGGCTCCCCGTTTCCATGCGGCAAGCGTACGTACGAGAGACTGTGTCCATGACTCCTACGACGGAGACCACGGTCGGGATCGGCGGCGCCGCGGAGAGCACCGACATGGTGCTCAACATCGGGCCGCAGCACCCGTCCACGCACGGTGTGCTACGGCTGAAGCTGGTGCTGGACGGCGAGCGCATCACGCGCGCGGAGCCGGTGATCGGCTATATGCACCGCGGCGCGGAGAAGCTGTTCGAGGCCCGGGACTACCGCCAGATCATCATGCTGGCCAACCGCCACGACTGGCTGTCGGCCTTCTCGAACGAGCTGGGCGTGGTCCTCGCCGTGGAGCGGATGCTCGGCATGGAGGTGCCCGCGCGCGCGGTGTGGACGCGCACCCTGCTCGCCGAGCTGAACCGGGTGCTCAACCACCTGATGTTCCTCGGCTCGTACCCGCTGGAGCTGGGCGGCATCACACCGGTCTTCTACGCGTTCCGGGAGCGCGAGGTCCTCCAGAACGTCATGGAGGAGGTCTCCGGCGGCCGGATGCACTACATGTTCAACCGGGTCGGTGGCCTGAAGGAGGACCTGCCGGCCGGCTGGGCCACGCGCGCGCGTGCCGCGGTGGCCGCCGTTCGCTCGCGCATGGACGTCTTCGACGACCTGGTGCTCGGCAACGAGATCTTCCGGGGACGCACCCGGGGCGTGGGCGTCCTGTCGCCGCAGGCCGTGCACGCCTACGGTGTGAGCGGTCCCATCGCGCGTGCCTCGGGCGTCGACTTCGACCTGCGCCGCGACGAGCCGTACCTGGCGTACGGGCAGGTGCAGGACACCCTGAAGGTGGTCACCCGGCAGGAGGGCGACTGCCTGGCCCGCTTCGAGTGCCTGCTGGAGCAGGCCCACAACGCGCTGGACCTCGCCGACGCCTGCCTGGACCGGCTGGCCGAGCTGCCGCCCGGCCCGATCAACCAGCGGCTGCCGAAGGTCCTCAAGGCACCCGAGGGGCACACGTACGCGTGGACCGAGAACCCGCTCGGCATCAACGGTTACTACCTGGTCAGCAAGGGTGAGAAGACCCCGTACCGGCTGAAGCTGCGCTCGGCGTCGTACAACAACATCCAGGCGCTCACCGAGCTGCTGCCGGGCACGCTGGTGGCGGACATGGTGGCCATCCTGGGGTCAATGTTCTTCGTGGTCGGGGACATCGACAAGTAGGGCCGCCGCGTCCGCCTCCGCGAGACCGGCCGGCTGCACCAGCCAGCCGAAGTCGCCGAGCCCGCCCGCCGCGGTGAGTTCGGCGGCCTCCCCGGCCCGCGCGAGGGCGCGCACGTACTCCGAGGGGCGCGTGGAGGCGAGAGTGAGCGGGGGGCGTACGCCGGTGACTCCCAGGGCGTGCAGGGCCTCGCGCTGCGTCAGCAGCCGGGCGCCCGGAGGCGCGCACGCGGCGCACGCGTCCAGAGCCACGTGCGCCGTGATGTCGCACGACCCGTCCGGCACCGGCGCCGTCTCCCGGCCGTCCCGGAAGCCGGTGAGCGTCCCGACGGGCGGTCGCGCGCCGGCCGTGTGCGCGTAGTCGACGGCGACCGCCAGGCCCCGCTCGACGCGCGAGACCGCGGCGGCCCAGGCGGCGTCGCGGGGCAGCCCGATCTCCGCGCGCAGGCCCTGCTCGGCGGGCAGCGGCCACCACCGGGCCAGCCACCGCGCCTGCGCCCCCGACACCGGCTCCCCGAGCCGTTCGGCGCCGTCCCGCCGTACGAGGACCCGCCGGGCCACGCCCGCGGGGTCCACCTCCGCGACCTCCACCGGCACGTTGTCCAGCCATTCGTTGGCGAACAGCAGCCCGGTGATCCCTCGCGGGGCCTGCCCCGACCATGCGATCCGGTCGTCCAGGCCCTCCGGCCGGGCGGCGATCTCGACCGCGTGCACGCGCGTGCGTGCCGCCACGTCCGCCGGCAGCGCGGCGAGCACGCCCGCGGCCAGCTCGCCCCGCCCGGCCGCCATGTCGACGAAGTCGAGCGCCGCCGGGCGGCTCAGCGCCCGGTCGACCCGGCACAGCAGCCGCGCCACGGCCTGCGCGAACAGCGGTGAAGCGTGCACGGACGTACGGAAGTGACCGGCCGGGCCCTCGGGCCGCCGGTAGAAGCCGTCCGGCCCGTACAGGGCCTCCTCGGTCGCAGCCCGCCAGCCGCGCCACTCCTCGGCCCGGCCGTCCGCCGCCTTCTGCGCCGTGGTGCGCGCGGTGCTGTCCGCCGTGGTGCGCGGGGTCCTGTCCGCCGTGTCGTCCGCCACCCCGACAGACTAGGGCGTGTTTCGAAAGTCCCGCCTGCCCCGCGACGCCTGGCACGGCGCCTCGCCGCGTTGTCGGGATCGCCCGCGTACGCCCAGTACGCGG
>NZ_JBIAXG010000078.1:0-25913 GCF_042896465.1 Streptomyces sp. NPDC001292
AGGCCTTCAAGGTGATCTCTGATGCCTGATCACCCGTGCGGCAGCGGGTCGCCTGGAAATACCGGCGCGAAGGGCTCACCGGATTCCGGCACGGGCGGGTCACGGGTGGGATCACGGCGACCCTGCCCCGTCAGGGGCCTCATGCCCAAGCCGGCTGCCGTCCGCCGTCCGGTGTGGGCCGGGCCACCGTGCTGTGGTCAAGGGGGCCAGGGCCCGAAGACCGGGCCCTGTGACGGCCCCTCACCCGGCCGGCGTCGGCGTTCGGCAGGTCCGCCGAGGCTTTGGCTCGGGTATGACCTGCCGGCGCTGTCTGGCCGAGTGGACCGAGGCCGGCGTGTGGTCCCGGCCCCGGCTGCAGGAGGCCCTCCTCTCCGAACTCCGCAGCGCGAACGCCCTGGACTTCTCCCGGGCCGTGGTCGATGGCTCCCACATCCGGGCGTGAACGCGGGAGCCAAGACCGGGCGAAGCCCTCCCGTCGACCGGGGCAGGACGTGCAACAAGCATCACCTGATCACCGACGTCACCGGCATCCCTCTCGCCGCCACACTGACCGGCGGCAACCGCAACGACGTCACCCAGCTGATCCCACTGCTTCAGGCGGTACCGCCGGTGAGCGGCAAGCGCGGCAGCCGATTCCGTCGCCGCCGGACGTGGTACTCGGCGACCGGGGAATACAGCACGGCAAGTACCGCCGCCTCGTCCGGGATATCGGCGTGAGGCCGCTGATGACCCGCCGCGGCATCGAGCACGGCTCCGGCCTCGACGCCCAACGATGGGTCGTGCAGCGCGCGTTCGCTCATCTGCACTGGTTCTGCCGCCTGCGGATCCGCTGGGAGGTACGCGACGACATCCACGAGACATTCTCACTCTCGGACGCGCGCTCATCTGCTGGCGGCGGCTGCACGCTCTGCCGAGCGAGGCCCTAGCCCTACGTGCCCACGGCCGCAGCTTCTCCGGGTTGCGGACCGCCCAGATCCGGGTGACGCGTCCGTCGGAGACGTCGAACGAGGCTACGGTCATGACGACGCCGGCACGCTGGGCCACCAGGCCCGGCGCACCGTTGACCGACCGCTCCAGGAGTTCGAGCCCCGGAGCCTTATCGGCCATGGCGGCCATGTAGTGGGCGATGCGCGCGCTGCCCTCGACAGGGCGCCGGACGGTGCCGACCGCTCGCCCTGGCCTGTCTGGCACGCGTCAGGTTTCTCAGGTTTCCTTACTCGCCTCGGTCCAGGTCGTGCTCGGCATCGCGCACGTCCCGTAGTCCATCTCCCTCTGGGCGTCTTGATGTTCGGTCTGAGCGTGCTGGCGCTGGCCCGGCGCTAAGGTCCGATACGGGGACCGCCGGGATCAACTAGGACGCTTCTTGCGAATCATCTGATCGTTGGTCTGAGTGTGCCGTTGACTGATGCCCAGTGGGCACGGATCGAGCCGTTGCTTCAACGCGTAGCCGATTCCCCCAGATCATCGCCGCCCGCGCGGCACGGGCCGATGTCGACCAGAGGGAAGACTCCGTGTGCCGTCAGCCGTGACGGAGGGCCGGGCTCGACTCGTCATCCCGCGCAAGCCAGACGACTCCGCTCTGGCGGACGTCTCGGAAGGATACTGCGGCTTGCGAACCACTCGGACGCATGACCAATGAGGTGGGGGAGGAGAAGCGCTGCCTGGCGAGCCTTGTCCGGACCTGCGCTATCACGATCGGACTGCTCGCGACCGAACGATCCGAGGCGTTGCGGGAGCGGATGAGGCCCTTGCCGCCCGGGATGCCGCCCCTCGGAGTGGTCGCTCTGCCCCGCCCCACGAGGGGAACAGGGAACAGAAAGGGGCCAGATTCTCGGGATGACCGGCCGATTGTCGCGGTGAGCTGCGGGATTGCCGGCCATGATGCGAGGCCCGCACGCCGGTCACCCCGCGGCGGTGGACCGTCTGGACCTGGGCTGTAGGTTTCTCGGTGTGGGTCGTGTGGTGAGCCGTGGCAGTTCCTTCAGGAGCTGTTTTCGGCAGGACCGACCGAAGCCCGTCAGGCTCGATCGGCGGTGCGAGGACCGGCTGGCGGCCCAGGGGATGGGGCGTTCGAAGCCGGTCATTTCGGCTCGGCTGCTCTCGGCGCCGTTCACTCTGCGATCCGGGCACCCTGCTACCGAATCGTCACTCGGGAGACGCCAACGCATGAACAGGCCACCATCGCCGCCTGGGGCGGAGCGGACTGACGGATCATCCGTCCAGATCGGCGCTCTCGTTCCGCTGACTCGGCCTGGCTGGGTCGAGGCAGGCCAGCACTTGCTCGCTGGGCTCGAGCTGGCCGTTCGCGAAGTCAACGATGCCGGCGGGATCGTCGGAAGACCACTGGAGCTGGTGGTCCGGGACACCGCGGCTGATCCGCAAAGGGCCGCGGCGGCCGTAGAGGAATTGGCTCGCCTGGGCGTGGCCGCCTTGGCGGGGGAGTATCACAGCGTCGTCGCTCGCGCCGCTGCTGCCAGGGCCGACGCCCTCGGCCTGCCGTTCCTCTGCTCGTCAGCGGTTCTCGACTCGCTCACCGAACAGCCGACGCAATGGGTCGCGCGCCTGGCCCCGGCGCAGTCCCACGGCTGGCAGATCTACGCAGACTTCCTCCTCGGCGCGGGCCACAGCCGGATCGCCGTTGCAGCCGAGCCGAGTGTCTACTGGGCATCCGGGGCCCGCATTCTGCGGGACTACCTCGCTCCACGCGGCGGCGCCGTCATCGAAATCGACACGCGCGCGCTCGCCCCCGCGGCGGTGTGCGACGAACTCGTCGGCAATCGCGCGACAGCGCTCCTTCTTCTGGTCGGGCATCCGGAGCCGGCAGTGTCGATCGTCAAGTCTGTCCGCCGCGACCAGCGCCTCGCCGGAATCATGATGGGTGCTCCGGCCGGGCAACCGGAGTTCGCCGAATGGGCGATGTCGCTGGGCGACGACAGCGCCGCGATCCCGTTCTTGCGCTACCTGCCCGAGCGCCTGAGCCCACTGGGTGCACGAGTCGAGACGGCCCTGCGTGCGCTGGAGCGGTCCGCCTAGGCCAGGCGGACGATGCCGCCCAGGTCACCGCCAGCCAACTCCGCGAAGTGGTCGGCCGGTTGACCATGGCCGGGCACTGGCGGCCGGGCGACCCCGAGATCCTGATCGTCATGGACAGCGGCTACGACGTCGCCTATCTCTCCCACGTCCTGGCGGACCTGCCGGTCGTGCTGGTCGGACGTCTGCGCTCGGACCGCGTCATGCTCCGCGACGCCGGTCCCCCCGCTCCGGGCCGAAAGGCGGGCGGCCCCGCAGGCACGGCGGCGTCCTCACCCTCGCCAAGCCCGACACCTGGCACCAGCCCGACGTCACCACCTCCACGGACACCACCCGCTACGGCCCGCCGAGGCGACGGCCTGGGACCGGATGCACCCCAGACTCACCCACCGAAACCCACACGTCTGCTTGGATGTCGGGGATGACAGGCGGCCGCGGCCCTCCATCTGGCCGGTGCCGTCCTTGTCCAGGCCGACCAGCGATACGAGACACGGAGTGCCTGTCCCGCCTGCTGCCCCGTGTACCGGCGCCGCATCGGCACGCCGAAGGGATTGCGGGCGCTGGGGCCGTTTTGCCAGGCCGTGCTGGTGCTGCGCTGGTTTCGCGAGCGCCGACTGCGTGCACTGCCTGGCCCGCGACGCGGGCATGTCCCAGGCCACCGGGTACCGCTGCCTGCACGAGGGCCTCGACGCCCTCGCTGTCCAGGCCTCGACCTGCACGAGGTCCTGGACCGCTACCGACGTCACCGCCGCCCGGATCCATGCCCTGCCCACCGTGTACACGGTCGCGACCGAGGGCCTGCCCGCCCTCGCCGACAAGGCCTGTATCGGCGCCGGGATCGGCATCCTCGTCCCCATCGGGCGCCTCAAGGGCCGCTCGGTGTCTTGGGCGGGGAAGTGTCGTGTGGTCGCTTGTCACTCCACCTTGTCCTGTTGCGTGAGGCCACGGGCCGGGTCGGGGGAGAGGGGTACCAGGTGTGCGGCTTTTTGCTTTTCGTCACCCGTTCGGGCTCACCCGGTCGCCGTGAAGGAGATCGGTGGCGGTTGCTGGGGGACACCGCCAACTGGGGGTGTTTCAGGGGGAGTCCCCTTTGGGGTGAACCGGTGAAGCAGGAGGGCGTCAGCGCGTGCAGCCGGGCAGCGCCTTCTGGCCGGTTTTAGTATGGCGTGTAAGGCGCGTGGACCGTGAAGCACTGGTCAGGTGTGGGCGCCACGTGCCGGTGCCCGGGGGCGAGAGCAGAACCCCGGCCCGATTGCGGCGGGCCGGGGTTCTAGATGGTTTGCATGATGCTCTGGTTTAGAAGTCGTCGAAGAAGAAGTCGTCCTTGCGGTGACCGACCACCCGGAAGCTGGCCACCACTCCGTCCTCGACGAACACGCCCTCGGCGTGTCCGGGCTTGACGCCGTTGGCTTCGCTGCGGGGGCCGACCGTGGCGACGGGAGCACCGTTGTCGCAGGCCGCGCCGCGGAAGACCTCGACGGTCCGCTTGCTGTCGTTGCGGATGTTGAGGCTCTTGGAGCCCAGGCCGCTCACTACGGTGATGCAGCCGTCCGGGACGGCGGAGTACGTCCGCTCGTTGATGTGGATCCTGCCGATCTTGTGGTGGCGGCGCTTGCCGTGCTCGCCGTGTTCGCCGCGCTTGCCGTGCTCGTTGCCCTTGCCCTTGCCCTGTGCGGACTCGCCGCCCATTGGTGCGTGGGCCGGAGCGGGCGCCTGGTCGACGGCGGCCGTGGCCGTCTGGGGCGCCGATGCGGCGGCGTAGGTGATGCCGGTCGCGGCGAGTGCGGAAGCGGCGGAGATGGCCGCGGTGACGGCGGTGGATCTGGTCATGATCATGGTGCCTTGCTCCTCTCTCTGAGAGGCCGGCTGTAGCAGTCGGCGTGTGATTGAACGTACTGACGGCCCCCAAAGCTGTCATTTCGGGCATATCGGAGGGGCTGGTGTGGGGGAGCCGAACGGGGTACCCAGAGCACCCGCAGGCCCGCCTCCGGTCTGCTGACGGCACGTCAATCAATCCAAAATGGTTGGTAGATTGATGAGGGATTAGGCCTTCAAGGTGATCTCTGACGCCCGCTCACCCATGCGGCAGCGGGTCGCCTGGAAATACCGGCGCGAAGGGCTCATCAGGTACCGGGACGGGCGGGTCCCAGACCAGATCACGGCAACCTGCCCCACCGGGGCCTTGCGCTCGTGCCGTCCGCCGTCCGGGGTGTACCGGGCCGCCATCCCGTGGTCAAGGGGGGTGGGGGCCCCAATGCCGGACCTTATGACGCCCCCTCACTCAGCTGGCGTGCTCGCGCTGAATTCCCCAATCCACGCGAGTTCTGTTCTGCGCGCGGCATTGGTGCAGGTCACACCGTCGCCCAGCTGACGAGGCGCTCCTGCACGGCCGGCGGTGACACATCGACAGCCTGGACGGGGCTCGCTGTCCACGTCAGCGCCTCGATTCAAGTCCCCTTGCCCGCGTACGGCTATGGTGTCCGTCAAAGCGGAACAAGCTCAGGAGAACCCGACCTATGCTCCGGGCCTCGGCCGTGCCCGCCGGGTAGCCGACAACCGAACCCTCGCTTCGCGGCTACAGGACCCGCTCAGCCGCCCGAAGCGAAACGGAGAAGCTAGGCATGTTCGCGCCAAGCTGAGTGCCGTAGTATCCGTACGACGATTGGACGGGGTGTGCCGGTGGGCGGGCTGTTGTCCGGGCCAACGGCCGGGGTACGGGGGACGGAGCGAACGCCACCGTAGCCGTCGTCGGGGGTGTACCTGCGCCGCGCTCACCGCCGGACCACAGCGGGGGAAGGGGCCCCCGCTCGGCGGTCTGGGCCGCTCGTCCCCGTGAGGGGGATGACACAGTGTTGGTGACGGAGTTCCGGACCCTGGATCTGCCGGCGGCCGAGAGGTTCGCGTCCTGGTATGACATGACGGCCAGCGCACTGATACCCAGTGTGGTCCGCAGTGACCATGAGGGGGACTTCCGGGCGAGTGCGCGGGTGCTGGACCTGGGTGGCGTCCAGGTGTCGGCGCTGGCCTACCCGTCGCTGGAGACACGTCGGACGGCGAGGATGATCCGGCGCTCCGACCCCGAGACCGTGCAGTTGATGCTGACCCTGCGCGGGGGCCATCGGATCCTTCAAGGCGGCCGGGACACCACCAGCGGCTCCCGTGAGGTGATGCTCTTCGACACCTCGCGCCCCTGGCGCGGCTGGGCAAGCGCGGACCCTGACACGGTGGAGGGGGTGTTGGTGCAATTCCCTCGGGCGCTGCTGCCGCTTCCGGCGAACAAGGTCGAACGGCTTACCGGGATGCGCCTGTGCGGGCGTGAGGGGGTGGGCGCCCTGCTGTCCGCCTACCTCACGCAGCTCAGCGCGGGCGCCGCCTCGTACACCACGGCGGACGGCCCCCGACTGGCCACCCTCACCATCGACGTTCTCACCGCCTTCCTGGCACACCACCTGGACGCAGACGCACTGGTGCCGCCCCCGAGCTACCGGGGGGCCCTGCTGCTGAAGGTGCGTGCCTTCATGCAGCAGAACTTGGCTGACCCCGGACTGTCCCCGGCCATGATCGCGGCAGCCCACAACATCTCCCTGCGCTCCCTGCACCGGCTCTTCGGGGAGGACGGCGCGACCGTCGCCGGATGGATCCGCGCCCGACGGCTGGAACGCTGCCGCCGCGACCTGACCGACCCTCTCCTGTGCTCCCGACCGGTCCGCGCCATCGCCGCCCGCTGGGGATTCACCAACCCCGCGCACTTCAGCCGAGCCTTCCGCGCTGCCTACGGGACCAGTCCCCAGGAGTATCGCCGGCAGTACCAGTAGTGCCGTCGCGTCCCTGGCACGCGCTGTCAACGAACTGGCGCCGAGCGACAACGACATCCCGATCTTCACCTGCGCTACTCGGAGCGTCTCGCGGAGGGGCCGGAGGCGGAAAGCCCGGCTCGAGCCCCGCGTGCAGTCACCTCCACAACGGTGACGCGCCACAAGGAAGGCCCGTCCCTCACCCTTCCGTTCTAGTGGTCGTCGCAACACCCCAGCTCAGGGGAGGCGACGGACCTCGGGATCCGGGAGAGCCGGACAGTTCAGGGGCCCACGCCTCCATGCGCCGACCGCACCACGATCACTCGATCAGGACCCCCGTTCTCGCGGCTTGGGCGGGCGACGCAGTCGCGAGCGGAACAGCCGTACTGACGCCGACAACCGTGAAGAGAGCCGCCAGGGCCGGGACGATCCTGCGGATCCCTTTTCGCGGGCTTATGCGCAAAGACACCTTTTCGCTCAGACGTCGAGCGAGATCGACTTGGTGGTAGATTTTTTGGTGCAACTTGCAGGCGTAATAAAGCACATGGTCGACAGGTACGCCGTTGTCGATGAGTGCCAGGTACTTGACGATGCGTGCGGCGCTGCATTCGGAACGGTGCACACCTCGGCCCTGACCGATGCGGGTGCGGCGGGAGCTGACGCGTAAGCGGGTGGAGCCGCTTGGTGGCTTGACAGATATGGCAGCCTCGCAATCAGCGGTAGCGCTTTCCCGGCCCCCGCTTGTCTGGCTGCCGCCAAATCATGTGGCTATGGGCGATGACCGTAGCGCACGGTGATGCTCATAAATGAGTCGGCCTGCGCGTGCTGTGCGGGAGCGGCTGTGTCCGGCCGGCGCGGGGTGTGCCGGCCGGACGGAGGAGGGGTCAGGCGAGTGCGAGGAAGAGTTTCTCCAGCTGTTCCCGTGTCATGGGCGGTGTGCCGGACTTGTCGGTGAGGCACTGCCGCATCCCGCTTGCCACGATCTTGAATCCGGCCCGGTCCGGCAACCGGCGTCCAGGATCCGACGGCCGGCCACATCTCCGGCGAGAGCTAGCATCGCGGGCCGCTCGTAGTACGCGTTCACGAGGCTGTTCTCGTTCTCCGCCGAGTACGCCTCGGCGAAACTGTCGTAGTCATTCGCCTGGTCCCGATCTGCAGACTGGGCGAAATTCTCGGGCACGTCGGATACGCGTTCCATCGCCGCAGCCTAGTCACATGATCCACCGGACAGAGGGGCTTTAGCGTCGTAATGCCTTGCGCTGAGACAGGACCGCAGGGCCTGGGCGGCCCCTGCACGCAGCGCCCTGGGCAGGGGCCGTCATCCCGCCTGCCGTGCGGTGGAGGGGCGAAACGTGCGGCGCACGGTGCGCCGGCAAGGCTGTGACCTGCCATGGTCGGGCGCGCGGCGCCCGTGGTCGGGTGCCGTACCGGAGCGGGAGCACCGGCCCGGTCAGCGCCTCATGCTGAATGGACCGGTCAGGCCTTGTGGCGGGGTGGCGATGTCCTGGCTCGGAGGGCCGGGTCGTTGCGCAGTCGTAGGAAGGTGACGAGCAGGATGAGCGCCTGCAGCAGGGCGCACGCTCCGATGAGACTGTCCAGGTACGGCGGCGGGGTGAGGGCGAGCAGGATGCCCGCGATGGGGAAGGGCAGCAGCAGGAGCAGGATGGTCAGGGAGAGGGTCGTGCCGAAGGCCGCGGGTGGGATGACCTGCGAGCGGAGGGTGCGCAGGACGATGGTGAGCCCTCCGTCGGCGGCCATGAAGAGGGCTATGAGGGTCACGTAGCCGGTGTAGGAGGGGGCCTGGGGCACGGCGAGGCAGGCGGCGGCCGCGACGGTTGCGCTGATGACGCCGACCCCCCACAGGCCGAGCCGGTCAAGGCCGGCGCGGCAGCAGGCGACCGCGACCAAGGTAGCGGCCGCGGCGATGGACCAGAGCGCGCCGGCGGCGGCCGCGGAGTGGCCGAAGCGGTCCTCCACGAGGATGGGGCTGGCCGATTGCAGCAGCCCTAGCGTGAGGTTGGAGCAGGCCAGGCCGGCCACGAGCCGGCGCAGGGACGGCAGGGAGCGCAGGGTCTGCCATCCTTCCCGCAGGCCACCGTCCGGCGCCGGTCCGCCACGGCGTGCGGCGCGCAGGGGAGTGGGCGGGGTCCGCAGGGCGAGTGCGGCGGACAGGAAGGACAGCACGCTCAAGCACGCGAGCATGCGTGTCGGGCCGGTGAGCAGCAGGACGCCGCCCAGCGCGGGGCCTATGAGGGTGGCCGTCTGGTCGATGCCGATCAGCACCGACTGGACCTTGTGGGTCTGCCCGTCGGTGCGGCGGCTGACGATGGCGCCGACCGCTTCGTTGGCGATGAAGCTGAACTGTGTCAGCGCCCCGGTCACAGCGGCCAGTGCCATGACGGTGACGGTCTCGGCCGTACCCGGCGGCAGGACGACCAGCATGGCAGCGGCGCCCGCCACCAGCAGGGCGCGGGCGAGCGAGGCGATGAAGCAGACGATCGCCGCGCCGCTGCGGTCCACCAGGGTGCCGGCGAAGCCGAACGCGGCCACCCGGGGTATCCACTCCAGTGCGAAGGCCAGGCCCGTCAGGGACGCGGAGCCGGTGGTGGCCAGCACCACGAGCGGCATGGCATAGGTCGACATGGAGTAGGCGAGCGCGTCGCACGCGCGTGGTGTGTAGACGCGCCGGAACAGGCTGCCTGTGGGGAGGGCAGCGTGCCGGCCGGCCGGCTGGACCTCATATAAGGGGACTGTCACGACGTTGGGGGGCTTTCGTTCAACGGAGGAGGGGACGGCCAAGGTGTTGCCCGCCGCTCACGCGGAGGAGAACGCCACAGTCGCCGAAGCCATGGGAATGACATGACGCTGCACGTGATCTCCGCTCGAAACGTTGCGAGTGAACAGAGGGGCGGGCCCGCCACAGGGGGTAAGCGGGACCGCCTCTGTCTTGGTGCCGCCCGCGTACCTCTCCCGGAGTGCAGGCGGCGCGAGCCGCCGGGGCGCTGTGTTCCGCGCGTTCCAGGTCCTGCCTGTCGCAGGTGGCGGCTCATCCTACAAGATCACCAAGCTTGGCTCGCATGGAAGCAGGGGGCTCAATGCGCCGGGCCGGCCCCACTGGAAAGTCCCGCTTCCGGCCAACGGCCCGCTGGCCTCCAGCCACTGTGGTCGGGTCATGGGGTGACAGGGACTGTGGTCGGGTCCATGGTCGGGTGGCGCGCAGCGGCTGCGGGGTAGTGGGCTGCCGCTACGGCCTGGCCCGGGCCGGCGGCGACTTCGACCCGCGCGACGACGCCCGCCTCCTCGCGAGGCTGTGGCAGCACCCTGCGCACCCGCGCCGCACTCACCGCGCCCGCCCGCACCACCGATCCCAACAGGGGAGACCCTAGAGCACGCACCGGACGCCGCTCCTTGACGGGCGAACGTTGTCTGCCGCGGCACCAGCAGTTGCCGCCGCCGCCAACTTCGACGACGACCCCACCCCGCTACGCGCCTGCGCCATGTAGGCCGTCGGCTGCCCGCGCACGTGGGAGCGCTCGGCAAGGCGCTGCTCGCGGCGCGCCCGGACTCCGAACTGCCCGACGGCCCCTGCGAGCAGGCCACACCGACCGCGCCTCACTCGCCGCGGACCTGGCCCAAGTCCGGGCGCGCGGCTACTCGATCGACCGCGAGGAGGGAGTCGCAGGCATCGTCGGCTTCGGCTTCGGCTTCGTGCTGCGCTACGACTCGCCCGCGCAGGAGGCGATCAGCCGCTCGGTGCCGGTGGCCCGGCTGACCGAGCGGTACGAGCGGCAGGCCGTCGCCGTGATGAGCGGGATCCGCACCAAGATCGAGGCCGCGACCCCCGGCGCGAGCGGTACGCCCGACTGGCGCTGACGCCGCCGCGCCCGCACGGCTCGGTCTCGGGCGCCGCACTGGCTCGTCGGCCGCGCCTACCCACCTCGCCTCCGAATCGTCGCTGACCTGCGTAAACACACCCCATCGAATCAGATGCAGGCATCACTCGTGCCCAGAACTCTCGACGCCAAACGCAATATGACACAGGTCACACCACCCCGCCTTTGTTGTGCATGCCCGCGCTTGATACAAATTGCCCCGCGTTCCTGTCCGTCGACGGTCGCCCATCCCCCTCCTTTCTCCACCCCTGCCCCTGTCGCTTTCGCATGCCCTGGGAACGCCCGTGTCCTCCCCCGCGCCCGCGCTCTCGCGCGGTTCCTCCTGGCCCCTCGTCGCCCTTTTCATGGCGGGCTACCTCGCGCCCTATTTGTTGCCCACCGTCGTCGGCCGCCTCGGTGACCGGCTGGGCCTCGGGCCCGCGCAGGCGGGCCTCGTCGGCAGTGCGCTGCTGCTGAGTTCGGCCACGGCGGGCTTCACGCTCGCGGCGCGCGTCGAGCGGTTCGGGCCACGGCGTCTGGCCCGCTCCGGGCTGCTGCTCGCCGCGCTCGGCTACGGCTGCGCGGCCCTGTCGGACAGTGTGCCGGTGGTGGTCGCCGGGGCGATGGCGGGCGGCTTTGGCTCGGGCACGGCGACGACGGTCGCCGCGTCGGGCATCGCGGCCCAGCGTGACCCGCACCGCACCTCGACCTTCGGGCTGCTGAGCGTCTCCGCGCTCGCCGGCGCCCTGTATCTGACGATCCCTCACCTCGGGCCGGGACACGGGCTGCCGTTCGCTGCGATCGCGCTGACCGCGCTGCTGGTGTGGCCCGCGACGGGCCGGCTCGCCGGTGCCGTGGTGCCCGGTCACACGGCGGTGCCGCGCGGCACGCTCCCCTACCGCCGCTCGGGACTCGTCCTCGCGGGCTCGATGCTGTTCTGGTCCATGGCGCAGAACTCACTGTGGGGCGTGAGCGGCCGGATCGGCCTGCACCAGGCAGGGCTGAGCGAGGTCACCGTCGGCGCGGTCTTCGCGACGGCCCTGGGCGCCGGGCTGCTCGGCGTCATCGGCGCGGGCGCGCTCGGGGCGCGGCTGGGGCGGGCGCTGCCGATCGGGGCGGGCACCGCGCTGATCGCCTGCTGCATCGTGGTCAGCGCTTCGGCGGACGGCCTGCCGTCGTTCGCGACCGGCGAGATCGCCTGGAACACCGCCTACCCGATCGTCCTCTCGTACCTCATCGGGCTGGCTGCCTCACTCGACGCGCGCGGTCGCTGGGCGGTGCTGGCCGGGTCCGCGTCCTCGCTGGGCACCGCGTGCGGCCCGCTCGTCGGAAGCCTGCTGTCCGCGGGCGCCGGCTACCCGGCGATGGGCCTGGTGCTGGGCGCCGGGCTGCTCCTGCTGGCGCTGCCGCTGACGGCGGTCGCCCTGCACGCCGGCGGACGGCCGCTCGTCCCCGGTGCGGTCCGGCGCCGGGGCGGCGCCCCGGCCGCGGTGGTCGCGGCCACGACGGGCACCGCGTCCGGCACGGTGCCCCAGGTGGGCGCCCCGGAACAGCCGGTCGTCGAGATCGAGGTGCCGGTCACCGGACCGGCGCTGGACCGGCAGGCGTTCGGCACCGCGGGCCCTCGCGGACTCGCCCCCGCGGAGGCGGCCCCGAGCACCCACTGAGGCGCCGGACAGCGTGTACTGGGCGATGCCAGTGCCGCGCTCGCTCCCAGCTTGCCGGGGATCCTCTCCTGGGGGAGGAGCGGTCGCCGGTAGCGGCTCCACGGGCGGTGCCGACCGGCTGGCCGGCACCCACCCCCCAGGCTGAACAGTGCCGCCAGAGCCAGGGGCACGAGAACATCCAGGCGCGGGGTGAGCAGGCGAGGGAGGATGGTCGCCCGCATGCGATGGCCGCCGAGAGCAGGGCCGCCGCGCCCAGAGTTCTGGCGAGCGGTCGCAGCGCGAGTCAGTGGCCGCTACGGCAGCGCGCGGCTTCGGCATCGCATCCCCGTGCACGACGTCGACCAGGGGCCGCTACGAGCGCCGTGTCGGGCAAGCACCGGCCGTGCTGCGGGGGAGGGCGGACGGCCGAACGCCGGTCGGACACCGATCACATGCGACGACCCTGCCCGCGGGCGCGCCCGGGCTCCGTCGCTTTACGCGCTCCCGTGAGCCGCCGTGACCAGCACCGGTCGGGGCATTGGCGACCACACCAGCAACACGTCGCTCACACCGCCCTGTTGACGCGTGTCAATGATGATCATAGGCTGCCTCGCCGTCGGCTCCGGCGCGCCCCCGGAATCCAGATTCCGTCCGTCTGCGCGCGGCCGCCTCTCGTCGACCCGTCGACGGCGGGTCCGGGGTCGCTGCCCGACAGCACCACCTGCACCGCCCCGTACCGACAACTCCGGGAGGAGCAAGTGAGAAGACGTCACGCGGCCGCCTGGGCCGCCTCAGCCGTCATCACCACCTTCGCGTTGACCGGCACGCTCGCCGGACCCGCCGCCGCAGCGCCCGACGCGGCATCCGGGTCCGCCACCGCAGCGCAGGCCCGGTCGGAGGTCGTGGCCACCGCGACCGACCCCGTCACGCACGAGGAGAACGACCGCGTCCCGGAGGGCTCGCTCTGGACGCAGCACTACTTCCCGTCCTCGGACGGCAGCGGGGTCGAGTTGCACGCCGACGTACTGCGCCCGGCAGGCCTGCCGGCGGATGCGAAGACGCCGGTGATCCTGTCGGTGGGCCCGTACTTCTCCCACGCGGGGGAGACTGCTCCCGCGGGGTGGGACCGGGTCGGGCCATCGGCGCGCTTTCGGGATTTCATCGACGGCGCGCGGCTCATGGAGCGTGGATACACCTTCGTGATGGTCGACCTGCGCGGCTTCGGCGGCAGCACCGGGTGCCTGGACTTCCTCGGCCCGGGGGAGCAGGCTGACATCAAGGCGGCCGTCGAGTGGACAGCGAGCCAGCCGTGGTCGACCGGCAAGGTCGGCATGTACGGCAAGTCGTACGACGCCAACACCGGGCTGGCGGCCAATACCCTCAAGCTCAAGCCTCTGCGGGCGATCGTTTCCCAAGAACCGACGTGGAACAGGTACAACTACCTGTACAGCAACGGGGTGCCGCGTTCCAACGTGACCAGCACCCCGCGGAGTTACTACTCGATCGCGACGATGGCGCCGCTGGACGACGACAGCGACCACTACAAGGCGAACGCGGGGTACGAGAAGAACCACCCCGAGTGCGAGAGTGACAACCTCACCAACACCCAGAACCCCGACCCGAAGTCGCCGTTCTGGCGTGCCCGCGACTTTGCCTCCCGCGCCGCCGGATCCCAGACGCCGCTGTTCGTCACGTCGGGCTTTATCGAGGACAACACCAAGCCCGAGGAGATGCAGAAGTACCTGGCCAACCATCAGGGCCCGCAACGTGGTTGGATCGGCCAGTGGGAACACGTGCGCGGCAACGAGACCAATGCCAGGGGCCAGCTCAAGATGGGACGGGCGGGCTGGTTCGACGAGGTGATGCGGTTCTACGACCAGTACCTCCGCGGCATCGAACCCTCGGTGACCGACCCGGCGTTCTCCCTCGAGGACAGCCTCGGCCACTGGCGCGCCCAGCCGACCTGGCCGGTGACCAACGACTCGTACAAGGCGCGGCTGGCGCCCGGGCAGTACGTCGACGACGGCGGCAAGGCGCAGAAGGCCGCCCTGTCGATGACGGCGCCGGAGTCTCAGGGCTGGGACATCGAGTACGCGCCGGAGGCCGGCTCGCTGACGACCGACCAGACGAGTGCGCTCAGCGCCGACGCACCCGCCAATAGTTACTGGACCTGGTCCACGCCCGCCGCTGAGCAGGTGCGGATCACGGGCAGCCCGGAGATCACGCTGAAGACCAGAGGTCAGGGCAACGTCTGGGCACGGCTGTGGGACGTCGCTCCGGACGGCAAGGCGACGATGTTCAACGAGAACGTCGCACTGCTGGAAAGCAGCGGATCAACCTCCTTCGCCCTGAAGGCGACGGACTGGACCTTCGAGCAAGGGCACCAGTTGGGAGTCCAGATCGGAACCATCACCTCAAAAGGCTGGCGGAGCGTTCCCTCGGGTGAGACGATCACGGTCTCCGACGCGCGGCTCGCCCTCGAGGTGCAGGACCCGCGATTCGACTCGCCGACCCAGGGTGACCGCTCGCCGTACCTGGACACGTACGTGAGGGCCAACACCATCACGCTGAACAACGTCGGCACCCCCACCTTCCCGCTGAGCATCTCAAAGAACGGATGACCTAGCGGCTGCCCGGCACCCGCCGATGCGGGTGCCGGGCAGCGTGGCGTATCGCTGGCGACGGTAATCAAGGTTCAGGCCGAACGACCATCTGGCCGGTGGTATTCAAGCCGCCATCACCGTGCACGCTGCGGAAGGCTTGGGTCCGTGGCCGGCCTCGAAGGGCCGGATCCTTTCTCGCATCGCCTCGATCTGCTCACGTTTGGCAGTCTTCTCGCGCGCCAGACGATTTTGAGCAGCCTGCAGGCGGGCTTCGGCGACAGCCACCGGTCCACTCCCACCGGGCGGGTGCCTACTGTGTTGTCCCCGCGCCGGGTGCGCTCGAGGAATTCCTCGTGTTGGCGCGATCGCTGTGGCGTCGAGTCCGCGCGCGGCCTCCTTGGCGAGTACCTCTTCCAAGGCCCTGCGCAGTCGGCGCTCGCGGTAGCGGGCGGTCTCCCTGTCGACGATGCGCCGGGTCTGCTTGGAGCAGAGCCGGTGCAGCGTGTCCTCGGTGCCCTCGCCGCCCAGGCAGAGAAGGGCACCGGAGCCGGAGCGACAGGGCCGAGGGTCGGGGACAGGCCGAACTCGCGGACCATACGAGCGGCGATCTGGGGTGGCACCGACCAGGTCGTCGGCGGCGCCGGTCCACCCCTAGCCGAAGACGACCGGCTCGCCGGCGCGGCCGCCGAGTCGGACGGTGGGCAGGTCGGGCTGGTAGCTCTCGCTGTACCGTTCGGCTCCGGGGAGTTGCTCGATGGCGCCCAGGGCGGCGGGCCCGGAGGGCAGGATGGTGACCTTGGCGACCGGCACAACACCCGGCTCGAATGCCAGACGCCGGGCATCGCCGCCGACTCCGGCCAGGGGGAGCCGACTGCCTGACCCACAGCCCGGACTGAGGGAAGCGTCCTGCGTTCCAGCAGGGTGTGAGTCGAGGTCATCGAAACCGCCAACACGCACGAGTCGCGGACCGTCGGAACCGGGTCATGCGGGCCCGCCGGACCGCCCTCCTCGCGATTCCGGGCGCACGATGACAACCGGGCACCTGGCATGCGCAGCGACGTGCTGGCTGACGGATCCCAGCAGAGCTCGGGCGAACCCGCCCCGCCCTCTGCTGCCCACCACCAACGCCTCAGCCCCCTCGGCGGCCGTCAGAAGCACCTCGACGGTGTTGCCACGGACCACAAGCGCCCTGACCGAGGCAGCTTCCTCGGCCCCCAGCACTTCGCTCAGCTCCTGGCTCAGCCATTGCCGGGCGACTGCCTCGTCGAAATCGGCATCCACGGCCAGAGCCGACCAGCCGTACGCGCCAGGCAGATCCCACGCCGCCACCACGTCCACGGTTCCGCCGACCAGTCCGGCATACCGCACGGCCCAGCGCAGCGCCGCGTGCGAGGACGGCGAACCGTCGACGCCGACCACGACACGAGGCTTGGAAGTGTCCGTGCCCATACGTCTCACCTCTCCTGCGGGCCTGTCGCCGGCCACGCCGAATGCCGTCCTTCACCTCCACGCTGCGCGACTCCGTGGTGGAGCGCCAGGGAAGGACGGCCGAGTGGGCCGTGTGAGCCGCTCAGTGGGCCGATCGGCCCCTGGCTCGCTGCGACGAGTCGGAAGACTGGAGAAAGTAGGCGGCGAACAGGCCGTACGAGCCGATGCTTCGCCGGGCGAACGGCACAACAGAGGGGCGAGGAAGGCACCGCCATGGTCGACGTCGCGACCTGTCCGCGCTCCGCTTCATCGCCTCCGTCGGCGAGGCGCGCAGGCTATTGGTCGTGCGCGTCCGGGACAGTGATGACCGGGCAGCGCGCGTGGTGCAGTACGCCCTGACTGACGGAGCCCAGCAGCATGCCGGTGAAGCCGCCGTGCCCGCGTGTGCCCACGACCAGGCCGAGGGCGTCTTCGGAGGCCTTGGTGAGTATCTGTACCGGGTGGCCCCGCACGACCTCATGGTGCACTTCCACCTCCGGATGGGCCGCAGAACGCCCGGCAACTGTCTCCGAGAGCAGCCGACGGCCCTCCTGGACGGCCGCGCCCTCGTCCGGGCCCCCGAGACGCGAGGGGTGCCACACGTACAGGGCCCGCAGGACCGCGCCGCGCAGGGCAGCCTCTTCGAAGGCGGCGTCGACGGCGGCCGCGGAATGAGGGCTGCCGTCGACCCCGACCACGAAGTACGGCCGCTGCTGGGTGATGTGCTCCGACTCCGGTACGACCACCACGGGACAGGACGCGTGGGCGATGAGCGGCAGGGCGACGGCGGCGGAGGTGAAGAGCCCCTGGAGAGCACTCAGATGCCAGGAACCGAGCACGACCTCCTTGGCGTGCTGTGCCTGCTCACGCAACACCCACGCAGGGTGCCCCTCCGCCAGCAGCCCGGACACCTGCGCCCGGGAGTGCCGCGACTCGACGAAAGCCACCGCGTCCTTTACCAGGCGATCCCCCGTTGCATGCAGTGCCTCGTTCCACTCCTCCCAGGACGGGTGCCCGCCCGTCGGCCGGTACCCGGGGGTCGGCAGGTTCTGCGCGAGGACCAGCAGCAGCGGCAGGCGGCGCCGGTCCGCCGCGTCGGCGGCCCAGGCGAGCGCCATGCGTTTGCCAGGATCGGGGTCGAGGCCGACCACGATCGGAGTACGTCCTTCGGTATGCGTCATAGCGACTCCCGAGTTGTACTACGGCCGACCCGTCGGCCCTGTGCCTACCGGTAGTGGCGGCCGACTCCGCCTCTTACGCTGCGACGGTGCGAGGCGGTGGCGAGAGGGGCCGTTACTCGGAGGGGGGAGATCAGGCCGTAGTGGCCGTCGTAGCGGTGGTACGGAACGTTTCCCCGCCCGGTGGTGTCGTCGGAGACGAACGCGAACGGCGATCCGCTGATGTCCAGCCGCTGCTTCGCCTGGCCACGTTCATCCGGGGTGCGGGGAGGTCGCTGACGGTGAGCGGCACGGCCACCGGGCCGACGAGGTGGGGCTGGGGGTGCACCTGGGCGAGGCGGTAGCCGGTCGGGCCGGACCGGTACAGCACGCTGTCCCCACCGGTGCCGATGTCCATCATACCCAGCTCGAAGGCCGCCTCGTCGGGTGACTCGTGGGCCAGAGAGAAGGACTTGTGCCGTACGACCTGGCGTTCCTCGGCCGGGCGGGGGAAGTAGTCGGGGCGGTGGGCGGGCTCGCTGTCGTGCCGCCACTCGTGCGGGCCCGGTGCGGGTCTGCGGCCTCGGCGGGCCTCCCAGTGCTCCTCCAGGCGCTTCAGCCGTACAGCGAGCCGGTCCTGCAGCAGGTCGACGGCCTCGGTGACGGTTGTGGCGGCGACGTGTGCCCGGGCAAGGCGCCCGTTGACGTCCAGGTTGGCCTGGGCGAGCGCCGGTCGTTCCATGGCGGGGTTCGCCATGTGGGTCAGCTTGGCACGGGCGAAGAGGACCGGTTCCTGTGTCCGGCCGGTGAGCGCCCGTACCTTCTCCGGCGCGTATTCGATGACGCCGGGCGGCATCTGCCCCTGGGTCTCCCCACCTGGATCCAAGGAACCCGCTGTGGTGCCGACCGCTTCATGTCAGCCCTCCTCGCGCCAGACCTCGATGTCGAGACCCTGACCTCACTGGAGAACGTCCTGCTCGGCTTCCCCGGCTGCGTCATGGTCACCGCCCACGACCGGCGGTTCCTGGACCGCACCGCCACCCACATCCTCGCCTGGGAAGGCGGCGCCGACTGGTTCTGGTACGAGGGCAACTTCGCCGACCAGGAGGCCAACAAGACCGACCGTCTGGGAGCCGAAGCGGCGAGCCCGCACCGCATCACTCACCGCCACCTCACCCGCCACTGGGTCCATACCGCCGCAACATGTGCGCCTCAGGTGCTCAGCGCATGGTGCCCGTGATGCTGCGCTGTGGTGCGGCTGCCAACCGGTTCCGTCCGCAATAGCATGGAACCTGGGCAGGAAATGAGAGGCCACCGCGCCCATCTTTTGATGTGCGTGCGAGACGCCACCGGGCCGGTGCCGCCAGCCGCCGCTTCTGAACAAGCCGACCTTCTCAGCGGACGCATACCGCCCGCGCGGAGGCGCCGCATCTGGCGAAGTGCATGAACGCCAGGACAGACTGGAAGGGAAAATCCATGCCCACCACACACCCACCGGACTTCGAGCACGCCATCCACAGTGCGAACATCTGGCTCAAGGCGGTGTCGGAAGCTCTGGAAACCGAGGACCGCCACGTTGCCCACCGCATCCTGCGCTCTTGGCTGCACACGTTTCGTGACAGGCTCACCGTCGACGTGGCCGCTCACTTCGCCGCGCAGCTACCCGAGCTGCTGAGGGGCGCCTACTACGACGGCTGGGACCCCAGCGTGGTACCGGTCAAGTACGACCGCGAAGGCTACGTGAACCGCTTCGTCCAGGAAGCCAAGGTCAGCGCCGAGGAAGTCCCTCGGATGGCCGCCGCGGTCACCACCGTCGTACGCGAGCACGGCTCGCCCGGGCACCTGGAGGCGGCACTGGAACAACTCCCGCAAGACATCCGCGCTTTGCTCGTCCAGCCGACTGCCTGACCGAGCGGCTGCCCGTGCGCGGAGGCGGACGCTGCCGAGAGCAGGGATCAAGGTTGCAGATCCAGCATGTGATGAACACGCCGCCGACCAGTGTGCTTGCGACGGAGTCTCTTGAGGATGCGGCGCGGCTCGTGGCCGATGCCGGCGTTGGTGCCCTGCCTGTGGTGGACGGCGACGAAGTGATCGGCATCGTGACCGATCGAGATCTTGTGGTGCGGGCGATGACCCGCAGACTCGGGTCGAAGCAATCATGTCCCCGGCCCTGATGACCGTGGAGGCTGATACGGCCGTCGCGGTCGCCATCATCAAATGCGTGCAGTCCAGGTGCGTCACCTTCCCGTAGTGGCCGAAGGGCGCCTCATCGGCATGATCTCCTTCGACGACCTGTTCTGGTAGCTGACGCAGGACCTGGCGGACCTGGCTGCCGTGATCGACGCCGTCCGGAGGGTACCTGAGAACTTTCACGGTACGAAGCAGGCGCCGTGCTCGACAGCTGAAACCCGTCACGCACACCAATCGGCGCGCATAAACAAATCGGGCATACAAAGAGGAGGATCACCCGCTTCTGGATGGGGAATTCCTGCGGCCAGGCGGTCCCGTTTCACATCGGCATCGGGGACCATCGGCCCCGGAAGGGACCGTACACAGGAGGAGCACAGTGGAGAGGTGGGGGTGAATTGGCGTCCACCGTGCACGACGCGCAGGCAGGAAGGAGCTGCGACGATGACCGCCCAGCACAACACCGTCAGCGAAGTGATGACACGCGATGTTGTCACCGTTCGACCGGACACCCCGTTTAAGGAGATCACGTCCGTCCTGTCCAGCCACGGCATCAGTGCCGTGCCCGTGGCCGACGAGCATGGTGCGCCGATGGGGCTGGTGTCCGAAGCCGATCTGCTCCGCAAGCAGGCCGAACAGCCCGAAAGGTACGGCGGGCAGGCGGCACCACCCGGGTGGCCGCATGAGAAGGTCAAGGCACGCGCGGAGAACGCCGCCGGGCTGATGACTTCCCCCGTGGCCACCGCTCACGCCGATTGGTCGGTCGCCCGGGCGGCCCGTGCGATGGACCGCCACCACGTGAAGCGATTGGTGGTCGTGGACGAGACGGACCACATCATCGGCATCGTCAGCCGGCCGGACCTGCTGCGCGTCTTCCTGCGTCCCGACGAGGAGATACGCCAGGAGATACGCGACGAAGTACTGACAGCGATACTGCGGCTGAGCGGACAGGAGGTGCAGGTCCACGTTCGCGACGGCGTCGTCACCCTGCGCGGCGAGGTCGAGAAGCGCAGCACCGCCCAGATCGCCGAACGGCTCGCCAAGGGAGTGGACGGCGTGGTCACGGTCAGGCCGATGATCGACTACGCCATCGACGACAGGGCCGCCGAGGACCAACCCTAGTGAGCGTTTGGTTCTTGCTTGTCCGTTCATTTGACTGAGGTGCCGCGCCAGTTCGGGGTTGCTTCGTGGGTGAGGCGGTGGGGCATGAGGTTGATTGCGGCCAGTTGGATCATCGCGACTGATCGGTGGGTGTGGGTCTCGTAGTCGCGGGCCAGGCGGCGATGGTGCATGAGCCGGCCGAGGGTGCGTTCGACGTCGGGGTGCCGGGCCGTTTCGGACAGGAACAGTTCGCTGCAGACCACGAGCGGGCACGCGTCCAGAGCCGCGGCCACCCGGTTGGTGTCCGGGCCGGTGGCGGCAGCGCCGGATGTGGCCGGGGTCACGCAGGCCGCCGCGATCTGCCCATTGGCGCGTACGAGACACGTACGGCACGATCCGGCAGGGCTGAGCAGGTCGTCCGAGCAGAGCGCGGGCAGTTCGATCCCGGCCGCCCGCGCCGCCGCGAGCAGTGAGGCTCCCTCGGGAACGGCAACGCCCGTGCCATCGACCTTGAGCTCGATTCCGGTCATGGCCCCCACCTCGCCAGTGGTTCTCCGTAGGCGCGGGCGAGGCTGAGCACAGCAGGCGGGATGCGCCGCCCGAAGGCGCACAGGCTGCGGCGCCTGACGAGGTCGGTGCGCAGGTCGACCAGGACGCGCAGTTCGCGCACGCGCTCGTCGATGCGGACGGTCCAGGCCGGGGGTGGCAAGTGCAGCGTGAGCGACCGCGGCAGCGTCGATGGGATCGGACTTGGAGCCGGTGGCAGCGTGCAGCTTGCGGTGAGCCGCCATCAGCCGGGTGGGAACCCAGACCACCTCGTGGCCGGCCAGCAGCAGACCGTCGGCAAGGCTCCGGGCGCAGCCGCGGCCGTCCTCAATGGCCCAGGTGACCGGCATGCCGTCGGCGATCATGGTCACTCCGCCGCTCAGCTGCGCGAACCGGGTCGGGCGCAGCACAGCCGCCTGGTTGCGGTTCGACCAAACGACGGAAGACTCGGCCGATTTGACGGTGCGGCAAGACGTTTCTTTCAGCGTGCACACACCTTGACCTGACGGATTTCCGCTCACTAGTTTTCGATCACTGAGCGTTCGGCAGCCACCCCCCGGTCATGCCCAGCCACGCCCGCGCCCCACCCTGGGAGGCACCCATGTGCAACGCTTGCTGCCCGATCCCGCCCGGACCCCGTATCGACCGGGCCCAGTTCCTCAAGCTGCTCGGCGCCGGTGCCGCAGCGGCTGCCGCGCCGGCGGCCTTCGCGGGAACTGCAGCCGCCACGACCCGTAGTGCGGCCACGGAGGGCGGTGCCCTGGTCGTGGACAACATACGGGGATACACCATTGCCGACGGCCGCCTGCGCCGGTTCTCCCGCATGCTCGTCACCTCCGGCGGCAAGGTCGCCGCCCTCGACCCGGGCGCGGTGCGCGGCGCCCGCCGCATCGACGGCCGGGGACGCGTACTCCTGCCCGGCCTGCACGACGCCCACGGGCACCTCTGGGGCCTCGGCGAGCTCGCCGTCCAGCTCGACCTCACGGGGACGAAGTCCCTGCAGGAGGCTGTGGACCGGCTCGCCGCCTACGCCACGGCGCACCCGGAGATGACCTGGATCCAGGGCCGGGGCTGGAACGAGGTGATCTGGGGTCTGGGGCGGTTGCCCACCGCCCGGGACCTGGATGCCGTTGTCTCCGACCGCCCCGTGTGGCTGGTGCGGGTCGACGGCCACGCGGGCGTGGCCAACACCAAGGCGCTGCAGATTGCGGGCGTCACCGCCGACACCCCCGATCCGTTGGGCGGCCACGTCGAGCGCGACGCATCCGGCAACCCGACGGGCGTACTGGTCGACGCGGCAAAGGAGTTCGTCACCTCCAAGCTGCCCGTGCCCACCTTGGACGACGTCCGGATGCGCGCCCTGGCCGCACAGGCACGGCTGGGCGCCGTCGGTCTCACCTCCGTCTCGGACGCCGGCACGAGCGCGGACGGCGTGGTGGTCCTGCGGCAGCTCGCCGACGAGGGGCGGCTCACCCTCCGCGTGAACGCGTTCCTGGACTTCGACGCCTTCACCGAGGTCGGTGCGGACGCCCGTACCGACTCCTACGCGCACGACATGCTGCGCGTGCGCACGGTCAAGCTGTACATCGACGGCGCTCTGGGCAGCCACGGTGCGGCCCTGATCGCGCCGTACAGCGACATGCCGTCGACCAAGGGGCTGCTCCAGATGGAGCCCGCCGAACTGAACCGGCGGGTGGAGCGGGTCCTGCTCGGCGGCTACCAGGTCGCGGTGCACGCCATCGGAGACATGGGCAACCGCGTCGTGCTGGATGCCTACGAGAACGGGTTCCGCACCGTGGGAGACCAGAAGCTGCGGCACCGCATCGAACATGCGCAGGTCGTCGCGCTGGACGACATCCCTCGCTTCAAGCGGCTGGGGATCATCGCCTCCATGCAGCCGGTGCACGCCACGGACGACATGAACATGGCCGAGACCCGTGTCGGCTCCGAGCGCATCAAGGGCGCGTACGCCTGGCGCACGATGCTCGGCCAGGGGACGGTCGTCGCGTCCGGCTCGGACTTCCCGGTCTCCTCCTCGAACCCGTTCGACGGCCTGCACGCCGCGGTCACCCGTACCGACCGGGAAGGCAGTCCGGCGGGCGGCTGGTACCCACAGCAGGCGATGACCCCGGTCGAGGCGCTGCGGTCATTCACGCTCGACGCGGCGTACGCGGCCCACCAGGAGAAGGTCCTCGGCAGCCTCGAGCCCGGCAAGTGGGCTGACTTCATCCTCGTCGACACGGACCCGTTCGACCTGCCGAGCGGACGTGCGCTGTGGCAGACGAACGTCCTCCAGACGTGGGTCGCGGGCCGCCGGGTCGGGGAGTACGGCGCGCTGTGACGGACGGATGAGATCCTGCCCCTGCCCCTGCCCCTGCCCCTGCCCCTGCCCCTGCCCCGGCCCCTCCTCCGGTCTGCCGCTCCATTGACCGTCGCCGACAGGGACCGCCCCGAGGCCGCCCGCACAGTGAGTGCGGGCGGCTTTGGGCAGCCCGTCATATGACGGGGGGGAGGCGCTGGGATTGGCGGTGAACACCCTCGACCCCGACCGCCTCCCCACAGCTGCGAGAGCTGCGCTGCGGCCGTATCCATGAGCGTTTTCAGCGTTGTCGCTCCAGGCTGACCCGTCGCTTGTGGTGCAAGACGTCTGTACAAGAAGTACTCGCTCCCGGACAGGCCCTTCTCCTCGGGCGGCCCGGGGATGCTCGGGCCCCACAAGATTCGCGCTTCCGTGGGGGGACGGGCACACATGCTCCGTACCTACGATGCTCTGGTTGTGCCGCACCCGGCCCGGTCCACCGCGCTGCGCCGTCGGCTGCAGTGGCTGTCCGTCCGGCTGTGGTGGCACCCGTACTGGGCCGGGCCGGGCCGCATGCCGGCCGCGCGGGCCGAACTGCGCCATCAGGTCCGTGCCCTGCACGGACAGCGGTGAACGGGAGGCCGGAAGGCTGACCGAGCGGGAAGAAGAAAGTCTCCGCTCTGCCGCGCTGGTGTGTTGGCCGGCAACGCACATAGTGGAATCTGGGACCAGGGGGGGGCGGACGGGAAGGGAGAGCGCCTGTGACGACACCGCTGATCGACTACGAGGCGTTGTTCGGGGCCACACCCAGTCCGTACCTGGTGCTGGGCCCCGATCTTGTGATCGTCGACGTCAATGCGGCGTACTGCCGTGTCACCTTCCGTTCGCGGGACGACCTGATCGGCCGGCACATCTTCGAGGCGTTCCCCGACAACCCGGCGGACCCCGAGGCCGACGGGGTGCGGAACCTGAGCGCATCCCTGCACCGGGTCCTGCGCTTCAGAGAGCCGGACACGATGGCGGTGCAGAAGTACGACATTCCCGTGTCCGACCGCCCCGGAGTGTTCGAGGAACGGTGGTGGTCCCCGATCAACACTCCCGTTCTTGGGCCGGACGGACGGGTGGCGTGGATCATCCACCGCGTGGAGGACGTGACGGCGTTCGTGCTCTCCCACGGTGACCGGCCACAGCCGGACCTGGCGCTCACCGAGCGGCAGGCCATGGAAGCCGAACTTTATGCGCGGGCGCGTGAGCTCCAACTGCTGAACGAACAGTTGCGGAAGGCCCACGCCCGGGAACGGCAGGTCGCCGTCACCCTCCAGGAGGCCATGCTGCAGGCCCCGGACCTGGTCGGGCACCGGAACATCGCGGTGCGCTATCTGCCCGCCGCGAAGGGGCTGAACGTGTGCGGGGACTGGTACGACGTGGTGGACCTGCCCGACGGCTTCTCCGTCGCCGTGGGTGACGTCGTCGGCCACGGCCTGGAGGCTGCCGCCGTCATGGGCATGCTCCGCAGCGCACTGTCCGCCGCCATCCGCGCCCTGCGCGAGCCTGCCCGGGCCATGGAAGTGCTGGGCCTGTACGCCCGCTCCGTGGAAGGAGCACTGGCCACCACCGCGATCAAAGCCGTCGTCGACACCCACCGACACCACATCACCTACAGCAGCGCCGGCCACCCCCCACCCGTCCTGACCCGCGCCGACGGCACCTTCGTACTGCTCGACCAGGCCACCGACCCGCCGCTGGGGGCTCGCCCGCAGCACGTCCCGCGCCCTCAGGCCGCCCTGCCCTACACCCCCGGCGACACCCTCGTCCTCTACACCGACGGCCTCATCGAACGCCACGGCGAGGACATCGACGCCGGCCTGCACCGGCTCACCGACATCCTCACCGCCAATCCCCGCCTCGACCCTGAACCCCTGGCCGATACCCTGCTTGCTCGCTTCGGGGTCAGTGGCGGCGGGGACGACGACATCGCCTTGATCGTCGTCCGTCTGTAGCCCCACCCACGGCACCGGCGCTTCACGGCACTCCCCATGGTGAGTCAGACCAGACCACTTCGTCACCCTGTCCCGGCCCACCGTCTGCCCGTACAGCCACGACGACCGCGGTGGTTTCCCAGCTTCGCTGTCGGCGTGCGTTCGCACGCCGGGCTCCGCAGTTGCACTGTGGTAGTCATGGGCGCGAGGAACCAACGTGTGACGGGCCTCG
>NZ_JBIAXG010000079.1:0-23753 GCF_042896465.1 Streptomyces sp. NPDC001292
CGAATTACTGCCCCTCACTGTTCGGGTTCCGGGGATCGGCGGTGGTGTACGGCTCCAGCTCGTCGGGCCGGAAGTAGTGGAAGCGGCCGTACCAGCTGTGCAGTTCGGCCGCCGGGTCGTCGTCGAGGGTGACGGCGAGGTGCACGCTGCCGTTCACGTCGTGGAAGACCGCGGCCACGTGCGCGGCCCGCCCGGCCAGGAACATGTCCTGGGCGTCGGCACCCCGGCCCCGCGGACGCAGCCGGACACGGCTGCCGCTTCCTACGGGCACCCCCTCGACGAGCACCGTCTCGGTGGTGGGGGAGAGGCCGTCGTCACCGCCCTCCTGCCACCAGGCGGGCCGCTCCGCGGCAAGGCCTCCTGGGGCGGCCGTGCCGGCGACGGCCGTGGCGGCGGTGGGCGCGGCGGGTGCCGCGGGAGCCAGTGAGCGGATGGCGCCGTGCAGCCGGGAGAGGACCTCCGGGGGCATGTTGTCCACCCGGTCCAGGATCTCGGCGGCGCGCGGGTCGGTGGCGCGCGCCTCGCGCTTCTCCTCGTCGGTCAGGAGCATCGTCCGCAACGTCAGGATCTCGTCGATCTCCGCCGCGTCGTGCAGGTCGCCCGGGCTCTCGGGCGCGACCCGGGGACGGTCGGGCAGGATGATCGGCGCGGAGAGCAGCACGGGTCCGGTGCCGCCGTCCGACGACTGCGCGTGGCGGGCGGCGCCGGTGCCGTCGCCCGTGGCGGCCGGTTCGCCGCCGAGGACGGGGAAGGTGAACGCGTTGCGGCAGTCGCGGACGTGCTCCAGCAGGTCCGTCGGCGGGTCGGTCAGCGAGACGAACTCCACGTCCGTGCCGCCGATGAGGGTGTGCGTGGCGATGAGCGCCTGGCGCAGTGCCGCGTCCCGCGGGTCCTGCGGGTTTGCCGCGTGCCCGGTGTTCTCGGTGCGCACGCGCAGCCGGACCAGGCCGTCCGCGAGGCGCTCCGCCGTGAGCGTGGTGTCCGCCCGGATCTCCGCGCGCCGCCGTACGATCCGCCCGGCGCCCCCGGCCGGCGACTCGCTCTCCTCGCCGGCCGCCGCTCCCACCGGGGCGGTGCACTCCCGCCGCAGCAGGTCCTCCAGCGATACGACGAGGTCGGTCTCGCGCGGCACCGCCTCGTCGAAGGTCAGATGCGTCGTGCCGTCGCCGGCCCGCAGCGACTCCACGGCGTGGTGCCCGCCGTCCGGACCGGTCTCCTCCACCTGTTTGTGCTGCGCCTGGAGGTAGCGCACCCTGATCCGCAGGACGGGGTCGGGCCCGTGGACCCGCAGCAGGCACTCGGTTTGCTGGTACCAGGAGTCGGCGGAGCCGGACACGCCGACCGTGACGGGTCCGTCGCGCTCCACCCAGTTCCGCGGCAGCAGCACCCCGAACTGCCACCGGACGCGGTTCTTGGAGGAGGAGCGGCGGTACGGATAGAGCAGGTAGCCCTCGTAGAGGACGGCGTCGGCGACCGCGCTCACCTGCTCGAAGGGCCGCCCGCCTGGGCCGACCGGCACGGCACTGTCGCCGCCCACGGCACCCTCGACCACAGCATCCGGCATCAGGCCCTCCTCCGACTCGCAGGTTCGCCATGCCTTCCACCACGCACCGACCGCTCACGCGCCATCTCCCCCTCCTGCCCAGTGCTGTTGGGCCGTCCGGGGGAGCGGCGGATTCCCGGACGTTCGCTCAGCCCGGCAGGCGTGGCACGCGCAGGGCCAGCAGGGCCACGTCGTCGTCGTAGGCGTCCTGGCGGCCGAGCAGCGCGTCGCACAGCGCGTCCAGCGGGGCGCAGGCCAGGGCGGCGGCATGGTCCGCCAGGTCCCGCAGGCCGGCGTCGATGTCCCGGTCACGGCGCTCGATCAGGCCGTCGGTGAACAGCAGCAGGGTGCTCTCCGGGGGCAGCGGGTGCCTGTGGTCGGGACGGGGCAGGCCCGGTTCGACGCCGACCGGGATGCCGTGGGCGTCGGGAGCGAGGCAGTGGGCCGTGCCTTCCGCGGTGATCAGCAGCGGCGGCGGGTGCCCGGCGTTGGTCCAGCGCAGGACGTACCCGGCGTCGGGTTCCCACTCGATGCGGGCCAGGACCAGGGTGGCGGCCGACGGATCACCGAACGCGGTCAGCGCCCGGTCGAGCCTGTCCACGATCAGGCTGGGCGGCCCGCACCGGTCGAGGGCCAAGGCCCGCAGCATGTTGCGGATCTGCCCCATCAGCGGCGCCGCCTCCACGTCGTGGCCGGTCACGTCACCGACGACGACCAGGACCGCCCCGTCGGGCAGCCCGAGGGCGTCGTACCAGTCACCACCGAGGTGGGGCAGCTCGGACGCCGGCTCGTAGCGGGCCTCCACCCGCAGCGGGGACAGGTCGGGCAGCACCGGCAGCAGACGGCGCTGGAACTGTTCGGCGGACCGCTTGAGCCGCTCGTACAGACGGGCGTTCTCGATGCTGACACTCGCGGCGCTGGCCAGCGCGGTCAGCAGGGCCTCGTCGGCGTCGGCGAACGGCGTGCCGTCCTCCTTGTCGGCCAGGTAGAGGTTGCCGTAGACGGTGTCGCGCACGGTCAGCGGGACCCCGAGCAGCGTGGTCATGACCGGGTGGCCGTCGGGGAAGCCGGCCGAGCGGGGATCGGCGGCGATGTCGTCGACCCGCAACGGCTTGGGCGCCTCGATCAGCTCGCCCAGCAGTCCATGGCCCTGCGGGAGCCCGGATTCGGCCAGGAGCCGCTCGGCGTCGACGCCGACGGTGATCAGGTCGACGATCCCCCCGCCCTCGCCGAGCACGCCGAGGGCGCCGTAGCGCGCGGCGATGAGATCGGTGCCCGCCTGCACCAGGTGCCGCAGCACGGTGCGGGTGTCCCTGTCGGCGCTGATGGCCACCACCGCGTCCAGCAGGCGGTGCAGCCTGCGGCGGTCCAGGCTGAGCTGCCGGATCCGGGCGCTGAGCTCCTCGTAGGCCTCACCACCCGGCGTCCGGCCGCTTCCCGGGGCTGCGGCGGCCCTCTGGCCGGCCGTCTCTTCCGGCTCCGGCCGCCATGGATCGTCCGACATGGGGCACCTCCCGGCAGGGCCGGTGCTCGTCCTCACCGTCCGGGCCCCGGCACGGCCACCTTACGCCGAGTGGGAGGGGGTGGCCTCCCCCACTCGCCACGAGCCGGACGGGAAAGCCCGAAGGCGGCGGCGCACCGGCGTACGCTACGGAACTGCCCAGCTCAGGTCCCCTCGTGAGGAAGAGTCACAGTGATGCAGAAGATCTCCCTCGACGCCCTCGCGCGCGAGCACCTCGGACGGGCCGAGGCGTCCTCGGCCGGCCGCAGCGCGGAGACCGTCTACGGCGGTCACGAACACGTGCTGCGCCAGACCCTCATCACCCTGCGCGCCGGCACGGCCCTGGCCGAGCACGACAACCGCGGTGAGGCGACCGTGCTGGTGCTGCGCGGACGGGTGGTGCTGCGCAGCGGCGACACGTCGTGGGAGGGCATGGCGGGGGATCTGCTCATCGTGCCGCAGGCCCGGCACAGCCTGGAGGCCGTCGAGGACGCCGCGGCCCTGCTGACGGTCACCAAGACGGCCTGACCCGGCGGTCACCCGCGTCCCTCCCCCCGGCGGTGGCGGTGCGGCGATCGACGGAGGGCCGTGCCCGCTAATTTTACGAACAGCCCATGTAATGGTGGGGAAATCGCCCCCGCAGCGCGGGCGCCACCCGCGCATCTTCGCCCGCTTCGCCCACCTGGGGCCCGGCGAAGCGTTCACCCTGGTCAACAACCACGAGCCCAAGCCGCTGCGCCGCGAGTTCGAAGCCGCCCACCCCGGTGTGTTCACCTGGGACCACCTCGAATCCGGACCCTCGCGACGGCAGGTCCGCATCGGCCGGAGGGCTCCCGAGGCCTGAGCCCCTCGTCCACCGCTGGGCGGGACGGCTCCCCGCGCCCGGGCGAGGACCCGCACCCCGGCCAGGACGTATAGCCCGCGGCCGCTTCGGGTACCCGGGCGGCGGCCGCGAGAAGATGAGGAGCGCGCGATGGCTCCCGCGAAGCAGAGGACGGCGGCGTCCGCACGCACCGGACGACGGGCGCCGGTCCGTGCCGGCAAGCGGTACGACGCGGTGCCCGAACCCGACGGCGAAACCGACCTGCTCGGTCAGTACCTGCGCCAGATCGGTGCGACACCGCTGCTCGACGCTGAGGGCGAGGTGCGGCTCGCCCAGCACATCGAAGCCGGTCTGCACGCCGCGGAGGAACTGCGGCAGGCCGACGAGGACGGCCGTGAGCTCGCGCCGGAGCGCCGGCGGGAACTGGAGGCCGCCGTGCGGGACGGCCAGGAGGCCAAGGACCACATGGTGCGGGCCAACCTCCGGCTCGTCGTGGCGATGGCCAAACGCCACGCCCACCGAGGGCTGCCGCTCCTCGACGTCATCCAGGAGGGCAATCTGGGGCTCATCCGGGCCGTGGAGAAGTTCGACCACACCAAGGGGTTCAAGTTCTCCACCTACGCCACCTGGTGGATCCGCCAGGCGATGGAGCGCGGCCTCGCCACGCACGCGCGTTCCGTGCGGCTGCCGATGCACGTCGTGGAGCAGCTGCAGAAGCTCGCCAAGATCGAACGCAAGTTGCAGCTGCGCCTCGAACACGAGCCGAGCGTCGAGGAGGTCGCCCGCGAGAGCGGCCTCGCCGAGGACAGGGTCGTCTGGCTGCGCCGCGTCGGCCGGCAGGTGATCAGCCTGGACATGCCGGTGGACGACACCGGTGAGACGGTCGTCGGCGATCTCATCGCCGACACGGAGGTGTTGCGGGCCCCCGAGGTCGCCGAGTACCAGGCGCTGGCCGCGGAACTGCGGGAGGCCGTCGACACACTCGCGCCGCGCGAGGCTCTCATCCTCAGCCTGCGGTACGGCCTGCACGACGGGCACCAGCGCACCCTGAAGGAGGTCGCCCAGCACGTGGGCCTGACCCGTGAGCGCGTACGTCAGCTGGAGAAGCAGTCACTGGCCCAGCTGAGGGAACAGGAGCCCGGCGAACGGCTCCTGGCGTGGGCGAGCTGACGCCACGGGCAGAACGGTGCGCCCGGCACGATCACCGGGCGCACGGCTCCACCCCGACCGCCGCGGACCGCGGCTGCGGCCGTCACCAGCGGTACCAGCGGCCCCTTCGGCCGCCGCTGCCCGCGGGCCGTACGAGGAAACCGAGCAGCCACAGCACGAGCACGATGACCGCGATCCACCACAGCGCCTTCAGTGCGAACCCGACGCCGAAGAGGATCAGGGCGAGCAGAAGAACCAGCAGCAAGGGAACCATGGATATCAACCTCCGGACCTCCGAATGCCCGCCTTGCTCGGGAAAACACGCCGGGAATTCCGGTGTTTCCGCACTTGAAGCGGGGGAACTCGTGGATGCTGCCCGCGCCCCGGCTCGTGCGGCCGGACGCGGTGGTGCGGGGGAGCGGGGCCGTCCGGCGCCGTGACGTTCCGCGGGGTCGTCCGCGCCGCGCGGTGAGGATGGCGTCCGGCATCGAGTCGGCTCGGGTGCGGAGATCCGGAGGCAGAGGTGACGGTGCGTCGTATCGGCCTGGTCGTCCACGGCGGGCGCGGTGAGGCCGCGGCCGCCGCCCGCACCGTGCGTGAGTGGTGCGACGAGCACGGCGTGGGGTGCGCGGACATCGACGTGTGGCACGACGGAGGGCGGCGCAGCTCCCGGGAGGAGGTCGAGGCCGCCGGCGACCCGGACCTCATCGTCACCCTGGGCGGCGACGGCACGTTCCTGCGCGGCGCCCGGCTGGCCGCCGTGAACGACGCCCTGGTCCTGGGCGTCGACCTCGGCCGGGTCGGTTTCCTCACGGAGGTGCCCGTCACGGTCGTGCGCGCCGCGCTGGACGCCGTCGTCGCGGGCCGCCTCACGGTGGAGAGCCGGATGATGCTCAACCTGCGCGCCTCGCGCCGCCTGGAGGTGCCCGCGGACATCGAGGAGCTGATGCGCTACGGCCGTCGCCCGATCCTGCCGCCGCCGCGGGTCCGCGCCGACTGCCAGGCCGGTGGCGACTGGGGCATCCCGCTGAACGTCACCGCGCTGAACGACGTCGTGCTGGAGAAGCTGGCCCGGGACCGGCAGGTGTCCGTCGGCGTCTACCTCGCGGGCCGGCTCCTGGCGTCCTATTCGGCCGACGCGCTGCTGGTCGCCACGCCGACAGGTTCCACGGCCTACAGCTTCGCCGCGGGGGGCCCGGTCGTCTCGCCCCGCGCGGACGCCCTGGTCTTCACGCCGGTCGCCCCGCACATGGTGTTCAACCGCTCGGTCGTGGCCGCGCCGGACGAACCGGTCGGCCTGCGCGTCCTGGAACGCTCGGGCCAGGCCGCCGTCAGCATCGACGGCCAGTTGCGCGGTGTGCTCGACCCCGGTGACTGGATCGGCGTCTACGCCGCCGCGCGCCGGCTGCGGGCCGTCCGGCTGGGCCCCATGGACTTCTACGGCCGTCTGCGCGACCGCATGAATCTCACCGACGCCCCGGCCGCGGTCGCCGACGGCACCCCGGCCCCGCTGTGGCCGGTGACGTCACCCCCACCGGCGGACCTCGCCCACCTGGCCATACCGACCCGCCCCGGCGACGCCACACGGGTCCCGTGAATCCCCGGTGAACCGGCTGGCCCCAGGGCCTCCCACGCCTGCCTGCTCAGGGGCGGGGCTCCATGGGCAGGCGGTGGGCGGCGAGCGCGGCCAGGTCGTCGTCGAGGTGTCCGTCGCTGTAGGCGAGCAGATCCACGTGCAGGTGCTCCAGGAGCTCGCCGGGCGGAAGGCCGGCCCACGGCCGGACGCGCTCGGCGAGCGGGTAGAAGGCGCCGGTGGGGTCGCGGGTCTCGGTGACACCGTCGGTGTACAGCAGCAACTTGTCGCCGGGCCGGAGGGGCTCGACGTCCACGTGGTAACCGTCTCCGAACAGCCCACCGAGGTTGATGGGCGGCGAGGGCGCGGTCGACTCCAGCTCGGTGACCCGGCCCGCGCTGACGAGCAGCGGAGGCGGGTGGCCGCAGTTGACGAGACGCACGACGTGCTCGTCGTCGGGGATCTCCGCGAACACCGCCGTCGCGAAGCGCTCGGCCGCCTCCGCGCCGGGCAGCTGCGCGGCGTAGCGGCTCATGCTGCGCTCCACGCGCCGGGCCAGACCGGCCAGATCGGGCTCGTCGGGTGCGGCCTCCCGGAAGGCTCCGAGCATTGTCGCGGCCGTCTCCACGGCGGCCAGGCCCTTGCCGCGGACGTCGCCGATGAGCAGACGCACTCCGTGCGCCGTCGGCACGGCCTCGTACAGATCGCCGCCGATCTGCGCCTCGGCCGCGGCGGAGAGGTACAAGGTCTCCACGGAGACCTGGCCGAGACGGTGCGGGACCGGGCGCAGTAGAACGCGCTGCGCGGTCTCCGCCACGGAACGCACCGTGGCGAGGGTGTGCTCGCGGCGCGTACGGTGCGCCGCGAGGATCGTGCCGAGGATGCCCACCACGAAGGTGCAGACGTAGTTGGCCACGTAGTGGCGGTCCCACAGATAGCCCACGGGACGGCCCGCACAGCACGGGGTGCCGGCCAGGACGCCCTCGAAGACGATGGCGAACACCGTGACGGCGGCGACCACGCCGGGGCCGTACCCGAAGGCGGCCACCAGGGGCAGGGCGGTGAGCACGAAGCTCACGGGCCACTGAACCGGAGTGATCGGTTCGACGATGAGGACCACCACGACGTAGAAGACCGGCAGCCAGCGCAGCCACAAGGGCTGGGCGGGCACCGGCGACTGCTCCCTCGGCTCGCGCGGCTTGCCCGTGTCGCGGCCGGGCCGCCTCACCGTTCGGCCCCACGGGACCCGGGAGGCCGCGGGAGCGTGGCGGGTCCGGGCCGGCGCACGGCGGTGCGGCCCGGCTCCGGGCGACGGTCCTCGCGGAAACACTCAGGCGGCCTGTTCACAGGTACTCCCGGCGGGCTTGATCAAGACCACCAGCCTGCTGCGTCGCACCGCCACCGCCTCGGCATTGCTCCAGGCAAGGGCATGTCAGCGAGGCCGGAGGCCGCCGCCCCGGACGGACACGACCGGGGCGCCGTGCGAGGTGCGCCCCGGTCGTGCGTGGAGCGGCCTGGCCCGATCAGGACGCCGCGCAGGCTCCGAGCGCCGGTGTGGAGTTGTTGCCGTTCTTCACCGCGGTGAAGCCGAAGCCGGTCGAGGCGCCCGCCGCGAGACTGCCGTTGCAGGAGGCGGCGCGCACGGTCATGACGTTGCCGCTGCCGTCCCAGCCGGCGGTGCCGTTCCACAGGGAACACCGGGCTCACCGCGTCCATCACGGTGACCAACACCGGCACCGCGCCGATCGAGGGACGGGCGCTGGCCTTCACCCTGCGGGCGGGACAGACCATCACCTCAGGCTGGAACGCCACCTTCTCCCCGGGCGAGCGGCGCCGTCACCGTCCGCAACGTCTCCTACAACGCCGGTCTGGCCCCCGGAGCCTCCACCGGCCCGGGCTTCCAGGCCGAACACAATGGAAACGCCGGTGATCCGGCGTCCTTCGCCCTCAACGGAGCCGCCTGCCAGGTGAATTGAATCCGATGATCGTCCTCGCCGAACGGGAGGACCCCACCGCCGCGCGGACGCGCCCCGGCGCCCTCGACTCGGTCGTCGGGGCAGCCGGGGCGCGGTGCGGCCGGGCTCGCCGGATTCCGAGGGGCCCGTGGATTCCGCGGGACTCAGAGGGAGGGGCCGGACTCCTCGGGCCGGAGACGGCCCCGCCAGGCCCCGGACTCGCCTCCGCGCTCCTCGATGTACTGCTTGAAGCGCTTCATGTCACCCTTTACGCGCCGGTCGACCACGCCCAGCATGTCCCCAGCCGTCTCCACGGCACCGCTGGGCTCGACCTCCATGACGAGCTCCACGCGGGTGTGCGTGTCGTCGACGCGCTCGAAGCGGACCATGCCCTTCTGCCGGGTGTCGCCGGTGGTGGTGCGCCACGTGATGCGCTCATCGGGCATCTGGTCGACGATCTCGGTGTCGAACTCCCGCTGGACGCCGCCGATCTTGGTGGTCCAGTGGTTGTGACGGTCGTCGAGCTGCCTGACCTCCTCGACACCCTCCATGAACCTCGGGAACTCCTCGAACTGCGTCCACTGGTTGTAGGCGGTGTGGACGGGGACGTCGACTTCAACCGTTTCCTTGACCGTGCTCATCTGCGCCTCCTGTCTCGCTGATCGGCGGCGGGACGGGTGTCCCGCCGCGGAATCCCCGGCAGGGGCGACGAGTACCCCGAGGAGCCCGGTTCACGACCGGTTCGGCGCGGGTCAGCCGAGCTTTCCGGTGCGGGCGGCCCGCCACAGGTCGACGCCGCCGTCGGTGGCGTACTTGTCGATCTCGGCCAGCTCCTCGGCGCTGAAGTCCATGCGGTCCAGCGCGGCCACGTTCTGCTCCAGCTGCTCCACCCGGGAGGCGCCGATCACCAGGGAGGTGACGCGCTCGTCGCGCAGGGCCCAGGCGAGGGCCATCTGCGCGAGGGTCTGCCCGCGGCGGGCCGCGATGTCGTTCAGGGCCCGCAGCCTGCGCAGCATGTCCTCGGACAGCCAGGCGGTGTCGAAGGAGGTGCCCTGCGCGGCCCGCGAGTCCTCCGGCACGCCCTGGAGGTAGCGCCCGGTCAGCAGCCCCTGGGCCAGGGCGGTGAAACCGATGACACCGAAACCCTCCTCCTCCGCCACGTCGAGCAGCCCCTCGGTCTCGATCCAGCGGTTGACCATGCTGTACGAGGGCTGGTGGATGAGCAGCGGGGTGCCCAGCTCGCGCAGGATGGCGGCGGCCTGCCGGCTTCGCTCGGCGTCGTAGGAGGAGATGCCGACGTACAGGGCCTTGCCCTGGCGGACGGCGGTGTCCAGCGCGCCCATCGTCTCCTCCAGCGGCGTGCTCGCGTCCAGCCGGTGGGAGTAGAAGATGTCGACATAGTCCAGGCCCATGCGCTTCAGCGACTGGTCCAGCGAGGCGAGCAGGTACTTGCGGGAACCACCGCCCTGCCCGTACGGGCCGGGCCACATGTCCCAGCCCGCCTTGGTGGAGATCACCATCTCGTCCCGGTACGGCGCGAGGTCCCGCTTCATCAGACGCCCGAAGTTGATCTCCGCCGAGCCGTAGGGCGGGCCGTAGTTGTTCGCCAGGTCGTGATGGGTGATGCCCAGGTCGAAGGCGCGCAGGGCGATCTCGCGCTGGGTCTCGAAGGGCCGGTCGTCGCCGAAGTTGTGCCAGTAGCCCAGGGACAGGACGGGCAGGTCGAGCCCTGAGTGCCCGGTGCGGCGGTAGCGCATGGTGCCTTGGTAACGCTCAGCATCCGCGACGTAGGTCATCGGGTGGTCTCCGAGTGGTGCGTTCAGGGGCGTCTCCCCGGGATCGAGGGGACGCCCCCACCTTGCTCCAGCATGATCCTGAAGTCCAACCGCTCCGTCCCGTCGGACTCGGCGCCCGGCGCTTGCGAACCGGGCGTACGGCGCGGGCGGCGCGCCCGCCGGCGACGGTGCGGGGGCCGTCCGGGGCGCCGTTCCGGCCGGGCCGGCTCAGGAGGCGCGGGGCGGCGCGGTGAGGTGCTCGCCGAGCTGCTCCACGAGTTCGCTCATGGTGTGCCCGACGAGCCCGGCGTCCGCGTCCTCGGTGGTGATCAGCGCCAGATGCGCGCCCTCGCCGGCCTCGACGATGAACAGCACCCCTCCGTAGAACTCGGTCATCGCCGAGCGGACGCCGCCGGTGCCGTCGCCGAACTCGACGGACGCGCCGTGGGACAGCGACTGGATGCCGGCGGCGATCGCGGCGAGCTGGTCGGCCTGGTCGGGGGTGAGCTCCGGGGTGCGGCACAGCTTCAGTCCGTCCCGGGACAGCACGAGCGCGTGCCGCGCGCCCGGGGTCCGCTCCAGCAGGCCCTCCAGGAGCCAGGTGAGCTTGTCGTCGGCGGTGGTCTGGCCGGTCATGAGGTGGTGTCGCCTTCCGGGTGCTCGTACGGGTGGGAGTGCGGGGAAGCCGGGCCGTGTCGGCGGGGTGGCGGCGTCGTGCGCGCTCTGCCGCCTCGGGGGCCGTATCGGATGACGCCGCCGGGTCGGGTGCGACGGCGTGCACGGCCCAGCGGCGGCTGCCTCGGTCTGGCCCTGGGGCAGGGCCTGGCACTCGCCGGTGACACGTGTTGCTCAACTGCCGGTCACTATACGAGCCTTGGTGATCGTCTTGGCAATCCCTGGGGTGAGTATCCCTGCCGGCACCGTTCAGCTGGAAGCGTGGGCCTGAACCATCCGGCCGAAGCGATGGGCGGTGGACGAGGCCGGGACGCGACGGATCGCGATCAGGGCCACGTCGTCGTCGAGGCGCCCGCCGGTGTGGGCGAGCAGGTCGCGCTGGACGTGGTGGAGCAGGGACTCCGGGGAGCCGTCGGACCACTGGGCCGTCCGCTCGACCAGCGGGTAGAAGACGCCGCGGCCGTCACGGGCCTCCACGGCCCCGTCGGTGTAGAGCAGCAGGGTGTCGCCGAGACCGAAGGGCAGGACGTCGACGATGGAGCCGTTCGGGTCGGTCAGGCCGACCCCGAGCGGCGGGGCGGGAGTGAGGTCGGGCGTGGCCACCGACCGGTCCTGTCTCAGCAGCAGCGGGGCCACATGTCCGCAGCTGGTCAGCCGCACGACCGGTTCCTCGTCCGGGATCTCCAGCAGCAGGGCGGTGACGAAGCGCTCCCCGGCCTCCTCCTCCGGTTCGAAGTCGGACAGGTAGCGGGTGATGCTCCGCTCCAGGGAGGCGGCGAGCGAGGGCAGGGCGGCGTGGTGATGAGCGGCCTCCCGGAAGGCGCCGAGCAGCAGGGCCGCCTCGCCGATGGCGGGCAGCCCCTTGCCGCGCACGTCGCCGATCATCACCCGGGCACCGCTGTCGGTGCGGGCGGCCGCGTAGAGGTCGCCGCCGATCGACGCCTCGTCCTCGGCGGCCAGGTAGAGGGAGGCGAGCTGAAGCGGGCCCAGCCTGGTCGGCAGGGGCCACAGCAGCACCCGCTGAGCGGCTTCGGCGACCGACCGGACCTGGGCCAGCTCGCGTGCACGCCGATCCCGGACCGCGCACAGGGCCACCACGAGCAAGGAGAGCACTGCGAGGGCGATCATCTGTACGAACACTTCCCGCGACGGCAGGATGCCCAGCCGCCAGCCCGCGAATCCCTGGGCCGCCACCGCGGCGGCACCGATGGCCCCTGTGATCCACGGTCCCTCGAACCACGCGGTGATCGCGGGAGCTATCACCAGCAGCGGACCGAGCACGATGTCGGAAGGAGCCACGATGTCGGACACGGTGATGAGGACGATGAGCGCGACCGGGATCAGCAACAGTATGTGACCTGACTGCCGTTCCTGCGCCCGGTCGGCGAAACGCCCCTGCCAGGAACTCACGCCTACCACAGTGCACCGCTGCAGCACGGCGTGCGAGCGCAGTCACCCGGTTCACCGGCCGGGGACGACCCCTCGGCCGGCCGCCGCGGGTCCGTCCCGCCGCCGCATGGACCGGCGGCGGGCCCGCGAAGGCGGAAAACCCGGGGTGTCCCCGGTGTCGGGCGCCTGTTCGGGTGGCACCCGCCGTCCGGCGGCGAGTGCTCGCGCACGCCCCGACCAGAGGAGGGCCCGCCCAGGCGGTGCCCAGCGCCGGGTACGCGGGCCCGCGCCCCACCGCCGCGCTCGCGCTTGCCGGACCGGCCCCGAGGCGTCCGTCGGCCACCGTCCCGGCATCCGGCGGCCGCCGCCCGCCGTCTCTCCGTACCGGCAGGCAGTCGGAGTCGACCCCGCCCCGACGACCAGGCCGGCAGCGCGGGCCCGGCCCGCCGCGCGGGCTCATGGACATGGAGGCCGGGCCCAGCCCGCTGGGTCGGACAGAGGCCCCTGCCACCCGTGGCCGGCGGCGCCGCCGTGGTGGTACCGACCGGGAGGCCCGGGCAGGAGGAGGGGCCGGCGGTCACGGCGTCCCGTGGGGCCGGACCCGGAGCGATGCGCATGGTGGTCTCCGGTGCGGCCTCCGCACCGGAGACCGGACGGCGCGACCGCTTCGGTGGTCGGCCGCGCACCCGGCTTCGGTGTGGGAAGAGGCGTTGTCGGTCGGTTCACCATGCCATCGCGTCCAGCAGCGCCTCCGGGTCCGGCTCCGGGTGGCCGTCCAGGCTCAGCTCCGCCCAGATCACCTTGCCGTGCGCCACATAGCGCGTGCCCCACCGGTCCGCGAACTGCGAGACCAGGAACAGGCCGCGGCCGCCCTCGTCGGTGGTCGCCGCGCGCCTGAGGTGCGGCGAGGTGCTGCTGCCGTCCGACACCTCGCAGATCAGCGTGCGCCCGAGCAGGATCCTGACCCGCACGGGTTCGGCGCCGTAGCGGATGGCGTTGGTCAGCAGCTCGCTGAGCACCAGTTCCGTGGCGAAGCAGGACTCCTCCAGCCCCCAGTCGTGCAGTCGACGCGTCACCTCGCCGCGTACCCGGGAGACCGCCTCCGCCTCGAACGGCACGTCCCAGACCGCCACCCGCGACGGATCGAGCAGCCGCGTCCGGGCGACGAGCAGGGCCACGTCGTCGCTCGGATGCTCCGGCAGCATCACCTCCATCAGCGCCCGGCAGGTCTCCTCCGGCGTCCGGTCCGCAGGCGCGACGGTCTCGGCGAGCATCGACAGCCCCTCGTCGATGTCCCGACTGCGGTCCTCGATCAGACCGTCGGTGAACAGCACGAGCCGGCTGCCCTCCGGCAGGCTCAGCTCACCCGTCTCGAACGGATGCCCGCCCACCCCCAGCGGCGGTGCCAGGGGCAGGTCCGGGAAGGTCACCCGTCCCATGGGGTCCACCACGGCCGGTACGACGTGACCCGCGCGGGAGATGGCGCAGTGGCCGCCCACCGGGTCGTAGATGGCGTACAGGCAGGTGGCCCCCGTGACCGCGGACACCTCGCCGTCCGTGCTCGCCGTCTGGGTGTCCAGCCGCATCACCATCTCGTCCAGATGGCCGAGCAGCTCCTCGGGAGGCAGGTCCAGGGACGAGAAGTTGAGCACCGCCGTGCGCAGCCGGCCCATCGTCACCGCCGCGTGCAGGCCGTGCCCCACGACGTCGCCGACCACCAGCGCCACCCGGAAGCCGGGCAGGGGGATGACGTCGAACCAGTCGCCGCCCACACCGGACTGGGCCGGCAGATACCGCCACGCCACCTCCAGCGCGTCCTGGTCGGGCAGGTCCCTGGGGAGCAGACTGCGCTGAAGCGTCACCGCCATCGCGTGCTCGCGGGAGTAGCGGCGGGCGTTGTCGATCGCCACCGCCGCCCGGGCCACCAACTCCTCGGCGACCGCGACGTCCTCCTCCTCGAACCGGGGCGAGCCGGCACCCCGCCAGAAGTTGACCATGCCGAGGGGCACGCCCCGCGCCCTGAGGGGAACGGTGATCAGCGAATGGATGCCGTGGTCGAGCACCCGGACCGCACCCTGGGGATCCCGGGACCGCCAGTCCTGCGCGCGGTGCAGGTCCGGCACCAGCACCGCCTTGCCGCGTCGCAGCGTCGCCCCCATCGACGTGTCGGCCACCACGAACTGGATGAGGTCGCCCACCGGCTGGAGCGGGCTGCGCCGGTTGGCCTCGTGCAGCGCGGTGCGGCGCATCCGGTGCATCGTTCCGGTGGGCTCCTCGCCGTGCAGTACGGACTCCAGCAGCTCCACGGTGACGATGTCCGCCACCCGCGGGACCGCCACCTCGGCGAGCTCCTGCGCGGTACGCCGCACGTCCAGCGTCGTGCCGATCCGCACCCCGGCCTCGTACAGCAGCGTCAGGCGTTCCCGGGCCAGCTCGGCCCGGCCCGACAGGGCCCGCAGTTCGGTGGTGTCACGGAAGCTGGCCACCAGCCCCGGGGCGTTGCCGTACGGGGTCGTGCGCCGGGTGTTGACCGCCAGCAGCCGGTCCCCGGCCGGGAACACCGCGTCGGACGCGACCTCGCCCGACTTCAGCAGCCGCGTCATCCCCGGCCCCAGGCCCAGCTCCGTGACGTGCCGCTGGTCGGCGTCGCGGGGGAGGTCCAGCAGCCGGCGCGCCTCGTCGTTGGCGAGCAGGACCCGTCCGTCGGCGTCGACGATCAGTACGCCCTCGCGCACCGCGTGCAGGACGGCGTCGTGGTGCTCGTACATGCGGGTCATCTCGGTCGGGCCGAGACCGCGGGTCTGGCGGCGCAGCCGCCGGCTGACGAGGAAGGTGCCGGCGGTCGCGAGCACCACGGCCAGCGCCGCCGCGTCCAGCACCATCGGAATCTGCTGGTCCAGCAGGTGCCCCAGGGTCTGGACCTCGATTCCCGCGGTGACGATGCCGACCACGTGCCGGCTGGCGCCCACCACGGGTACCACCGCGCGTACGGAGTCGGTCGGGCTGCCGTGGAACGTCTCCGTGAAGGTCTTGCCCGCGAGGGCCCGGCCGATCTCCTGCGCCGGAGTGCCGATCAGCCGCGGCTCCGGGTCGGTGAGCCGCACGCCCCGATTGTTCAGCACGGAGATGAAGTCGACACCGGAACTCAGCTGCGCCTTCTCCGCCGGGACCCTCAGCAGCGCCGACGGATCGGGCGACTGGAGGGCCGCAGCCGTACCGGGTGCCTGCGCGAACGCCTCAGCGACGGCCAGGGAGCGCGCCTTGGCGATGTTCTCCCCGTCGTTCCGCCGCTGGAGCACCACGGCGGTGGCGGCCGCGGCGACGAGCACCAGGACGACGACCACCTGCAACAGGAAGACCTGCGCGGCCACCGTGCCAGGCCGCCGGAACGGCGCAAAGCGAAACCCGGAGGCACTCCGGGCCGTCCCGGTCACCGGGCGGCGGGCCTGATCGTCCGCCCGCCGCTCACTGAACGGCGGTTGCGCTGCCCTCCGGGACCGGCGGGAACAACCGACCATGCACTCATTTCTAACACCGCGGTTCCCTGCCGGGCGACCGGTATGTTCGATCAATCCCACCCATTGTGGATCGGTGGTTTCACCTGGATATCACCGAGCAAGGGCTGTTCCGTCCAGATCGTCTTTCCGGAGCCGGTGTACCGGGTGCCCCAGCGCTGGGCGAGCTGGGCGACCAGGAACAGGCCCCGTCCGCCCTCGTCCGTGCTGCGCGCGCGCCGCAGGTGCGGGGAGGTGTGGCCGCCGTCCGAGACCTCGCAGATCAGGGTGCGCTCGTGGATGAGGCGAAGATTGATCGGCCCGACGGCGTGCCGGATGGCGTTGGTGACCAGCTCGCTGACGATCAGCTCCGTGGTGAAGGCCAGCTCCTCAAGGTTCCACTGGGACAGCCGGCCGCTGACGTCGTCGCGCACCACGCGCACGGCCGACGGGTCGGCGGGTACGTCCCAGGAGGCCACGCGGTCCGGGCTGAGGACACGCGTCCTGGCGACGAGGAAGGCGACGTCGTCCCGCGGCCGGTCCGACAGCAGGGCGCGGACCATGATGTCGCAGATCTCCTCCAGCGGCCGGTCGGGGTGGGCCAGGGCGAAGCACAGCCGCTCGATCCCGACGTCGACGTCCTGGTCCGACGCCTGGATCAGCCCGTCGGTGTAGAGGGCGATGACGCTGCCCTCCTCCAACGGGATCTCGGCCGACTCGAACGGCAGTCCGCCCAGCCCCAGGGGCGGGCCGGCGGGGATGTCGGGGAACTCCACGGGCTCGCTCAGGTGCGCGACGGCCGGGGTGGGATGTCCGGCGCGCGCCACGACCATCGTCCGGGCGATGGGGTCGTAGATGGCGTACACGCAGGTCGCGCCGGCCGCGGCCGGGCCCTCGGCGGCCGCCTCCGCCTCGTCCGACAGGCGCATCACCAGGTCGTTCACGTGTGCCAGCAGCTCGTCCGGGGACTGATCCAGGTCGGCCAGCGTCTGCACGGCGGCGCGCAGCCGGCCCATGCTGGCCGCGGCGTGCAGGCCGTGCCCGATCACGTCGCCCACCACCAGCGCGACCCGGGCACCGGAGAGCGGGATGACGTCGAACCAGTCCCCGCCCACCCCCGACTCCGCGTCGGCGGGGAGATAGCGATGGGCGACCTCGACGGCGTTGTGCGAGGGCAGGTTGGGCGGCAGCAGGCTGGTCTGGAGGGTGAGCGCGGCCTGGTGCTCGCGGGCGAATCGCCGGGCGTTGTCCACGCACACGGCGGCCCGTGCCACCAGATCCTCGATCAGGAGCTGGTCGTCCTCGGTGAAGGGCTCGGGGTTCTCCCAGCGCAACAGGGTCACCACGCCCATCGTGACGCCGCGGGCCCGCAGCGGCAGCACCAGGTGCGTGTGCACCCCGAACCGGTTGATCCCGGTCCACCGCACCGGGTCGTCGGGGAGCCAGGGCGTCCCCGGGCCGAGGGCCTCACGGCTGGGTTCTCCGGTGGCCAGGCACCGGTTCTGCAGGGACCCGGCGGGGTACCGGATGGGTTCGCCGACCTCGGAGATCACCTTGGGCAGGTCCGGCCGGATCGACAGATGGGCCGCCCGGCGCAGCGGGACCGGGCCGCCCGGCGAGCGGGTGGGCGGGCCCTTCCCCGTGGTCGCGACGTCCAGGAGATCGATGGCCACGAAGTCGGCGAGCTGCGGGACGGCGACCTCCGCGAACTCCTGGACCGTCCGGTCGAGATCCAGAGTGCTTCCGATGTGTTCGCTGGCGGCGTTCAGCAGCACCAGCCGCTCGCGGGTCGGGTCCTGGACGGTGACGTCCCGGGCGGCGTAGCAGATCCCGAGCGTACGGCCCGCGCCGTCGTGCAGCGGGAAGAAGGAGCGAGGCCAGGAGCGCTCGCGGCCGGACCGGGCTGTCCTGCCGTGCCGGGGCGGCGCGTGGGTGACGGTGACCTGGTGCTGCCCGGAGACCAGCCTCTGCCGGGCGTGCCGGGTCACGACCGACGACGTCGTGCCCGTGTGGGAGCCGGTCGGGGCGGTGTCGGTCGCGTCGGTGCCGGTGGGGGCGGTGCCGGTCCTTGCGGTGTCGGTAGGGGCGGTGCCGGTGGGAGGAGTGCCGGCCGGGACGCCTGTCCCGAGGACGAGCCAGTCGCGGCGGCCGTCGTCGGAGAGCAGCGGGCACACCCGCACGGCGAGCCGCACCGCGTGGCCCGCGCGGTGGCGCACCGTGACCACGGTCTTCCCGGCACGGTCGCTCCGGTGCAGCCGGGACACCGCGGCGGTCGGGGCGCGGCCGCCCAGCAGCGCCCGCGCTGGATGCCGTACGACGTCGGCGGCGCAGTAGCCGAGCAGGTCCTGGGCTCCGTGGCTCCAGTAGGTGATCAGCCCGTCGGCGTCGACGACCGCCACCGCCGTGGTCGTGGTGAACGGATCGCCCGGACTCGTACCGCTCACGCCGTTGACGCCCATGCCTTCATCCTACGGGCAGGACCCCCACCAGCAATGTTGCCATCGGGGGCGGTGTCCCGCCGCCCGGGAGACGGGTGGGGCGGGGAGCGCGGGCGGGTCGGGACGCCGGGGCCCGGCTACGCCCCCGCCGCCAGTGCCTTCAGCGGCTCGTCGGTCAGCCGGTACACCGTCCACTCGTCCTGCGGGCGTGCTCCGAGGGCCTCGTAGAAGCCGATCGCCGGCGTGTTCCAGTTCAGGACCGACCACTCCAGGCGTTCGTACCCGCGCTCGACGCAGACCCGGGCCAGCTCCGTCAGCAGTGCCCGGCCGTACCCGCCGCCGCGGGCCTCCGGGCGGACGTAGAGGTCCTCGAGGTAGACGCCGTGTACGCCCCGCCAGGTGGAGAAGTTGAGGAACCACAGGGCGAAGCCCACCACTTCGCCGCCCGCGTCCTGCGCGATGTGCGCGAACGCCGCGGGGCGCTCGCCGAACAGTGCCTCGGCGAGCTGCTGCGGCGTCGCCCTTACCTCGTCCAGGGCCTTCTCGTACTCGGCCAGTTCGCGGATCAGGGCGTGGATGACGGGGACGTCGGCGGGGGTCGCGGTGCGGATCATGGGCGCAGTCTCACACACCGCTTCCCCCCGTCGGACAAGCGGGTGCGGATCAGACCGCGGGCGCCGGGTAGGTCGGGTACTCCACCCCGGAGACGTACTGGACGACGCGGATGACCTGGCAGGAGTAGCCGAACTCGTTGTCGTACCACAGGTAGAGGATCGCGTTGTCGCCCTCGACCTTGGTGGCGCCGGCGTCGACGATCGAGGCGTGGCGCGAGCCGATGAAGTCGCTGGAGACCGCGTCGGGAGCGCTGGTGAAGTCGATCTGGCGCTTGAGCGGCGAGGTCAGCGACACGTTGCGCAGGTAGTCCAGGACCTCTTCGCGGCTGGTCTCGCGCGCCAGCTGCAGGTTGAGGATCGCGATGGAGACGTCCGGCACCGGCACGCGGATCGAGCTGCCGGTGATCTTCGCCGTGAGGTCGGGCAGCGCCTTGGCCACGGCGGAGGCGGCGCCGGTCTCGGTGATGACCATGTTGAGCGGCGCGGAGCGGCCGCGGCGTTCGGCCTTGTGGTAGTTGTCCAGGAGGTTCTGGTCGTTGGTGAACGAGTGGACGGTCTCCACGTGGCCGCGCAGCACGCCGTACTCGTCGTCCATCGCCTTCAGCGGCGGGACGATCGCGTTGGTGGTGCAGGAGGCGCAGGACAGGATCTGCTCGTCCGGCTTGATGTCGTCGTGGTTGACGCCGTGGACGATGTTGGGGACGTCGCCCTTGCCCGGCGCGGTCAGCACGACCTTGTCGATGCCGGGGCGCAGGTGCTTGGACAGGCCCTCGCGGTCGCGCCACTTGCCGGTGTTGTCGATGAGGATGGCGTCCTTGATGCCGTACGCCGTGTAGTCCACCGACGTCGGGTCGTCGGCGTAGATCACCTTGATCTCGTTGCCGTTGGCGATGATCGCGCTGTTCGCCTCGTCGACGGTGATCGTGCCCTGGAACTGGCCGTGGATGGAGTCGCGGCGCAGCAGCGAGGCACGCTTGACGATGTCCTGCTCGCCACCTCCGCGGACGACGATGGCGCGCAGTCGCAGGCCGTTGCCGGAGCCGGCCTTCTCGATGAGCAGGCGCGCCACGAGCCGGCCGATGCGGCCGAAGCCGTAGAGGACGACGTCGCGTCCGTCGCGGCGCTCGATCTTGTTGGCGCCGGTGGCGCCGGCGACGGCCTCGGCGGTGAACTCCTCCACCGACAGGCCGCGGTCGTCCTCACGGTACGTCGCGGCCAGCATGCCGATGTCTATCTGGGAGGGCCCGAGGTCGAGCGTGGTCAGGGCCCGCAGGAAGGGGAGCGTCTCGGTGACGGACAGCTCCTCACCGGCTATCTGACGGGCGAACCGGTGGGTCTTGAGGATGCTCACCACCGACTTGTTCACCAGGGAGCGGCTGTGGAGGAGGACGGTGACGTCCCGCTCCCGGTGCAGCTTCCCGATCATCGGGATCATCGACTCCGCGATCTCTTCGCGGTGCTTCCAGTTGGTGAACGAGTCGTCGTTGACAGTCACAGATCTATCTTTCGAGCTAGGCGGCGCTCATATGCTAACCCCATGGCTTGTCGATCATGACAGTGGGCCGTACCCGCTGTCGTGCCGGGTACGGCCCACTGCCGGGATTCCTCGGTGGTCGGTGGGTGCGGTCCCTTCGTTGTGGCCGGTTGGGGCGGTCCCGCCTCACTGGCGGGTGCGGCGGGTGAGTCCGACGGTCATGCCCATGGCGGCGAGCCCCAGCAGGGCTGTGATCGCGCCCAGCCAGCAGTTGTTCCAGATGATGCCGGCCCGGGCGCCGTGGGTCGCGGTCACGACCCAGGGGGAGATGATCAGCCACACGCCGAGCGGGGCGGTGATCCACGCCAGGCGGAACATGCGCTCGGGGGCCAGGGTGAGGCCGAGACCGACCAGTGCGACGGTGATGCCGATGATCAGATTGTTGACGGCGATATTGGGCTGGGCGGCGAAGTGCACCACCCACGGGGAAATCGCGGCGTAGACACCGGCCAGGACGATCAGCCCCTCGACGACGATCGCCCGGTTGCTGGCGGCCGTCCGCTCGAGGCGCTCTCGCATCTCGGCGATCTCTGGGTGCGAGCTCATTCCGGGGCCGGTGGAGTGCTGCGGATACGACATCACTGCCGTCTCCTCTCCATGAGATTGCCAGTGTGGAGCTTTTCCTGTATGGAGATTTCCCCCTTATGGGTGGTTTATCTACACATGTCAGCATTCCTGTAGTGAGTTGCGTCACAGTGCGAGCCCTGTGCGTGGAGCGCGGAGCCGTCTGCCAATCTTGTCGAGCGTGTGTCAAGAAGACGCCGATGACGTGCGGGGGTCCGGGGAGGGCGAGTGACGGGGCCAGAGGTGCCCGACGAATATCTGACGGGGTACGTGCAGATCCTGACCGACGTCTGTGCCACCGGACGCCGCCTGACCCGCGACGAGCTGGACCTGCTGCGCGCCCACGGGGAGCGGGCGGCGGAGGCCGGCCACGGACTGCGCAGACTCGTCCGCCGGCATCTCTCCGAGGCGAGGGCCTTCGCGCCCGCGCTGGCGTCCGCCGGCGTCGAACAGGTCCTCACCGCGGTGGAGCAGGCCGTCGACGCGTTCGCCGAAGGCCACGACCGCGCGCAGAAACTCGCCATGCGCAAGGAGGAGGCCGCCCGCCGGGAGTTCATCGACGACCTGCTCTACGGCCGCAGCGACCTCGGGCGGCTGGGCGAGCGCGCGGAACGCTACGGACTGCTGTTCTCCCGCGCCCACGCGGTGGCCGTCGCCCAGGGCGGGGAGCCCGTCGACGACACGCACCCGGCCATCCGGTACGTCGAGACCGAGGTGGTCGCCCGGTTCGGTGACCGGCGCATCCTGCTCACCACCAAGGACGGCCGGCTCATCTGCATCGCCCCGGGCGACCAGGACGACGTCCTGGCGTTCTTCGCCAAGCAGGCATACGCCTTCACCGACGGCGGCCGGGTCGCCATCGGACGTCCCCACCCGGGCGCCGGGGGAGTGGTCCACTCCTACGAGGAGGCCCTCAACGCCCTGGAACTCGCCGACCGGCTGGACCTCCAGGAGCCCGTCCTACGGGCCGCCGACCTCCTGGTGTATCCCGTCCTGACCCGCGACCGGCAGGCCATGGCCGATCTGGTCCGCGACACGCTGGGACCGCTGACGGCCGCCCGCGGCGGCGCCCAGCCGCTCCTGGACACCCTGACCGCCTATTTCGACGCCGGCTGCACGGCCGCGGAAGCGGCCCGCCGCCTCAACCTCAGCGTGCGCGCGTTCACCTACCGCCTGGAGCGCATCCACAAGCTGACCGGAGCCGACCCGGCCGACCCCGTGCACCGTTACACGCTCCAGACCGCCGTGATCGGCGCGCGCCTCCTCGGCTGGCCCGCCGCCGAGCTCTGACGGGCCGGGGCCGAGGAGCGCCGGCCGCGCGACGGCGGCGCCGTTCACCCCATCGCCCGTACACAACGAGCGGCGCTCCGGGACCGGTGTGAGCCTGGTGAGGGGATTCGGTGGGTGCGTCGCGCCGCCGTGGCCCGGAGGACCACGCGTTCTCCCCGGCCGGTCCGGCCGGTACCGCGACGTCCGCCCCGGCATGCCGCGGCCTTCGGGCCGCCGCCTGCGACCGACTCCGCCACCGACTCCATGGGAGGCCGACGACATGACGACCCAAGGCGGTACCGCTGAAGTCAGCCGGGAGCCCGCGACGCGTCAGGAGCGCGCGGGTTTCGACGAGATCAACATCCTCTGGATCTCCGAGGGCATGAGCTGCGACGGCGACACCGTCTCGCTGACCGCGGCCGACCAGCCCTCCATCGAGGACGTGGTGCTGGGGCTGATCCCCGGTCTGCCGAAGGTGAACCTGGTCAACAAGGTGCTCTCGCCGAGCCTGGGCGGCGAGGACTTCCTCGCCCCGTACCGGGCCGCGGCCCGCGGTGAGCTGACCCCGTTCATCCTCGTCATCGAGGGTTCGATCCCGAACCAGCGGATCATCGACGGGGACGGATACTGGACGTCGTTCGGCAACGACCCGGACACCGGGGAACCGCAGACGCTGAACTGGTGGATCGACCAGCTCGCTCCCCGGGCCTGGGCGGTGGTCGCGGCCGGCACCTGCGCCACCTACGGCGGCATCCACGCGATGGCGGGGAACCCGACGGGCTGCATGGGGCTGGCCGACTACCTGGGCTGGGACTTCAAGGCGGAGAGCGGCCTGCCGGTGGTGAACGTGCCCGGCTGCCCGATCCAGCCGGAGAACTTCATGGAGACCCTGATCTGGGTGCTCTACCACGCGGCGGGGACGGCGCCGGCGCCGCCGCTGGACCACATGCTGCGCCCGCAGTGGCTGTTCGGCAAGACGGTCCACGAGGGCTGCGACCGGGGCTCGTACTACGAGCAGGCGAGCTTCGCCATGGACTACAACTCCCCCAAGTGCCTGGTGAAGACGGGCTGCTGGGGTCCGGTGGTGAACTGCAACGTGCCCAAGCGGGGCTGGATGGCGGGCATCGGCGGATGCCCGAACGTCGGTGGCATCTGCATCGGCTGCACCATGCCGGGCTTCCCCGACGCGTTCATGCCGTTCATGGACGAGCCGCCCGGCGGCACCCTGTCGTCGATGCTGGTCAAACCGTACGGGGCGGTCATCCGGCGACTGCGCGGCCTGACGAACGACATGGTGAACCACGAGCCCAAGTGGCGCCACAACAAACGCAAACTGACCAGTGGTTACGACCCGCGCTGGCGTCCCTGAGGGCGCGGCCGGCGCACATCCGGCCGCCGCGCCGACCGGTGGCAAGCACGCTCTCCCAGCCCGCAGCGAGGAACGAGGTTCAGACCGA
>NZ_JBIAXG010000080.1:0-21211 GCF_042896465.1 Streptomyces sp. NPDC001292
CACGTGCCCGCACAGCGCGTTGAAGCAGGAAGCCCCCGGAAGGGTCAGACGACCCAGGCCGGAATCCCTGGACTTTAGGCCAGGGAGCACGTCAAAGCCTCACGCTCCCGGCCGCACCACGGACCCCGGCGATCGTCAGGACGACGATCCGCACGGTCCTCGACGCGCACGGCCTCGCCGACATGACCGACGCGGCGGTCCAGGTGACGAGCGAACTCGCCGCCTGTGCCTGCCGTTTCACGACCTCCCCGGAGGTGTACGTATGCCTCCGCTACCGGGAGGACGCCCTCCGCGTGGTCCTCTACGACGCGCACCCCCGCCACCAACACCCCCGCCTCGCCGCCGCCTGCGACGCCCGCCGGCGCTCGGCGCTGCGCCTGTCGGCCTGCGTGGTCCGGGCCTGCGGCGGCGACTGGGGCTTCGGCGACGCCCGCGAGCCCGGCGGGGGCACGCGGATGTGGGCGGTACTGCCGAGGGAGGGGGCCCGTGCGTATCCAGCGTGAGCGGGTCGTGATGGCCAAGCGCTGAATGGGCGTTGGTTTGGGTCTCCGGGCCCATGCCGGGCAGGCGGTCGTTTCCTAACCTCGGGCGGAGTTGTGCGCCAACCGGGGGGAGGGCACATGCCACGGTCGCTGTCGGCGGCGTTGGTGCTCGTGCACACACTGTTCGTCGCCACCGTGCTCGGCGGGATCGGTCTGCTGCTGACGGCCGGGTCGTACGGCGCCCTCGACGGCGGTGTCGTCGCCCTCGTCGCGTATGCCGCCGCGCCCGGAGTGCTCGGCTGGTGGCTCGCCCGGCGGAGCTGGGAGGGCGGGGGCCGGGTCCGGTGGGCGCTGATCGGCGTGCAGGTGTGGCTGATACTCGGAGGGCTCGCCAACCTCACCGGAGGTTCGGCGCGCGGGGGCATCCAGCTCTTCCTGCCGGTCCTCATCCTCTACTTCCTGCTGCAGTCCGAGAGCCGGCAGTGGTACGAACTCCCGGTGCCGGCGCGGGCCGAGCGCCGTCCCTTCTCGCTCGCCCGGATGATCCGGTGGCGGCGGGGGGACGAGGGGCAGACCGCGGTCGAGTACGCCGGCCTGGTCGCGATCGTGGCCGCCATCGTGCTGGCGCTGGTGGTCAGCGGCCTCGGCACGCAGATATTCACGAGCATCGAGGCCCAGGTCTGCAAGGTCGTAGGGATGGGCTGCGCAGGCCCGGCGGACAACGGCACCGACACCCACGCCTCCGGCGACACCGGCGGCGCCACGACCGGTGGGGGCACGGCCGACGGCAGTACCTCCACTGGTGGCGGCTCCTCGACTGGCGGCGGGACGACCGGTGGTACCGCGACCGGCGGCAATACGACCGATGGCGGCACCACCACCGACGGCGGCGACCGGTCCACCGGCGGCACCACCACCGACGACGGCGGCCGGACCACCGGCGGCGACCAGACCACCGACGACACCCCCACCACCGAGGCCGACAACAACGACAACAGCGGCGGCCCCGACGAGAAGAAGGACGACGGCTGTTTCTCCGGTGTCGGTGCCTTCTTCGGGTGTGCCGGTGATCAGCTCAAGCAGGTCGGTCAGGGGATCTTCGTCGACGGTATCTGGGGGGACGTCACCGGGATCTGGGACATGGTCACGAACCCGGGAGACACCCTGAGCGGGATCGCCGACTACGGCAAGCAGCTCGGGCAGGACTGGCTGGAGGACTCCGAGGACGCCGGGAAGAAGTGGTCGGACGGCGACTACTTCGGCGCCATCCGGGACTGGGGCGGAGCCTCGCTGAACACGGGCAAGACGGTCCTGTGGGACGTGTTCATCGGCGACGACGTGGCCGAGGACTGGAACAACGGCGAGAAGACCCGTGCCGTCTCCCACGTCATCTGGAACATCGGCTCCCTCTTCATCCCCGGCTACGACGTCGGCAAGGTCGTCGAGAAGGTGGGCGAGCTCGGCAAGCTCGGCAAACTGGGGAAGCTGGGCAAATTCGCGGAGCAGGCGGGCGAGGCGGCGGAGGACGCCAAGAAGGCGGCCAAGGCGGGTGACGTCGAGGGCGCCGAGCGGGCCGCGAAGGAGGCGGACGAGGCGGCCGACGAGGCCGAGCGGAAGGCACGTGAGTCCGGCTGCACGATCGCCGCGCCCGCCCGCCGCACCCCCTACGGGGGCGGTGGCGGCCTCATGGGCGGCGCCGGCACGGGAACCACCGTCCTCGCCGCGGGCGGCCCCCGCTACGTGCTCCTCGCCCAGGAGGGCTGTGACGAGGAGGCGAAGAAGGAGGCCGCCGAGGCCCGCAAGCAGGCGGACGAGGCGGACGAGGCCGCCGAGGACGCGCGGCGCGGGAGCGGCAAGCCGGCCAACGAGTGGCAGGCGGGGGACGACGTTCCCGGCCCGGCGCGCGGCAAGGTGCTCAAGTTCCCCAACAAGCGTCACACGATCAGCGGAGCGTCAGGCGGTCAGGTCAAGGAGCGCAACACGGTGATCCTCAGGGGCAACGAGGACCTCGTACGCTCGGACATCGAGGGCATCGCCAAGGGCCGGGCGAACCTGCTGCCGGACGGGAACACCTACGAGATCAACGGCCGCAGGTACGAGGTGGAGGCCAACGGGACGGTCTTCCCCAAGTCCGGTCCGGGACTGGTCGAGCTGGACCGCATCGAGTACGCCGCGCTGAAGGAGATCGCGCGGAACAAGGGCGACCTGGGAAAGTCGCAGCAATTGCAGCGCGACCCCAAGTTCGTCAACAATCCCGCGAAGGTGCAGAAGGCCAAGGAGATCTACGACGGGACGTACAAGTGATCGCGAACCTCTTCACCGTCGCGGAGCCGGCGCCGGCCCACCTCCGAGGGGCCCTGGCCGACCTGCTGGCGGTCCCGGAGGACGCGGTGGACGTGGCCGACGCGGACGGCGACCAGGAAGGACGGCACTGGGAGGCTCCCGTGCTGTGCACCTACCGCCGGCTGCCGCCGGGTGACCTCGCCCTCGAACTGGACCTCACGGTGGAGGACGGCACCGCCGGACGCCTCACGGAGGGAGGGCTCGCGCAGGGCCTCGCGGTGAGGACGGGCAGTTCCGTGCTCCACCCTTCGGAGGTCGAACTGCCGAGTGCCTACTGGGTGGCAACGCCTGACGGTCGTTCGGTCAGGTGCCGCCTGGAGGCGCTGGACACCGAGGACGACACGGCGTACCGCGTCGAGGCGGTGGAGGAGCCGGTGGCGGACCTGCCGGACGCGCGGGTCGAGATCCTTCCGGAAATTCTGGACAGGCAGCCCATCGGCACCCCCGTGGCCGACGCCTACCTCGCCGGCTGTCCCACCGGGACGTCGGCGAGCCTCGAGGGGCGTCTCCACTACGACCTGCGCGTATGGGAGCGGCTGGTCCGCCGGCTGGAGTCCGGCTGGAGTCCGGGCGGCCGATACCGGGAGGACCTGTTCCGGCGGGACCTTCAAGCCCGCGACGCTCTCGCCGACATCGCCCCGCATCTCACGGGGCCCCGCGCTAACGGCCTCCGCTCCGCGCTGGCGCGGCTGGACCTGATCTACCGCGACCACACCGAGGGACCGGAGCGCACCCGCGCCGGCGCGGACGGGACAGCGGAACGCTGGTGGCGCAGCCGTCGCCCGAGGACCATCCCCTGGTGACACCCGGCTGCTCCGGAGGGACGCCCGAGGCAGTCGGGAGCGCGGTCGGTCGGGGCTCGGGGGGCGTCAGCCGGACGAACCCGTGGTCGCGCCCATTCTGTGGGCGGAGAGCGTGAGCAGGAACTCCGCCCGGTCGTGGGCCGAGTCCAGACGTGAACCGGTGATCTCCTCGATGCGGCGTACCCGGTGCCGGACGGTGTGCCGGTGCACGCCGAGCTTCGCGGCCGCCGTCTCCCAGTGGCCGTTGCAGTGCAAGAACACCTCGAGGGTTTCGAGCAGGCTGCCCCGGCGTACGCGATCGTTCTCCTGCAGGGGCCCGAGCACGAGTGCGCCCAGAGCACGCAGTGACTTGGGGGGAATGGCCCGCGAGCAGCAGGGCGTGCAGTCGCAGGCCGGTGTGGGCCTGCAGGGGCCACCGCTCGGCGTGCGCGAGCCGTGCGGCGTGACGGGCCTGCCGGAGCGAGGTGTCCGCCTGTGCCAGCGGGACGACATCGCCCAGTCCCGTCGCGCTGACCACGCTGCCGTGCTGACGTGCCACATCCGCCAGTTCAGCGGCGACCTGCTCGGCGGCTGCCACCGGGTCCCGCACTGCGGGCATGCCTCTGGCATCCGGGCGCCTCTATGGCCGCGCGCTCCACCTCGTACTGGCCTTCCGCCACCTTGTCCGCCACGGCCTGGATGATCGCCACGAAGGGCGTGGGCAGGGGCACGGAGAACAGCGGAAGCCCGAGCCGGTCCGCGGCCCCGACCATCGGCGCGGGCACGCGGGCGTGCGAGAGGCCCACTCCGAATCCCAGACCGGCCACCCCGGCCGCGGCGAGGCACTCAACGTACTCGACGCGTTTCTCCGTCGTGCGCGGCAGTCGAAGCCCCGTGGTCAGGACCACTTCGCCGCCGGACAACCACGGGGTGGGGTCGGCCAGTTCGATCCCGTGTGCCCAGCTCAGGTGAGGGTCGCACGGGCACAAGGGCGCCTCACTCGGCTTCCACCGTCACCCGCACCCCCGGCCGAAGTCCCCACCCGGCCATCGTGCCCGCCGCCGACTCCAGGACGTGGCGGGAGCGGGGGCGGGGGCTGCCGAGGCGGTTCGGCCGCATGGTGCGGACCGCGAGGACGCGCAGGTCGCGGTCGAGGTAGGCGACGTCGATCGGGATGCGCATGCGGAAGGTGTGCACGCTGTTGGCGGGGGAGAGCAGGATCGCGCCGTCGACCGAATCACGGCCCAGCAGACCCTTGGTACGGGCGCGGTAGGAGGTCGCCAGCTCCAGCGGGACCGTCACCGGTGCCGAACCGTGCACGATCAGCCTGCCCCGCCCGTCACGCCGGCGCCGTCCCATGCCGAACCGCCCTCCCGCCGAGTCCTGTTCCCTGCCGACCGACCGTATCCGCGGGGGAGTGGGCCCCGCATGGGTCCACGGGCCCATGCCCCGCGCGCACGCCGCGGCTAGGGTCCCGGCGTGCGCGTACTTGTGACCGTCGTGGCCGTGCTGTGGGGCACGGGGACCGGACTGCTGCTGCCCCGGGCCGCCCACCGGTTCGCGGTCGGCGCCGGGGAGGCCTGGAGCGCCCGGTGCCCGGGCGGGCATCCGATCACCGGCCGGTTCGGGGGCTGGGTGGGCCGGGCCCGCTGCACGGCCGCGGTGGCCGGGTGCGGACCGTACGGGCCGAGCGCCCGGGTCGTCGCGGCCGTGACCGCGCTCGTCTGCGCCGCGCTCGCCGCCGCCACCGGGCCGCGCCCCGAGGCGGCGGTCTGGCTGCTCGCCGCGCCGGCCGGCGTGCTGCTGGCGCTCGTCGACCGCCGCGTGCACCGGCTTCCGGACGTGCTGACGCTGCCGCTGGCCGCCGCGACCGTCGCCCTGCTCGGTGTCGCCGCCGCCCTGCCCGCCGCCGCGGGCTCCTGGCCCACCGCCCTGCTCGGCGGACTCGCCCTCGGCGCCGCGTACTTCGTGCTGTTCCTCGTCAACCCGGCCGGCATGGGCTTCGGCGACGTCAAACTCGCCCTGGCGCTCGGCACGGCCCTCGGCTGGTACGGCTGGCCGGTCCTCGTCGTCGGCGCCTTCGCCGGGCTGCTCTACGGCGCCGGCTACGGCCTTGGGCTGGTGGTGCTGGGCCGGGCGGGCCGCAAGTCGGCCATCGCGCTGGGGCCGTTCATGCTCGGTGGAGCCTTGACGGGGCTGCTGCTGGGGGCGTTCGCGGCGGCGTGAGGCGCGCAACGGGCGGGAGGAAGCCCGCATGACCGGACTCGGCGCCGTCCTCCGACCCCAACCGCCCCCGAACGGCTGCACGCGATCGCCCGCCTCGCCGACGACACCGGAGCGCCGCCGCAGACGCGTCCGCCGTCGCCGAGGCGGTGAGGGCCCTCGCCGGCGCCGGCACGGTGATCCTCCAGCCGACCGGGGACGAGCCGGACCCCGGAGGGCCTCGTCCGCTTCGCGGCCGAGGACGTGCGCGCCCGTATATAGGAGGCGGCGGGTGACCGTTTTCGGGGACGATCACCCGTATGGCAGACCGTCAGCACCCTTCCGCCCGCTCCTTCGAGGACCTCGTCGCCGAGGGGGCCGCCGTTCCCACCGAGGGGTGGGACTTCTCATGGTTCGCTGGCCGGGCCACCGAGGAGCGGCCCTCCTGGGGGTACGCCGTCTCGATGGCCGCCCGGCTGGCCGGGGCCCGTGCCGTGCTCGACGTGCAGACCGGCGGCGGGGAGGTCCTCGACTTCGCGCTCGGACGGGCCGCGGCCGCGCCCGCGCTGCTCGCCGCAACCGAGGGCTGGCCGCCGAACGTGGCCAAGGCCACCGCACTGCTCCGCCCGCGTGGCGTCGTGGTCGTCGACTCCCCGGAGGACGCGCCGCTGCCGTTCGCCGACGGCGCCTTCGACCTCGTCGTCAGCCGGCACCCCGTACGCCCGCACTGGACGGAGATCGCCCGCGTTCTGGAGCCCGGCGGGACGTACTTCGCGCAGCACGTCGGGCCCGGCAGCGTCTTCGAACTCGTCGAGCACTTCCTCGGGCCCCAGCCGGCGCAGTCGCGCGAGGCCCGCCACCCCGACCGGGAGCGCGCGGACGCGCGGGCGGCCGGTCTGGAGGTCGTCGGCCTGCGCGCCGAACGCCTGCGCATGGAGTTCCACGACATCGCCGCCGTCGTGCACTTCCTGCGCAAGGTGATCTGGATGGTCCCCGGGTTCACCGTCGAGGCGTACGAGCCCCGGCTGCGGGCGCTGCACGAACGCATTGAGGCGCGGGGGCCGTTCGTGGCACACAGCACCCGCCACCTCTTCGAGGCCCGCAGGGCGAGGTGAACACCCAACCGGGGGAGCCTGTTCTCACATCGTTACCGCCTGCCCCTTCGAGTCACCCTTTCACCAAAGGTAAAGTTCAGACCAAGGAAATTCGCGTGAGCAAAGTCACGCGGTCGGTATCGCGTGGCGGAGGGGGCTGTGCGGTGCCACGATGCTGAGCGGTCTCCGGCCGGCCCGGAGGCCGGTGCGGGCGGTGCCGTCGGCGTCAAGCGGACGTTCGCGACCGGGTCGCCCTCGGGAGGGATCCGGGGGCAACGCGCCGTGCGACCCCCAAAGGGCCGAGCCTCTTCGCTTCTCGTCGGATGTTGGCCGCTTTGCCGCTGATTCCGCCGTGATTCGGCCATGATCAGGTGCGGAATGACGGGGTCCGGCGCTCCGGTGCGCTCTCCATGCGTCGTCGCACGACTTCGGAGAGTAATTTTGTCGCGTCTGGGCACACACCAGCCCTTACGAAGGGTTATGGTGGAAACCCCCCCTCGGGCCGGTCCGTCTCCCCCCCACGGACCGGCCCGTTTTCTTTGGGAGTCGCGAGGGCCGCGTCTGATACACCAGGGCGCGCACAGCGCCCTGTTGAGGGACGCTTGGCATGCCGGGGGTAGGCTTCGCCCCCGGGGACCGCCATACGGACCAGGCCGCCGCACGGACAGGGAACGCCCCCGGCCGCGCCTGTCCGATCCATACGGAGGGGCTGACGAACACGTGAACCTGCGCGACAAGCTGCGCGGCCTGCTGGTCAGGCTGTACGCACGCCGGGTGGAGGGCCACCTGGACCCCGCTCAGGTGCCCAAGCACATCGGCGTCATCATGGACGGCAACCGGCGCTGGGCGAAGGCCGCCGGTTCCACCACCGCCCAGGGCCACCGGGCCGGCGCGGACAAGATCGAGGAGTTCCTCGGCTGGTGCACCGAGACGGAGGTCGAGGTTGTCACGCTCTGGCTGCTGTCCACGGACAACTTCGACCGGCCCCAGGAAGAGCTCGTCCCGCTCCTCGGCATCATCGAGGACGTCGTGCGCTCCCTGGCCGCCGACGGCCGCTGGCGCGTCCACCACGTCGGCACCATGGACCTGCTGCCGCCGGTCATGCAGGCCACCCTCAAGGAGGCCGAGGAGGCCACCGCACACGTCGACGGAATAGTCGTCAACGTCGCCATCGGCTACGGCGGCCGGCAGGAGATCGCCGACGCCGTGCGCTCCATGCTCCTCGACGCCCACGACCAGGGCACCTCCATGGAGGACCTCGCCGAGTCCGTCGACGTCGAGATGATCGGCCGCCACCTGTACACCAAGGCCCAGCCCGACCCGGACCTGGTCATCCGCACCAGCGGGGAGCAGCGGCTGTCCGGATTCATGCTCTGGCAGACGGCGCACTCCGAGTACTACTTCTGCGAGGTCTTCTGGCCGGCCTTCCGCAAGGTCGACTTCCTGCGCGCGCTGCGCGACTACGCGGCCCGCCACCGCCGCTACGGCGGCTGAGGACGTACCCCTTCCGTCACCCGGGTGCCACCTCTTCACGAGGAGTTCATTCGTGCGTCGTTCCGCGTATTTGCATGGCGGCGCATCTTCGAGGGCATAAGGCAAACAGGTCGACACCCGAACCACGGGCGTCGGATCTCAGCGGGCGGCCCGGGGCCGTCCGCCCGGGAGGCCCTTTGTACGAGCCCGACCGTGCGGTCACAGCACGGACGAAGACGTGGAGGGCCGGTCCGCGGCCCGCCGTGTGCGGGGGCCGTCGACCGGTCCAGCTCCATCTCGTCGCTCCCCGACCTCATCCGAGGGGGTACGTCCTTCCGTGGTGACCAGCGCAAAGCGCCACAAGCCAGACCGGCGCACCTACGTTCTCGACACCAGCGTCCTGCTGGCGGACCCGAACGCCCTGACCCGCTTCGACGAGCACGAGGTCGTGCTCCCCATCGTCGTGGTCACGGAACTGGAGGCCAAGCGGCACCATCCCGAGCTCGGCTACTTCGCCCGGCAGGCCCTGCGCCTGCTGGACGACTACCGGGTCCGGCACGGCCGCCTCGACGCCCCCATCCCGATCGGGGACCTCGGCGGAACGATCCGGGTCGAGCTCAACCACTCGGACCCCGGCGTGCTGCCCACCGGCTACCGCCTGGGGGACAACGACTCCCGCATCCTCGCGGTCGCCCGCAACCTGCAGGCGGAAGGGTACGACGTCACCGTCGTCTCGAAGGACCTGCCGCTGCGCATCAAGGCGTCCTCCGTCGGCCTGCTGGCCGAGGAGTACCGCGCGGAGCTCGCCATCACCGACTCCTCCGGTTGGACCGGAATGTCCGAACTCACCCTGCCGGGTGAACAGGTGGACGTCCTCTTCGAGGAGGGGCACCTCCACGTCCCGGAGGCGGTCGACCTGCCCGTGCACACCGGTCTGACGATCCAGTCCGAGCGGGGCAAGGCCCTGGGCCGCGTCACGCCCGAGGGTGGCGTCCGCCTGGTGCGCGGCGACCGGGAGGCGTTCGGCATCAAGGGGCGCAGCGCGGAGCAGCGGATCGCCCTGGACCTGCTGCTCGACCCGGACGTCGGGATCGTGTCGATGGGCGGCCGGGCCGGCACCGGCAAGTCGGCGCTGGCGCTGTGCGCGGGTCTGGAGGCGGTCCTGGAGCGCCGTCAGCACCAGAAGGTGATGGTCTTCCGTCCGCTGTACGCCGTCGGCGGTCAGGAGCTCGGCTATCTGCCGGGTACCGAGGCGGAGAAGATGAACCCGTGGGCGCAGGCGGTCTTCGACACGCTGTCCGCGGTGACGTCCCGGGAGGTCATCGAGGAGGTCACCGCGCGCGGGATGCTGGAGGTGCTGCCGCTCACCCACATCCGCGGCCGCTCGCTGCACGACGCGTTCGTGATCGTGGACGAGGCGCAGTCACTTGAGCGGAACGTCCTGCTGACCGTTCTGTCCCGGATCGGCGCCAATTCGCGGGTGATTCTCACTCATGATGTGGCGCAGCGGGACAATCTGCGGGTCGGTCGCTACGACGGTGTCGTCGCCGTCGTGGAGAAACTGAAGGGTCACCCACTCTTCGCGCACGTGACACTGACCCGGTCCGAGAGGTCCCAGATCGCGGCCCTTGTGACCGAAATGCTGGAGGACGGGCATATCTGATCCGATCCGCCCACCCTCAAGCGGTGGTCCGGGAGTTGGCGCCGTCCGGCAAAGGCCTGAGCCTAGCCGGGCGGCGTCCGCGTATGTGGACGTTTGAAGAAATCCCCTGGGCCGAAGGGGATGTGAGCTTTCACACGCAACTCGGAATTGCCTTGCGGCGTTGGATTACGGCAGAGTCTCACTCCTGTCAGGCCCCGCATACGACACATCTGCACCCCCAGCGGTCCAGCGACACCTGAGCAACGCGCTCCAACTCCATAGCGTCGTCGTATGCCGCCCGAGCACCACGCGGCGCTCCCCTCGAGGGAGTTGCCCACCGGGCCCGTGCCTCCCGTGACCCCGCAGTTGGGAGGCCAGTGCCAGGGGCACGATTGCGTCCGCCAGGGTCACCGAAGCGGGCGATGCTGGAAGGAAACCGTGTGAGCCGGATCTCGGTCCGGGGATTCGCAGTGGCCTCCGCCACCGCGGTCACCGCTGTCGGAAGCGTCGTCGGCGTTGCCTCGGGCAGCACCGCGCAGAACAACGACGCCGAGGCGATGGCAGCCGACGCGACGCTACTCGCGGACATCCCCGCGGGGCAGCAGGCCCAGGTGCAGACCGCATCCCTGGCACAGCAGGCCGACGCACAGGCCATCGCCGCGGACGCGAGCGCCAAGAAGGAGGCGGAGCAGGCCGCACGCAAGGCCGCCGCCCAGACGGCGATCGCCAAGAAGGCGGAGGCCGAGAGGGCCGAGAAGGCGGCGAAGGAAGCCAAGGAGCGTGCCGAGCGCGAGGCGGCGGCCAGCCGTTCCGCGGCCCGCGACGCCTCCAGCTTCGCGGTGCAGAGCTCGTACACCGTCGCGCAGATCCAGGCGATGGCGCGCTCGATGGTGCCGGCCGGCCAGTTCCAGTGCTTCAGCAACATCGTGAACCACGAGTCCAGCTGGAACTACCGGGCGGTCAACCCCTCTTCCGGCGCGTACGGCCTGTTCCAGGCACTGCCGGGCTCCAAGATGTCCTCCGTGGGCGCCGACTGGCAGACCAACCCGGCCACCCAGATCAAGTGGGGCCTGAACTACATGGACAGCCGCTACGGCAGCCCCTGCGACGCGTGGAACTTCTGGCAGGCCAACCACTGGTACTGAGCCGGACCGCCCGCCGCACTCAACCTCCGCGCAGCCCCTCCCCGTCTTAGGGGGAGGGGCTGTTGCCCTGTACGGTCGGACCGGACGGCTCCTGGGGGGAGTGGTGGGGAGAGACGGGGGAAGAGGACGGATCATGTCGCGAGTGCCAGGGTGGCTCGGCCGACTCGGCGCCGGACTCACCGAAATGGGTGAGCGGTTGGACGAGCGCCGAGCCGAGGTGGAGAACGATCACACCGACCACACCGGGCCGGAAGCGGACGTGGACGCCCAGCCCCTGCCGGACGCGACCGCCCGGCCCGACCCCGCCCAGGCCGTGCCGTGGGGCGTACGGGTGGCCGCGGAGGCCGGCTGGCGGGTGCTGGTGCTCGCGGGCACCGTGTGGGTGCTGATGCGGGCCATCAGCGCCATCCAGCTGGTGGTGCTCGCTTTCGTGACCGCGCTGCTCATCACGGCGCTGCTCCAGCCGACGGTGGCGTGGCTGAGGCGGTACGGGCTGCCGCGCGGGCCGGCCACCGCGCTCACCGCGGTCCTCGGCTTCATCATCATGGGGCTGATCGGGTGGTTCGTGACCTGGCAGGTCATGGAGAACATCGACACGCTCTCCAGCCAGATACAGGACGGCATCGACCAGCTGCGCAAGTGGCTGCTGAACAGCCCCTTCCATGTCACCGACAAGCAGATCAACCAGATAGCCAAGAACCTGCGGGAGGCGATCGGCGCCAACACCGATCAGATCACCTCGGCCGGCCTTCAGGGCGTGACGGTGATCGTGGAGGCGCTGACCGGGATTCTCCTGACGATCTTCTCCACGCTGTTCCTGCTCTACGACGGCCGGCGCATCTGGGAGTGGACGCTGAAGCTGGTCCCGGCGGCAGCGCGTCCGGGCGTGGCCGGTGCCGGTCCGCGGGCCTGGCGCACGCTGACCGCGTACGTGCGCGGCACGGTGGTCGTGGCGCTGATCGACGCGATCTTCATCGGGCTGGGGATCTACTTCCTCAATGTGCCGATGGCGGTGCCGCTGGCCGTCTTCATCTTCCTGTTCGCCTTCGTCCCGCTGGTGGGCGCGGTGGTGTCGGGCGCGCTGGCGGTGGTCGTGGCCCTGGTCACCCAGGGGGTCTTCACCGCGGTGATGGTCCTGGCGGTGGTGCTGGCGGTGCAGCAGATCGAGGGGCATGTGCTGCAACCGTTCATCCTGGGCCGCGCCGTGCGGGTGCATCCGCTGGCGGTGGTCCTGTCGGTCGCCGCGGGCGGGCTGATCGCGGGGATCGGCGGCGCGGTGGTGGCGGTGCCGCTGGTGGCGGTGACGAACACGGCGGTCGGGTATCTGCGGGCCTATGCGCGCGAGCAGGAGCGGCGGCAGGCGCGGGTGCCGGAGGCGGCTCCGGCGGGGCCGGCTCCGCCGGAGCCGGCCACCGTGCCGTCCGGCGCGGGGAGTCCGGGCTCGGGGAGTCCCGAATCGAGCTGAAACCACCGAACCCCGTCCACCCTCGAGGGGGGACGGGGTTCGACCGTGCGGTGCGCGTTACTGCGCGAGGGCCGCTTCCGCGTCCAGGGTCGCCGCGACGGCCTGGACGACCGCGGCGATCTTGAAGGCTTCCTGGATGACCTCGCGGTCCACGCCGGCCTTGCGCAGGACCTGCTCGTGGGAGTCGAGGCACATGCCGCAGCCGTTGATGGCGGAGACGGCGAAGGACCACAGCTCGAAGTCGATCTTGTCGACGCCGGGGTTGCCGATGACGTTCATCCGCAGGCCGGCCCGCAGGGTGCCGTACTCCTGGTCGGACAGGAGGTGGCGGGTGCGGTAGAAGACGTTGTTCATCGCCATGACGGCCGCCGCGGCCTTCGCCGCGGTGTACGCCTCCGGCGACAGGTTCGCCTTCGCCTCCGGCTCCAGCTCACGCAGGACGATCGGCGAGCGCGAGGCGATCGCCGTCGCCAGCACCGTGCCCCACAGCTGCTGCGCGGGCAGGTCGCTGTTGCCGATGACCGAGCCCAGGTTGAGCTTCAGGTCCTTGGCGTAGTCCGGGACGGCGGACTTCAGGGAGTCCAGGGACATGGGGTCACTCCCCCGCCAGCAGGGCGACCGGGTCGAGGGTCTCGTCGCCCTTGGTCCAGTTGCAGGGGCAGAGCTCGTCCGTCTGGAGGGCGTCGAGGACCCGCAGGACCTCCTTGGGGTTACGGCCGACCGAGCCCGCCGTCACCATGGAGAACTGGATCTCGTTGTTCTGGTCGACGATGAAGACCGCGCGCTTGGCGAAGCCGTCCTCGCCCTCGATGCCGAGGTCGCGCATCAGCTCGTGCTTGGAGTCCGCCATCATCGGGAACGGCAGGTCACGCAGGTCGTCGTGGTCCTTGCGCCAGGCGTGGTGGACGAACTCGGAGTCGCCGGAGAAGCCGAGGACCTGGGCGTCGCGGTCGGCGAACTCGTCGTTCAGCTTGCCGAAGGCGGCGATCTCGGTCGGGCACACGAAGGTGAAGTCCTTGGGCCAGGCGAAGATGACCTTCCACTTGCCCTCGTAGGTCTTGTGGTCGATCGTCTCGAACTCCTTGCCCTTCTCCAGCGAGACGCAGGCGGTCAGTTCGAACTCGGGGAACTTGTCACCGACAGTGAGCACGTGCTCTCCTTGCAGCGAAGAAACACCCGTCGTACTGGTGTTTCCCATGGGTTGGACGATGCTGATGTTGGCACACGGTGCATTGATTACAGAAATAGCTACACTCGGTCGGGTTGATCGGAGGTAGTTATCAGTGACCGTCAGTAGTCCCGGGAAGCGCAGGCAGCCCAGCCTGTCCCAATTGCGCGCCTTCGCCGCCGTCGCGGAGCATCTGCACTTCCGGGACGCCGCCGCGGCGATCGGCATGAGCCAGCCGGCCCTCTCCGGTGCCGTCTCCTCGCTGGAGGAGGCACTCGGTGTCACACTGCTGGAGCGTACGACGCGCAGGGTGCTGCTCTCGCCCGCCGGTGAGCGGCTCGCCGTCCGGGCCAGGGCCGTGCTCGGGGAGGTCGGCGCCCTGCTGGAGGAGGCCGAGGCCGTCCGGGCGCCCTTCACCGGCGTACTGCGGCTCGGCGTCATCCCCACCGTCGCGCCCTATCTGCTGCCCACCGTGCTGCGGCTCGTCCACGACCGCTACCCCGACCTCGACCTCCAGGTCCACGAGGAGCAGACCGCCAACCTGCTGGACGGGCTCGCCGGCGGGCGGCTCGACCTGCTGCTCCTCGCCGTGCCCCTCGGCGTGCCCGGCGTCGTCGAACTCCCCCTGTTCGACGAGGACTTCGTCCTGGTTACCCCGCTCGACCACCGGCTCGGCGGCCGGGAGGGCATACCGCGCGAGGCCCTGAAGGAACTCAATCTGCTGCTGCTCGACGAGGGGCACTGCCTGCGCGACCAGGCGCTCGACATCTGCCGCGAGGCCGGGCGCGAGAACGCCCCGGTGACGACGACCGCCGCGGGGCTGTCCACCCTCGTCCAACTCGTCGCCGGCGGCCTCGGCTGCACCCTGCTGCCCCGCACCGCCCTCAGGGTCGAGACCTCCCGCGACAACCAGCTCCTCACCGGCTACTTCGCCGACCCCGCCCCCTCCCGCCGTATCGCCCTGGCCATGCGCACCGGCGCGGCCCGCGCCGCCGAATACCGGGAACTGGCCGCCGCCCTGCGCGCGGACCTGCGCCCCCTGCCGGTGCGGGTGCTGGACGGTGGCGGGCGGGACTGAACCCCGGGGTGTGGGGGCCCATGGTGGGGCCTCCCCGTCGCTTCTGGCCGTGCCTGTCTGCCCGGTCGCGCAGGGAACCGGCCTCCCTGGACCGGACCGCGCACGCGACGCGTGTCGCCGCCTCGGGGACGAGTACGCCGGGGACCAGTGCGCCCACAACCGCTCGGGGCGCGCGGCTGAGCATCCGCAACTCGTGTTCAGTCTCCAGGAGCGGTACTCGATGGCGATGTGGCGTACGGCCGCCTCGATCTGGGTGGAGACGACTCCAGGAGGTCGTCCGCATCGAAGGTGGCAGGCGCGGTGTCCCGTGCCTGCCACACCATCACCGCGGCCAGTTCCATGCGGGTGCTGGGCCTCCGAGCCTCCCGTGGCCGATGGCTCCGGCTGGCGATCGCTCCTGCCTGTCCATGTGATGACGTTTTACCGCCCTGCGACAACCCTCGGCGCCCCTGAAGCGTCGGTTCCACTGGGGCAGGTGCTGATTGTCACGTCCGTAATGGGGCGGATCAGGGGGCCTTTGTCATAGACGGTGGTGTTAGCTTTCTGAGCTGACCCGGACCACGCACCTGAGTGACAGCCGAGACGGAAGCGGAGCGTACGGACCCATGGGACGAGCGGAAGAGAGACGAGCGCGACAGCGCGGTGGCCGCCGCGCGGCGCCCCAGCGCTCGTCCGGGACACCGGCGGCCGGCATAGGACCCGTGGGCGACGGCAGGGCCGCGGCCCGGCGGGCGGCGAGGCCGAAGGGGAGGAGCGGTATGCGCCGCCTGTTCACCTGGAAGAAGATCCTCGGCACCTTCCTCGGCCTCTGCCTGCTGGGCATGGGCGCCTTCATCGTGCTGTACATGGTCGTGGACATACCCGAGGGCAACGCCGACGCGCAGCGCCAGAGCAACGTCTACAAGTACAGCGACGGCACGATCCTGGCCCGCAACGGCAAGATCAACCGCGAGATGGTGGACCTGTCCAGGGTGCCCAAGGACGTCCAGCACTGCTTCGTCGCCGCCGAGAACAAGACCTTCTACACCGACTCCGGCGTCGACCTGAAGGGCACCGCCCGCGGTCTGCTCAACACGCTGTCCGGCAAGGGCGCGCAGGGCGGTTCGACGATCACCCAGCAGTACGTCAAGAACTTCTACCTCAACCAGGACCAGACCATCACGCGCAAGCTGAAGGAACTGGTCATCTCGCTGAAGGTGGACCAGCGGATGTCGAAGGACGACATCCTCGCCGGCTACATCAACACCAGCTACTACGGCCGGGGCGCCTACGGCATCCAGGCCGCCGCGCAGGCCTACTACCGCGTCGACGCCAAGGACCTCACCGTCGAGCAGGGCGCGTACCTGGCCGCCCTGATGCAGGCTCCGAGCCAGTACGACTGGGCCGTCGCGAGCGACACCGGCAAGCGGCTCGCGCAGCAGCGCTGGAACTACGTGCTGGACAACATGGTCGAGCAGCGCTGGCTGGACGCCGGCAAGCGGCAGGCCATGAAGTTCCCCGTCCCCAAGGAGCCCAAGCCCGCTCCGGGGCAGGAGGGCCAGAAGGGCTACCTGATCGCGCTGGCCAACCAGCAGCTCGAACAGCAGCTGATGAAGGACCAGGGCCTGAGCCAGGGTCAGGCGGAGCAGGCGGTCGAGGACCAGGGCTGGACCATCACCCTGAACATCGACAAGAAGAAGCAGGCCGCGCTGGAGGAGGCGGTCAAGGCGCAGCTGACCAGCAAGCTGGACGCGAAGAAGCGGACGGTGGACGGGCACGTCCAGGCCGGTGCCGTCTCCGTCGACCCGGAGTCCGGGCACATCCTCGCCCTGTACGGCGGCGAGGACTACTTCAAGCACTACCTCAGCAACGCGACCCGGCGGGACTTCCAGCCGGCCTCCACCTTCAAGCCGGTGATCCTGGCCGCGGCGCTGGAGGAGGACTCCAGGACCCAGGACGGCCGGCCGATCACGGCGAACACCGTCTATGACGGCACCAGCGGCCGTCAGGTCGTTGACCACGGCACCAAGGTCGGCTTCGGCCCGCCCAACGAGGACGACCAGAACTACGGCGACATCACGGTCCAGACGGCGATGAACAAGTCCGTCAACTCCGTCTTCGCACAGATGGGCATCGACGTCGGCATGGACAAGGTGATGGACGTCGCCGGCAAGCTCGGCATGAACACCAAGGGCATGCAGGCGGTACCGGCCCAGACGCTGGGCTCCATGGGCGCCAGCCCCCTGGAGATGGCCGGGATGTACGCCACCCTCGACAACCACGGCAAGAAGGTCACCCCGACCATCATCAAGTCGGCCGAGCAGAAGAGCCGTGCGGTCAAGATGGCCGACCCGGTCGGCGAGCAGGTCATCAGCCGCCAGGCCGCCGACACCGTCACCTCGGTGCTGACCGGCGTGGTCGACGACGGTACGGCGAAGGTCTCGGTGCGGGACAATCCGCGGCGCAACGGCCAGCAGGTCGCGGGCAAGACGGGTACCTCGGACGAGAACCGGTCCGCCTGGTTCACGGGCTACACGCCGGGCCTGGTCACCTCCGTCGGCCTGTTCGGCGAGAACCCGAAGACCCACGCGCACACCACGCTGAGCGGCGCCACCGGCCTCATCCCGGGCAGCGGCCGTATCAACGGCGGTGGCTACCCCGCGCAGATCTGGGCCGAGTACACCTTCGGCGTGATGGGGGCGACCAGCAAGTTCGAACTGGACACCAAGCAGGGTGCCGCCGTGCAGCCGTCCGTGTCCCCGTCGGTCACCGAGTCGCCGAGCCAGACTCCGTCCGAGACGCCCACCACCACCGCGCCGTCGGTGTCCGAGTCGCCCAGCGACACGCCCAGCCGGACGCCGTCGCAGACGCCGAGCCAGACACCGTCGCAGTCGCCGAGCGAGCCGTCGACGAGCAGGGAGCCGACGGACGGCCTCAGCGGCACCCCGCTCCTGCCCAACGAGCAGTGAGCGACGTGGGGTGAGCGACGCGCGGTGAGCAGTGCGAAGGGGCGCCCGGTCCGGCCGGACGCCCCTTTCGCGTGTCCGCGGGCTTCCGGCTCAGCCCTGGTTCAGCTCGAACCAGACCACCTTGCCGGTGCTCAGCCGGGTCGCGCCCCAGCGCCTGGCCAGCCGGTTGACCAGGTACAGTCCGCGTCCGCCCTCGTCCGTGGCGCGGGCCTGCCTCAGCCGCGGCAACTGCGGCACGTCGTCGCCGACCTCGCAGCGCAGCACATCGGTGCGCAGCAGGCGCAGGGTGACCGGACGGGAGGCGTAGCGCACGGCGTTGGTGACGACCTCGCTGATCAGCAGCTCCACGGAGTCGGTGAGCTCCTCCAGGCCCCAGCGGGACAGCGCCCGGCGGGCCAGGCGGCGGGCCTGGCCGGGGGCGGCGTCCTCCGGGTCCAGGGTCCAGTACGCCACGTCGCTCGGCGCGATGCCGTCGAAACGGGCGGCGAGGAGCGCGATGTCGTCGTCCCGGTCGCCCGGGCCGAGCATGTCCAGCACCTCGTCGCACAGCGCCTCCAGCGGCGGCGGATGGTCGGGGCCGGTGAGCTGCGCGGTCGCCGAGAGCTTCTCGCGCAGCTGCTCTATGCCCGTCCACACGTCCCGCAGGCGCGACTCGACCAGGCCGTCGGTGTAGAGCAGCAGGGTCGCCCCCGCCGGGGCGTCCAGTTCGACCGCCTCGAAGTCCACTCCGCCGACGCCGATCGGCGCGCCCGGCGGCACCCGCAGCACCTCCGAGCGGCCGCCCAGGTGCAGCAGGACCGGTGGCGGGTGGCCGGCGTTGGCGATGGTGATGCGGTGCTCGATCGGGTCGTAGACCGCGTACAGGCAGGTCGCCATGCGGTCGGAGCCCAGGCGCTGCGCCTGCTCGTCGAGGTGGTGCAGCACCTCCTGCGGCGGCAGGTCGAGCCCGGCCAGGGTCTGCGCGGTGGTGCGCAGCTGGCCCATGATCGCGGCCGAGGTCATGGAGTGGCCCATGACGTCGCCGACGACGAGGGCGACCCGGCTGCCGGGCAGCGGGATCGCGTCGTACCAGTCCCCGCCGACCCGCGCGGTCTCCGCGGCGGGCAGATAGCGGGAGGCCAGCCGTACGCCGGTGGGGCGGGGCAGCGTCTCCGGCAGCATGGTGCGCTGCAACTCGTCGGCGATGTACGCCTCACGGCCGTACAGCACCGCTTTGTCGATGCCGAGGGCGCTGTGCGTGGCGAGCTGTGCGGCGACGAGCAGGTCGTCGGGCTGGAACGCGTGGCGCTCCGGACGGCGCAGGAACAGCGCGGCGCCTATCACCCGGCGTCGGCCGCGCAGCGGGGCGAGAATGGTGCGCTGCCCGTCGGGCACGACCAACTCGGAGTCCTCGCCGAGGAGTTCCGTCAGCGCGGCGTGGGCGGACGCGGTGTCCGTGAACACCGGACGCACGCCTCGCAGCACCTCGCCCAGCGCGGAGCCGGGCCGTACCTCGCACAGCTCGTTGGTCACCGCCGACAGCTCGGCCGGCTGTTCCGGCACCGGCGCCGGCATGAACCCCAGCTCGGTGCCGCGCTCCGCCGGTATCCGGTCGGTGCGGCGCAGCCGCAGGACGAGCGGGCCCGCGGGCCGCTCGTCGCCCACGGGCAGCGGCTCGCGCAGATACACGAGGATGGCGTCGGAGAAGGTCGGCACGGTGGCCCGGCACAGCCCCAGGACGATCTCGTCGAGGTCCATGCCCCGGGCGATGCGCCGGGTGGCCGCCCCCACGAACCGCAAGCGGTCCCCGTCCCGCCGCATCGGCAGCGTCCGCCCGGGCGGCAGTCCCTGCCCGGTACGGCGCTCCTGGCCTCCGGGAGGCACACCGCGCCCGGCCCGGCGCTCCTGACCGCCGGGCCCGCCCGCCGTGCGGGACGCCTCGGCGTTCTGGTGCCCGGACTCGGCGCCGCCGGGGCTCCCGCCGTCGCCGGCCCTGGCCGCCGCGTCCGGCTGGGCGGGGATGCCCTCCGGAGCGGGGCGCGGACGGGGTGCGTCGGGCTCGGCGGACGCCGGCTGGGAGTGCTCGGAGCCGGCCGCGGCGGCCGGACGCGGCGCGTCGTCGGCCGGGCCGGACTGCAGCGGTAACGCCGCGGCCCCCGGGGCGGTGGGGGTACGCAGAAGCGCCCCACCGGCGTCCGCGGGGTCGGCGCCCGGCTGGGGGCGTTCGAAGGAGGTCGGCTGCTCCGTCACGCGTGTCGAATCCATCCGTCCGGGGCTGCGCGCCGGGCGCGCAGTTCGTCCCGCCGAAGACCCGATACCCGGAATACATGCCCCAGGAACGGATTTCCGGCGTGGTCAGAGGCTGTTGCTGTGCCACCGGCGAACCGACCGCGGTCCGCACGGGTGTTGCCCTCGTACCCCTCGCTCACGTCCTGCCGCTCCTCGGTGACGTTCGATCAGGCCCGATTGTTGCTCCGGGAGTTGGTACCGGCCCTTCGCCTACCGCGGAGGACGATCCTACGTTTCCCGCCCGGGGGCGCATCAAGGGTCTCATGAGGCCACACGCGTGGGCGTGCGGTTCCAGTCGTCCGGCAGTGACGGTACCTCCCAGGCCGGGTCCGGGCGCCACTGCTGCCAGGACTCGCAGAACGGAGCCCGCCAGGCGCGGATCGTCTCCACCGCGTCCCGGCCCGCGGCCCGGACCCGCTCGGCGAGTTCGGCGTCCACCAGCCCGTCCCGCTGCGCCTGCGCGAACTCGTCCTCGTCGCGCCAGTGCCAACTGCGGTCCGGATGAACGGAGATGTCCAGAAAGTGATCCTCGGAGTCGACCCCGCCCGCCCAGCGGGCCAGCGGCTCCTCCAGGTTGACGTACCAGTTCTTGAACCGCCAGCCGGGCTCCCAGAACAGCCATACCGACCAGGGCTCACCGGGCCGGGCCAGCTTCAGCACGCCCGTGCCGAACCAGCGGTCGCGCTGCACGGTGCGCGGCTTGGTGTAACGCGACGCGAGCGGTTCCAGGTGCACGGGCGTGCCGTCGGCGAGCACGGGTCTGACGCACTCGGTGCCGGGCGCCATCCACACGGCGAGCAGGCCCGGGTCGTCCTGTACGACGGTCACGGGCCGCACGATGTGGAAGCCCGCGCCGCCGTTCTCCCGGTACCGCCACAGGATCTGGCTGCCGGGGGTCCAGGGCGCGGTCACACCGCCCGTCGTCGCGCGTGCGGTCGCTCCGTCGTGTGCCATGGGCAAATATTAGGTGCCCGGGGCATCCTCCACGGTGCAGGACGTCATGGTTCACGCCCGGTCCGCACGTGGTTACTGGGACTCTTGCAGAAAGCCCCGGCGTTCACGCCGGGGATGAATGCATCTCAAGACTGCTCTGGCGTGCACCTTAGAGCGGGCGTTTTTGC
>NZ_JBIAXG010000081.1:0-21097 GCF_042896465.1 Streptomyces sp. NPDC001292
ACCGGCATCTGCACCACCTGCCGCCAGCCGCTGCCCACAACCCGGATCAGACACCACACAGCAAGATCCACAACGACCTAACGGAGCCCTACTAGGACGCTGAATTACGCGAAACGCAGGTCCTCGCTCGCTTCCCCCGGCCGGCCGGCATGCACCGCCTGGAAGCCGGTGTCGTCGACAATCAACACGCCGTCGTCATGGCCGAATTGGTCGGCCACGTATTGCTGCAGGTCGTCGCGGACACTGTCGGCGTGGTCGTCATGAAGAACGTCATCGCCGACCTTTGCCCGAAAGCTAGTCACGCACCCCCAACGCTTCGCTGAGCATCGAAGTTGTCCATCCGGGGAGGCCATGTTGGCGGTCCACCAGGCGTCCTGCGTCCGGGGCGCGCCCGGCCCTGGCTTGACCGGGCAGCGGTCCGGGTGGGACAAGCTAATGCCCGCGCAGCAGTATCTGCTGGAGACGATCGGGGTCGAGCCCGCGGCTGAGGGCGAGAGTGCCTCCGGCTTTCACGTGGGCGAGGACGAGCCGGTAGGGCGCGCTGCCAGCCGATCTCCCACACGGGGCACCATCCCGGGTCCAGGTCTGCCAGAGCCTCCAGACGACTTTCTGACAGCTCGCCGGACTACGGGACGGTCTTGATCCACACCCCGAGGGGGAAGTCTTCCCACACCATGGACGTGGCGGGCAACCGGTAGCGCACCCCGCGCGGATCCCTGGGATCGGGCACCTGGGCCAGGTGGTCGAGCAGGCCCTCCGGCAGGATTCAGCGCCGACCGGTGCGCTGGCGGGGCAGTGGGCGTCAGGCAGGGGGCGACGCTGGGCGCCGGGGAGATGAGCGATGATGGAGCGAGATCCGCGCTGGATAAGGCGATATCGGCGGAGTTGGCGCCGCGGCGCAAGCCCCGGGCGGTGCACGGCGCGGGCAAGATCCTGCTGGATGTGACACTCGCGGTGTTTGGGGCCCACTCAGGACACGGAAGTCCGTTCCCGCTCGAATTCGCTCAGTACCCCCGGGGTCGCCAGCTTTGCGATGTAGTGATGCGGAGCGTGATCCTCGATCGAGTAACAAACGAATGAGGGAGGGCGGCCGAATGGAACATGAAGAGTGTCAGCAGCCTTCTCGACACGGTCGGCCACGGCTTCGATCTTTGCACCGATCGGACGCCAGCGCGCGACCAGAGAGCCAGCCATGGGAATTCTGCGCGCCACGAACTCCCATGGAGTGAGCGCAAAATCAATCATACCCGCCTGTCGTGCCGACGCGTTGCGGCGCCAGTACCCGCTCGGGCTCTCCAGCCCGGGGGGATCATTCAGATAGCGGAATTCAGTCCCGAAGTGAGCGAACGGCCCTGTCGCGACAGGTGGAAGGTGGGGCACGATATCGTTGCGGTGAACGTGTCGAATGACGTTATCCCTGAGAAAAGGGTCTGCCTGGCACTCCCGGGCAAACTCAACATTGCCGATCATGGGCTGCCCATAGGTGTACACCGCCTTGAGGGCATCCCGCACCTGACGGTGCCTGGGGTCCTGATCCTTCCTCAACATCACGCCCGCCATGGCGGCCATGGCTCCGCCCAGGCTGTGTCCCGTGATGTACAGCGCCTCCGGTCCGGCGCTCGCCAGTTCCGCCATGACGTCATCCCACGTTGCTCGCGTGCTGCGGTAGAAGCCGCTGTGGACACGCCAGTTACGCCGGTCTGGAGCCTGCGGGAATGAATACGTCTCCGGTTCCGTATCGATGTCGGTCAGCCAGTCGGTGAGATCCGCTATCTCGGTGCCTCTGTAGCACAGAATGGCCACCTTTCCCTCGCAGGCGCGCACCACAAAAGCGGTGCTGTCGATGAACATGGCGTCCACTGACAGTTCGATCGGCTTGCAGGTGTTGTCCTGCAAGCCCACGCGCGCAAGTCTTTTCCTGAGGGTGACCTTGTCAGCACCTCCTTTTACCTCTGCGTACGCATAACCGGCGCATATCGCCAGCGCATAAGCGATCTCTTCGTTCCGTTCCCCCTGCGATTCGGAGAGGATACGGCCCAGTTCGGGATAGATGACCTCGTCATGGCTCCAGGCGTCGGACATAACTGCTCCTCTTGGTTCCTGAGCACATCTCCATTTCCGGTGCTCCATGTCCGAACGGGGCGATCAGTCGCGGAAGCGCGCCTCGACGGCCTCGACAAGACCGTCGATCAGGCCGTCGGGCGAGGGGCTGTAGTGCGGGACGGCCCAGCGCGTGATTTTGGCGTCGATGACGGTGGGCCGACCGGAGGTCAGTGCCGCGCGAAACGTGTCCTCGAACTCCTTCAGCGTCTCGACGCGATAGCCTTCGGCGCCGCACGCACGCGCGTACGCCGCGAAATCCGGATTCTGGAACTCGACCAGACCGGTCTCTCCGTATGCATAGAGCTGAAAAAGCTTGATCAGCTTGAACTCCTCGTCGTCGAAGATGACCCAGATGACGGGGATCTCGTTCTCGACGGCAGTCATCAGCTCAAACCCGGACAGCGAATAGCACCCGTCCCCGCAGCCGACAACAACGGTCCGTTCCGGGTGCGCGACCTTGAGGCCGATGGCCCCGTTGACGTGCCCGGCCATTGGTCCGAAGGAACCGGCCTTGCGGAAGTTCTGCCCCTCCTCCAGCTCCGCGTAATACCCGAGCCAGGCCACATGGGCACCTGCATCGGCGAGCAGGACACCTTGCGGCGGCAGCAAACGGCCGATCGCCTGCGCGAGCTGTCCGGGGTGGATCTTCCCTGGCAGATGGGTGATGTGCCGGGCCTCGTAGTCCTGGCCCTCGACGGCGACCTCCGGCACCTCGCCGACCTTCTTCTCCAGGGCGTCGACGAGGGCCTTTACTGCCGGACGTGCGTCGGACAGGAGTGTGTGGTCGGGCTTGTAGGCCTTGCGGAACTCGGTTTCTGAGATGTTCACGTGGATGAGCAGCTTGTCCTTGAACAGGTCTTCGCGGTAGTTGAATGTGGCGTGCTGATTGAGGGAGTTCCCGATGCACAGCACGACGTCGGCCTCACGGAAGGCCTTCCAGGCGCTTGAATGGCCGCTGTCCGCGAAGACGCCCACTGCGAGCGGGTGGCTCTCGGACACGATGCCCTTGCCGTCCAGCGTGGTGAGCAGCGGGATCTGGAACCGCTCGATCAACCGCTTGATCTCCGGCCCCGCTCCGCTGCGGACAGCGCCGAAGCCGACAAGTGCCACGATCCGCTTCCGCCTGGTGAGGGCGTTCGCGAGCACCGATGCGATCTCCTCCACCCGCGCCGGGTCGGGTAGAGCCGGCGCGACGTCGAGCCGGACGGGCCGGAAATTCGTGACCTCGACACCGCGCTCGGTCAGGTCCTCGGGTACGTGGATGTGCACGGGCCCGGGCCTGCCCTCGAATGCGATGTTGACCGCTTCCTCGAGGACATCGCAGGTGTCGGCGATGTCGGTGAGCAGGAAGGACTTCTTGGTGGTGGCCGCGAACATCGCCTGGGAGTCGGGTGTCCGGTTCAGGCCCGAGGTCTCGTTGAGCGAGCCCCATCCCTGCCATTTCCTCGACGAGTATCCCGACACGGCGAGGACCGGGTAGGAGTCGGACATCGCCACGGCCAGTCCGGAAAAAAGGTTGAACGCGCCGGGCCCCGCGGTTGCGAAGCAGAAACCCAGCCGGTTGGTGTACATGGCGTAGCCACAGGCCATGAAGGATGCTGCCTGCTCGTGTCGGGTGATGACCGGCCGGATCTGCCGGGAATGCTTCAGTGCCAGCATGAGGCCGGCGGCGTTCTCCCCGGCACCGCCGAAAGCGGCCTGCACCCCCATGCCTTCCAGCCCTTTGACGATGGCCTCGTAGACTCTCATCGGCTCTCCCTCATCGTGGCGCTCATTTCTTGCTGCTGTGACGGAACCGCTCCTCGAGCGTCTCCCAGATGCCGGGGATGACGCCCTCGGGCGAGGTGCTGTAGCGCGGAAGGGCCCATCGGGCGATCTTGGCGTCGATCACCGTCGGCCTGCCCGACGTGAGGGCGGTCCGGAACGCGGCCTCGAACTCCTCCAGCGTCTCCACGCGGTGGCCGTCGGCGCCGCATGCCTTCGCGTACGCGGCGAAGTCGGGGTTCTGGAAGTCCACCAGGCCTGATTTGCCGTACTCCGATATCTGGTAGAGCTTCACGAGTTTGTACTCGTCGTCGTTGAAGATCACCCAGATCACTGGCACGTCGTTCTCGACCGCGGTCATCAGCTCGAAGCCGGCCATCGAGTAGCAGCCGTCGCCGCACCCGACGACGACCGTGCGTTCAGGCTGGGCCAGCTTTACTCCGATCGCGCCGTTCACGTGCGCGGACATCGGCCCGAAGGTACCCGTCTTGCGGAAGTTCTGGCCTTTCTCGAGGTCCACGTAGTAGCCCAGCCACGCGAGGTGCGCGCCGGCGTCGGCGAGGACCACGCCGCCCTCCGGCAGCATCCGGCCGATCGCCTGCGCCAACTGCCCCGGATGGATCGCGCCGGGGAGGTGGGGGAGGTGTCGTTCCTCGTGGTCCCGGCGGCCGATGCCCTGAACGGGATCGACCCGACCGACTCTCTTTTCGAGGGCGTCGGTGATCGCCTCGATGGCCAGACGCGCGTCGGAGACGAGTGCGAGCTCGGGGGCGTAGTGTTTGCCGATCTCGCTGGCCGCGATGTTGACCTGGATGAGCACCTTGCCGTCGAACAGGTCGTCCCGCAGGCCGAAAGTCGCGTGCTGGTTGAGTGAGTTGCCGACGGCCAGGACCACGTCGGCCTCCCGGAACACCTTCGAGGCGCTCGCGTGGCCGCTTTCCGAGAACACCCCGGCCGCAAGCGGGTGGGTCTCCGGGATGATCCCCTTGCCGTCCAGGGTGGTGACGAGCGGGGTCTGGAACCGCTCGACGAAGCGTTGCACCGTCGCCTCGGCATGACTGCGGATCGCGCCGAAGCCGGCCAGGAGGACGATTCGGCGCCCCTGCCCGAGCGCACCGGCCAGCACCCCGGCAATGGCCTCGATCTGCTCCGGGTCGGGTCGCACCGGCGCCACGTCAAGCCTGACGTCGCGGTAGTTGTCCACGGTCATGCCCCGGTGTGTCAGGTTCTGCGGCACATGAATGTGCACCGGCCCTGGCCGCCCCTCGAACGCGATGTTCACGGCCTCCTCGAGCACGTCGCAGGTGTCGGCGATGTCGGTGAGCAGGAAGGACCTCTTGGTCGTCGCTGCGAACATCGTCTGCGAGTCGGGGGTACGGTTCAGCCCGGACGTGTCGTTCACCGCGCCACGTCCGCGCCAGTCGAGAGAGACGAAACCGGTGAGGGCCAGCACGGGGTAGGAGTCCGACAGTGCGACCGCGAGGCCGGTGAACAGGTTGAACGCACCGGGACCGACGGTCGCGAAGCAGACCCCCAGCCGGTTGGTGTACATGGCGTAGCCGCACGCCATGAACGACGCGGCCTGCTCGTGCCGGGTCATGATCGGCCGGATCTTCCGTGACCGCTCGAGCGCCAGCGCCAGACTGGCGATGTTCTCGCCGTTGCCGCCGAACGCGGTGTCGACTCCGGCGCTTTCGAGCCCCTTGACGATGGCTTCATAGACCCGCATGGCGCTCCCTTCGGTGTGTGCTTCCCGTGCCGGGTCGGAGGGCATGGCTCAGGCGTGCCATCCCGAGGTGTGCAGGCGGTGGGCATCCGTCAGGCCGTTCAGAAAGAACCGCTCGTAGTACTCGGATTCCAGATGGTGCGTCTGCAGCCAGATGCCGGGCACATGGATGGCGTCGGCGTGTGCGGGGAACCGCCCGTGGGTGGCGTGGATGTACACGCAGATGTCCCGCGCGCAGTCAATCACTTGTTGGTCGTACTCGCTGGCCTCGGCGAGGTAGCGCTCCGCGTAGCCGTCCTTGTAGATGCGGCGGAAGATCTTCTGGCCCTCGTAGATGCCGCCCTTGCCGAACTTGCTCTGCACCACCGCGTCGACAGCGGCCTCCATCGACGGGTAGTTGGGCGGGCAGGCACCCTGGATGAGGTGTTCGCCACCTGCCCGCAATCCCACCGGGTGGGCGCGCAGGTTCGTGTACTTCGGCAGTGGCACCTGCCAGCGCAGGATGTCGGCGGGGCGGAAGCGCGGGGTGACGAAGTCGAAGCCGAGCATGCGGCCGTAGGCACGGGAGAACTTCGGGTCGCCCAGCATGATCTGGGGGCTGATCGTCGCGTGGATCCAGGCGCCGAGTCCCATCGCGTCCGCGACCAGCATCATGTTCTGCAGCAGCAGGTCTGCTTCGATCTGGGTGCGCATCGGCCCCAGGGCGCCGAGCGGCAGCTTGAGGTCAGGGTTGAGGAACCCGTTCTTCATCCACTTCCTCACCCCGGCTGGGCGGTAGAAGTTGCGGTCGTCGACGAGGGTGGGCCGGGCTCCTTCCGGCTGGGTGAGCAGATACATCAGCGCGTTGATGTACTGGTGGGAGAGGTCGACGACCGGTAGGAAGAGCGTGGTGCCCTCGAGGTTGGACAAAAAGCGGTTGGAATCGAGGTAGGCCGGGAAGTCGCGCATCCCCTCCGCGACGTCCAGACGGCGGTCCAGCACCTTCACCTTCGATTGGCGTGCCCGTTCGATCAGCGTGTCGGGGTCGAAGGTCACCTGCGGGGAGGGCGGCAGCTTCCTGAGGTAGTACGTGCCGCTGTCGTTGATCATGAAGAAGTGGGTGCCCTGCGCGTTGTCGGGGCTGCCCGCCGTCCTCCCCACCATGTTCAGGTTCGGCTTGGCCATGATGGGCTTGTGGTCGCGCGGGTCTTCGAAGGGCCGGTCCGGCATGGTGAGCCCCGAGCAGCCGGTGAGGGCGATGAGTACCGCCTCCTCCAGTTCTCCCAGCGGCATCGGCTGGTGGGGAGAGCGGTAGGTCATCGACCTGGCTGGGACAGACGCGCCTCGGCTGACACGGTGGGTGCGCCGTTTGAAGACCGTCTCCCACAGCGGCCGGGCGAGGAGATCTTCGAGACCGGCGTGCCTGGTCTCATGTACGGACATCTCCTGCTCCCATCAGTCGCGGTCGGCGTCGCCGTGGTTGCCGACGGGCTGGACAGCCCGCCAGGGCGCGAACGCGCTGCCCGTGCGTGGCAGAAAGCTCGCCAGCTCGGGGCAGTGCCGCTGGATGACGCTTGTCATGCCGTTGCGTTCGACCCAGTCCATGCCCAGCGGGGTGTAGACCTCGGGCCTGAAGTCGACCGTGAGGAAGCGGTCACTCTGCAGCCGCCGGCTGGCCATCAGGATGAAGATGCGGAAAGCGGTGTCGCTGAAGCCGAAGCCCTTGGGGGGATTCTCGGCGAAGAGCCCCACCATGGTGTCGATCTCGTCGACCGATCGGTACACGTCCTTCAGCCGTGCAACCGTCTCCGGATCGGAGGAGAGTTCTTCGAACCGCCGGATCCGCGGCTTGTGAAGGCCCGCCCGGAAGTCGTTGTAGCGTGGGACGCCGCGGCGGCGGGTGCGCGCCAGGTCGACCACGGACAGGTCGATCACCTCTCCGTCGCGCTCGAACGCCTGGAGCGCGCGCGGGTAGTTGTGCAGTGTGATCGCCCCTGGGTTGGCGATGCCCAGGGAGTAGAGCGTGTCCGTCAGACCGGTCTTGCGGATGAGCGGCTCTGCGGCGGTTCCCTGCACGTCCTTGAACGCCAGGGTGTCGAGCCGGTGGCCGAACCGGTGGTCGACGATCTCGAAGTCGTCCGGGATGAGCGGGTGCATCCGGTAGACGGTGGTGAACTCCTCCGTGAGGCAGTACGGCGCACCTTGGTGGTCAGGCATGGTCTTGGGAATGCCGCCGAGGTCGTGCGCCTCGAGCAGCCACATGCCCAACTGGTCGAGCCAGGTCTTGGGCGGTCCCTGCCAGTTGGTCTTCAAGGCGATGTCGATGGTCTTGGTGGCGAGGATCGCAGGAGTCCACTCGACGGTGTGGATCTTGGCGATCAGAGCTGCCACAACGAGGCGCGCCGTGTGGTAAATGCGGTCCTCGCTCATCTGCGGATACTCGTCCCGCAGCGCCTGACAGACGGCGTTGTGCTCACGCGCGAACAGGGTCGTCATGGCGCTGAGACCGAACCACCAGTTGTCGCGGAAGCCGGTGAGTGGGGCGCCGTTCCCGTTCGGCAGGTACCCGTCCTCGAGCCGCAACTCGGCCCTGCCGTCGGGCTCACGCAGGGACTTCGCGACGGATTCGGTGGCGCCGTAGACCTCCGAGCCGTCCCACCAGTGAGAGGCGGTGTTGGGGAACTGGATCGGCGGCTGCCCGAGCTGGTGCACCGCCTCGTTCTCGGCGAAGCGCATCACCTTCTCCGGGCCACCGCCCGGGGTGTTCTGCCAGGTCATGCCAGGCGGCAGCGGTACCTCGACCGACTTCTCGCCGACGGGGTGACGCTTGTGGTCGACCCAGTCGTGTACCTGGAACTGGATCCACGCGGCGGCAATGATGTTCAGCGACGTCGCGGGGATGAACCTGTCGCGGTGAAGCAGTTGCCTGCTGACGGTGACCAGGTTCGGCTTGTCGAACAGGTCTGGTCGGTAGACCGGCGGCATGTTGCGGCCGAACACGGAGCCGACAGCGCCCATACGTGGGGCCGACAGGTCGTTCCAGGAGCCGTCGTAGGTGCGCCGGGCCCGCAGTTCCTCGCTGATGGGCCCCGGTGCCGACTGGGCGGCAGGCGGAGCCTCGTGAGTGTCGGTGTCGATGAGGTTGTACCGGCGCAGCGTCTGCCGGAAGGCCATGAGGTTGAGCAGGCCGAGCCGGGTGGGCAGCCGGTGCCACGGGACGAAGCGGTCGACGGCGCGGAAGACGGCCCGCAGTGGGACTCCGAGCACTGCGTTGCGCCGTGGCTCGACGGTGACGAAGCGGTAGCCCAGACGGTGGGCGCTGCTCGCCTCGTAGGCGACCTTGCGGGCACGGTTGAGGTTTCCAAGGGGGCGGAAGGCGTCGGTGGTGTTCCAGGGGTTGAATGCGAGCTGGTCGATCCGCGACGCGGCGGCACGTGCTTCGGCGGTGGCGATGTCCTGGCGCGGGATCGTCAGCGTTGCCACTGGCAGGACGGGTGCATCCTCTTCCTTCCACTCGGCCGCGCCGTCCTCGATGGGCGTGCGCTTGGCGTCCACGTAGCGCTGCACACACAACTCGAAGACGAGGTTGGTCTGACTGAGCCGGTCCGCGAGCTCACGCCGCAGGTAGTCGGGGTCGGTGCCGGAGGGATCCGGGGCTGGAGGGGCGTCGGCGGCGGGGCGCAGTTGATAGCGCACCGGTCCGGCGTGGCCCCACAGGATCGCGCCGCGGCTCCAGTACGTCTCCAGTGCCAGGCTGCGCACCGTGCGCCTGGCCCCCGCGACCACGTTGCGCCGCATGCGCGTGGCCGTGGACCAGCCGACTGCCAGGGGCAGCTTGACGAAGAACGCGAACGCCTTGCGGAGCCGTGAATCCGCACCTGCCATGGCCTTGGCGAAAGCGACGAACTCGCGCGCGTTGCGGGCATGGGAGACCGGGAAGCTCGTCATCAGCAGATCGTGGGTCTCATGGTGCCCCACCTGCACACGCAGCGCCGCACCCCGCAGATCCGGCGCGAAGTCGGGTTGACGGACCCCGCTCGCGTTGGACAGCCGGACCGTGACCGGGTACTCCGCTCCCGGCCTGGCGAAACCCGTTCGCAAGGCGTCCGGAAGATCGTCGTGGAACCTCAGCCGGGCGTTCTCGACGCTAACGACCGCCTTGGCGTGGAATGTTCGTTGAACGGCGGCCGAGCCGCTGCGCTCCTTCACCTTGAGCTGCACCCGCAGGAGGTCGCGTGAGAGCTGCTCGAAAATCAGCCGCTCAGCCTCAGGGCTCCCGCCGACATATTCCTCGTACTGCTCTATCTCGTGCATGCGTTCCTCTTCGCGAAGGGGGCCACCGCCACACGGAGACATGCGGGCCGTCCGGGACGAGGCGTCCGTACACGGAATCCTTGCCGAGAGTCGTAGGTGATCTACCCCTACCTTTACATTTCGTAATCTTTGCGAACATATGCGGTATTGTCGCGGAGAGTCGAGCACACGGGTGAATCGTGGGCAGGATCGAGAGACCCTGCCTGGTCGCCCTCGTCCTCACTTGCCTGAGGAAAACAGGGCCACCAAGAGGTGGCTGTTGAACCACGGCCATGTCGCCGCCGGCGACCCGGCGCTGGGCCCGGAGGGCCTGGGCCGAGGGCGGGGAGATCGCTGTGCGGGGGCTGCGGGCTCATCGAGCTTGGCCCGGTCCCTTCGCGTGCCGCTGCGACGATCTGGCCTGACGGGGTGACAGCCCCCGCCACGACGGCGTCGGACGCCGGTGCCGCCATCAAGTCATGTCCACAACAAACATGGGCCATGTAGCGTCTCCAGGGGATCCAGTTCGCGTACATCACGCACCTGCAACAAACACCCGCGAACTCCTCCGCGGCTTTGTTGTAGGTGCGTGAGACGAAATCGGTCGTGATCTCAGGTGACGTTGCCTCAGATACACTTCTGCGGCGTTGTCGGCGAGTGAGCCGGTCGCCTTCACCGCGCGTTCTCATTGCTCAACAGGCTCCCCGCTCCGCGGCCGGACAGGCGCGGAGGCGCGGCGTTGGCCTGCTGTGGCATCAGATCCGCTACGAGCAGTTGTCGTTCTGTTGTATTTGACAGCATCCGCAGAATGGATGGCAGCTCAGCCTGGCGCCGCCTAAAAACAGGGGCCGAGTATGGATTCACTCATGCTGGCCGCTCCCTGGCGTGGCAGCCGGAGGCGGCACTGGCAGGTGCGGCGTGCGGGGCGTTCGCCAGCGTCTCGCCGCCGACCCTGGCCCCGATCGAGAGTTCTTCGGCGTTCCGATCGCCTGGGCTGCCAGCCTGTGGCCGGCGACGCACAACGCCCAGCCTCGGCTCTGCCAGCCGTTGCGGACCACGTACGGAATCTTGAGACCACGAACGGCCCATGGAAGGCTCATGCCGCATGATCGATGAATTCGCGAAGGACAACCTGCACGGGAGACTGCGGCGGGACCGCAAGGTGCTGCTCTGGAAACTCGACGGCTTGTCCGAATACGACGCCCGCCGACCTTTGACAGCGACCGGGACCAACCTCCTCGGCCTGGTCAAACACGTGGCCACCGTCGAGGCCAGGTACTTCGGCGAGGTCTTCGACCGCCCTTCCCCGGAACCGCTGCCCCGGTGGCAGGACTCCGACGGCAGCGATCAGTGGGCGATCGAGGACGAGACCCGCGATCAGATCATCGGGTTCTACCGGCGCACGTGGGAACACTCGGACGCGACGATCAACGAGATTCCCCTCGACGCCCCCGGCCACGTGCCGTGGTGGCCGGAGCCTTATCCCAACACGAACCTGTTCGCCGTCATGGTCCATGTCCTCGGCGAGTCCATCCGGCATGCCGGGCACGCCGATATCCTGCGCGAGGGCCTCGACGGCCGGACCGGGGTGCGCGCCGAATACGAGCAGCAGATCGACGAGGAAGCCCGTGGAGCCTACTGCGCGAAGATCGAGCAGGCCGCCAGGTCGGCCGCATCAATCAAGGCTTAGTTAGACATACCGGGCAGCCTGACATCAGCTCCCCTACCGGCGCTTGCGATTTCCGAGCACCCCGGCCACCTGATATGCCCGCGTCACCCGATGTGGGCGTTCAGTCCACGCCTTCGTCGTCCTCGTCCAGCTCGGGCGCGTCCGGGTCGCGCAGCGGGCGCAGGGCGCCGGCGGCCGGGGTCGAGGCGGCGAAGCTGTAGCGGCCGAGCAGGTTCGCTGTGGCGGGACACCGATCTCGCGTAGGTGGGCCTGGAGACTGCCCGGGTTCATCGGCTGCCCCGGTTGGCGGCCGATGAAGAGCCATCGGGAGCTTCTGGAGCTGGCGTAGGGCAGGTCCTGGCGGGAGCGGACGTAGGCCCGCATCAGTTCGGCGACGGGTTCCGGGAGCGGAGACGGCGAGTCTCCCAGGCGGACGGTGATGGTGGTCGCGTCGTCGGTGACGTCGTCGATGGTGAGGCGAACGATGCGGCTGACGGGCTGGGCATGGAGGAGAACGAACGCGGCAACGATCCGGCTCCGCAGCGGCAGAGCGTCGTCGTTGAGGGTCCGTCGGAGCATGGCGAGTGTGCAACATCCCGCGAGTTTGCCGTGCCCCTCGGTTCCTCGGCACGGGGCCTGACCAGGCACTGGCACCTCGTCGCCCGAGGCGCTGCTGGAGGTGTTCTCGTGGACCGGCGCCGACCAGGCGTTCACCTCGGTCACCGGCGGCGAGGCGAGGCTGAAGGACCTGCACCTCACGATCGCCGCGCTGCTGGTCGCGCACGGCTGCAACGTCGGCTACACCCCGGTCATCGGCGTCGGCGACGCGCTCAAGTACGGGCGGCTGTCCCACGTCGACCAGACCTATGCGCCTGGCGACGTCGCCGCGGCCAACGCCGCCCTGATCGAGGCCCAGGCCCAGGTGCCCATCGTGCAGTTCTGGGGCAAGGTTCTGCTGGCCTCCGTGGACGGCCTGCGCTTCGTCGTCCCCGTCAAGAGCATCAACACCGGTCCCTCGCCCAGGTACTACGGCTACAAACGGGGCGTGACCTGGCTCAACGCCGTCAACGACCAGGTTCGCCGGGATCGGCGCGGTGGTCGTGCGCGGCACCCCACGCGACAGCCTCTACACGCTGGACACCCTGCTGAACCTCGACGGTGGGGTGAAGCCGGAGATGGTCGCGACCGATAACGCCTCCTACTCCGACATGGCCTTCGGCCTGTACAAGATGCTCGGCTTCCGCTTCGCCCCGCGCTTCCGCGATCTGGACGACCAACGGTTCTGGCGGGCCGACCTGCCCGACGGCGAGGCGCCGGGCGCCGGGTACGGGCCGCTGGAGGCCGTCGCCTGCAACAAGGTGAACCTCAAGCGGATCGCCGCGCACTGGCCGGACATGCTCCGGGTGGCCGGATCGCTCATCACGAACCAGGTCCGCGCCTACGATCTGCTGCGAATGTTCGGCCACGAGGGCCACCCGACCCCGCTGGGGGCCGCGTTCGCCGAGTACGGGCGGATCGACAAGACCATGCACCTGCTCGCCCTGGTCGATCCGGTCGACGACACCTACCGGCGGCTGATGAACCGGCAGCTGACCGTGCAGGAGTCCCGCCACCGCCTGGCCCGCCACATCTGCCACGGCAAGAAGGGCGCCATTCACCAGGCATACCGGGACGGGATGGAGGACCAACTAGGGTCACTTAGCCTGGTTTTGAAAGCAGTTGTCCTGTGGACGACACGCTACATCGACGCCGCCGTCGCCCAGCTCCGCGCCGAGGGCCACGACATCAAGGACGAGGACGTGGCCCGCCTCTCCCCGCTCAAGGACCGGCACATCAACTTTCTGGGCCGCTACCTGTTCAACATCAAGGCCAGCGGCCCCGGTCAGGGCCTGCGTCCCTTCCGGGACCCGGACGCCGCCGAGGACGATGAGGACGAGGACTGATCGGCGGCCCCGGCAGGCAAGGCCGGTCAGGCGGGTTCGGCGTTGAGGACGCGCCCGGCGGGGCGGCGGGTGTGGATCCACGCGGGCAGGGCGGTCAGCGCTCCGACTGCCAGCAGGATGACGAGTGCGGCGGTGAGCAGCCACGATCCCGGGGGCGTGACCTGCGTGCCGAAGAACCAGTACAGGACGAGTCCGGCCGGAATACCCGCCGCCACTCCGGGTACAGCGGGCAGGAGTTGCGCGACGCAGAGCGCCGTGACGACCTGGCCGGGTGTGGCGCCGAGGGTACGGGTGATGGTCAGGGCACGCCGGGCCTGCACGGCGGTGCTCCAGCCGAGGAGCACGGTGTTGAGCGTGGACAGTGCCACCAACGCGAGGGTGACGGCGAGCAGCACCTGGCCGGTCTGGTCGGTCCGCACTTCGATGGGGCCGAACCGCTTGAAGGCGGGGGCCGCACCGAGTTCGGTGTGGAAGGTGAGCAGCGCAGTGACCATGAGGGTGGTGGCGGCCGTGCCGGCGGAGGCCAGGGCGGCGCGGCCGGGCCGACGGGCGAGCAGCCGGATGCCGAGCAGCAGCGACGTGGGCAGATGCGCTGTCACGGCGTTCAGGCGCGGGTGGTGCGTGAGCACGTGTGCCGGGTCCGCCAGGGCGTTGACGGTACCGGTGCGGGCGCCGCGCAGGGCGGGCCCGAGCGCACCGGTCACGGCGACCACGAGGGCGAGGACGACCGCGGCGGCGATGGTGCGGGTGTCCGGGGGGCTGACGGTGTCGAGCAGCCCGGCGCTGGGGTCGACCAGGTGGGGTGCGGCCAGGGTCCCGGCGGTCAGTCCGAGCGCGGTGGCCAGGAGGGTCAGCAGCAGGTATTGCGCCAGCAGGACGGCGGTGACGGTGCCGGGGCCGGCGCCGACGGCCTTGAGTAGGGTGGCACGCCGGTTGTCGCGGGTGGCGCGTACGGTGGCGAGCGCGGTGAGGGTGACGATCGCGGCGACGGCGAGCAGCCAGCCGCCGATGATCAGAGTGGGCCGGGTGTCCTTGATCATGTTCGTGTCCGTGTTGAGGACGTCCTGCCAGTAGTGGAAGTTGACCCAGCTGTCGGCGGTGATGGCGTCGACGGCCGGGGAGCGGCCGAACCCGTCGGTCGCGGCAGGGTCGGACAGCTTCAGGTAGATCAGGTGGACAACGGGCGCGTCGCCTGCCGCCGCGCGAGCGTCGGCCGTGGTGAGCCACACCATGCCGCCATAGTCGGACGCCCCGGGCCCCTGCGCCGCGTTGCTCCACGGATACACCTCGATGGCCGCGCTGATCGCGGTCCCGACGACTGCAATGCTGCGCCCGCTGAGGGTGATGCTGTCGCCGACGTGCACACCGAGTGCCTGCGCCAAGCCGCGCTCGACCACTGCGCCGCCGGGACGCACCCAGGTCCCGGAGGTCACCAGCGGCCGGTCCACGGCGGACGGCGAACTGTCGCGCCCCACGACTGCGGAGTGCGCGGTCTGGCCGTGTGCCCGGATGGTGGTGTCGAACGCAAAGAACGGGCCACCGAGCGCAGTGACACCGGGCGCGTGTGCGAGGCGCTCGGCGAGGCCGGATGGGTCCGGGCTCGTCGTCGAGGCCATGATGTCGGGGCCGGCGGTGGCCGCGCGGGTCTTCGCGTACCCGGTGGACACCGCGTTGGTGGTCGCGGCGCCGAGTGTCAGGCTGGCGCTGGCGAGGGTGACGGCGAGCAGGAACATGACGGCCTCGCCGGGACGGCGGCGCATGTCGTGCAGGATCAGGCGCCAGATCAGCAGCAGGTGTCCCATGGTCAGTCCTCCCAGCTCAGCAGTGAGCCGAGCCCTGTGCCGCTGCCGTGGCCGTGCCCTGTGCCGCCGTGGTTGCCGTCCAGGTGGGTGTCGTCGGCCACCGCCCCGTCACGCAGGGAGACGACGCGGTCGGCCGTGGCGGCGACCCGCTCGTCATGGGTGACCATGACGAGGGTCTGGCCGGCGGCGCGCAGCTCGCCGAACAGGCGGAGGATGTCGTGGGTTGCGGCGCTGTCGAGGTTTCCCGTGGGCTCGTCCGCGAGGACGACCAGCGGCTCGTTGACCAGCGCGCGGGCGATGGCGACCCGCTGCCGCTGCCCGCCGGAGAGCTCGGAGGGCAGATGTCGGGCCCGGTCGGCGAGCCCGACGTGATCGAGGAGTTCGGCGGCACGGTGGCGGGCGGTGCGCGGTGAGGCGCCGGCCAGCAGCGCGGGCAGCTCGACGTTCTCCGCCGCGGTCAGCTCGTCCATCAGGTGGTAGGCCTGGAAGACGAACCCGACGGTGCGGCGCCGCAGCCGGGCCAGCGCCCGCTCACCGAGGTCGTCGACGCGCCGCCCACCAAGCCACACCTCGCCCTCGGTGGGCCGGTCAAGACCGCCGAGAAGCTGGAGCAGTGTGGACTTACCACAGCCGCTGGGCCCGGTCACGGCGAGCGCCTGCCCGGCGGGAACATCGAGGTCGATCCCATCGACGGCCCACACCACGCTCTCGTCCTGCCCGTACACCCGCGTCAGCCCGACCGCACGCAGCAACGGCCCGGCCGCCTCACCGGGTTGGCGGCCGACCCATCCCGCGCCCGGGCCGTCGTCCGTACCCCTCCGCTGGGACCGGCCCCTGACGCGCTGACCGTCTCTCGTCATCCGATTCCTTTGCCTTTCCCACGCGGTGTGCGGGCGGACCAGGTCCGCTCGCACGCCTCCAACCAGCGCAGATCGGCCTGCAACCGGAGCGCGATGCCCTCCAGAAGCAGCCCGGCCTCCGAGCCCGTGTCGTGAGCAAGGGCGGCGTGCTGGGCTTCGGCGAGGCTGCGCATCAGCTCTCGCCGCCGGGCGTCCACGAGCGCGAGCGGATCAGCCACGCCCGACTCGGCGGCGGCCACGAGCTTCAGGTGGAACTCCGTCACGTCCGCCCTGGGTCCGGCGCTCTCGTCCATCCATGTGGCCACCCGCTCCTGCCCGGCCGCGGTCAGCGCGTACACCTTGCGTCGCGGGCCACGCACCGGCGCGTCCTCACGCTCCTGGACGACCAGACCCGCCTTTTCGAGCCGGGTGAGCGTCACATAGATCTGCCCCGCGTTCAGCGTCTCCCCCAACGGCCCGAGCGCCGCTACCAAACGCCTGCGCAGGTCGTACCCGTGTGATGGCTCCTTGGTCAGCAGCGCCAGCACCACGTCCTGCACGGACCACCCTCCTCTACGACGCCTCAATAGATAGCGGTTAACTAAAAGCGGCGTCAAACCGACCCCCATAGACCGCGCTCCCGCCTTCAAGAAACCTTCGTTTTCTGAAGATCCCTCCCGAAGGGTCGCCCGACTCCCTCGGAGTGGAACAGGTTCACCGCCCTAGAAATCGGACATACGCGGACGTATTCGAGGTGGCGAGACGCGTTTTCTGAGGAGCGTGACAGGCGGTGTCACGCTCACGCTCCGTCAGCGTGACATGGCCTGTGTCCGGTCTCGGGGCGGCAGACACTACCCCCAGCGCCGCAGCTCCCGCGTCAGCTCCTGGTGCCACGCCCTACGGCGCGGCGCGCGGTGGCCGTCGGGCGGGGTGCCAAGGGCGACCACAGGATCGGTGATCTGGTAGGTGACCTGGTAGGCCAGGACATCGGTCGCGGCGTCCATCCAGTCGTTGGCGTTCCCGGAGGGGGCCATGGGACCGAGCGCGGTGACGAACCAGACCGGCAGCAGCTCCGCCCCGCTGAGCGTCTCGGAGAGCCGGCTGCGCAGCCGAAGCCGCAGCTTCGTGTCCGCCCGCTGGCCCGCCCCGATCACCTTGGCCTTCTTCGCGCGCAGGGCGTCGTCCGCCTCCAGCCTCTGCCGGGCCTGCTCTGCGCTGGTCGTCAGCGAACCGATCCGGCCGTGAGCCTCCCGGGCCTTGGGCGCGGACGCCTTGAAGTCGAGTTCGGCCGCCTTCCGCTCCGGGGCTTGGGCCTGCGTGGTGGCCAGCACCGCGACGGCGCGAAGGACCGCGGCACGATGCCGGCCCCGCTCCTCCAGAGCGTGCTTGAGGTGGTCACCGGCCAGCTTCAACCGGGAGCGCTCGTAGTCGGGCAGCAGGCCGACACGCGCATCGAGGCCCTTGTTCACGGTGACCGCCAAGGCGTGCAGCTCGCCGGCGCGGTCCTCATCGAGGTCGACGACGACGGCGCCCTCGGCTTGGCGCAGGTACCGCTCCAGAGCCGCCACCCGGGTCGCGAGCCGGTCCACGCTCCCGTCGACCTCCGAGATACGGTCACCGAGGTCGCTTTCGACTCGCTCGGTCTCTTCCTTCGCCTCCCGCAGGTCGTACTCGAGACTGTCGACCCGGCGGGGGATGTCCTCCAGCTGGCCGACGGCGTCTTCCACCTCCGACAGCTGGGAGTCGTGGGAGCGCACCTCGGACAGTGCGTGCTGGAGGCTGGTTTCGAGGTTGTGGACCTTGCGGTCCAGGTTCGTGTACGACCCTTCCAAGCTCAGCTGATCCCTTCCCTTCCCGCGTGTGTGCGGCGTCGGCGTCGGTCGCCAGGACGAAGCTGCCGATCCAGCCGGCGGCCGCGGCGATCCAGAACCAGCCGGACAGCACGTCGAAGACGAGCAGGGGCACCAGCACGGTGACCGCCCCCAGGACGCCCGCCGCGATGCACAGCTCCCGGTGTCCCTGTACAGGGGCGTCCATCCCGGTGGCCAGGAAACCGAACAGCAGCTGGAAGACGGCGAGAGCGACCCAGCCCCAGCCGATCCAGCCGGTCAGCGGCGTCAGCGCGAGCAGCACGGCCCCGAGCATGTGGACCCGCGCTGACCAGGTGAGGGCGGTCTTGCTGATCTGCCGGTGCGGCTCTTCCCGTTTTGCGGGGGCCTGGGCTTCATACTCCAGCAGCGCTGATCCGGCGTTGACCAGCTGCGCGAAGAGCGCCTCGTAGCGCGGATGGTCTTCGCGCAGGTCCTGTAACTCCTGGAGCACCGAGCTGATGTCCGCCTGGAGGCCGGCGACCTTCCCGGCTATCTCGTGATCGATCTCGCCCACTCGTACCCCCTGTGACGACGCGTCGACGGAACACTTCCCGGCAACGGCCCGCACCAGCCGCAAACCGATCGACCGTACCGGCCTGCGTCCGCAGTGAGCTGGGCAATGATCAGAAGTGGCCGAATCCGCGCTGCTCCACCACCCGCACCCGGCTCCCCGCGCCAGGGTCCCGTGGTGCCCAGACCGCGACGACGACCTCGTGCTCCTGGTGCTCGCTCATGCCGGGCCCCCCAGGGCGCCGGGTGTCTCGGTGGCGCGGTTGAGAAACGCGGCGAGCCAGGCCGCGAACACCAGCTGGTCGCCGGCGGTGTCCGGGGCGAGGCGCGCGAGTTCGGTGAGCAGCGCGGCGTGAGCGATACTCCCGTCAAGCACGCCTCCCTGGCCTGTCTGGGAGCGGCCCGGAGACTCGTCCGGGGCCTAACCGACGGGGACTCGCAGCACGGGCCACAGGCATGCACCTTCCGTTGCTCATGTTGCTTGAGTCACGGCCACCGTGGCCTTGAGGTCAGCCCAGAACTCGGGCCGGACGGTGACCCGGTAACCCAACCGGTAGACGGTGGTCTTAACGGCGCCACGTACCCGTAGGTGAACTTCAGTCGGGCCGGAGTGAGCTTGGAGGATTTCCTTCAGCTGCTGGATAGACTGTGCTGTCACCTGGGACTCGGTCATGTCCAGGCGGACCGGGCCATGGCCGCCGGCGTTGGACAGGTCGGGGACCTGGAGCTCCATCGCGACCAGCCGCGGCACGTCCTCGCGCTTGTCGAGACGGCCTTTGACGAACACGACCGCGTCCTCGACGAGTTGGGTCGAGACGAGCTGGTACGTCGCCGGGAAGAACATGCACTCGATGGAGCCGGCGAGGTCCTCGACGGTGGCGATGGCCCAGGTGTTGCCCTGCTTGGTCATCTTGCGCTGGAGGCCGGAGATGATGCCGCCGATGGTCACCACGGCCCCGTCGGCGTGCTCGCCGCCGGTGAGCTGGGCGATGCCCGCGTCCGCCTTGTCGGACAGCACGTGTTCCAGGCCGAAGAGAGGGTGGTCGGAGACGTACAGACCGAGCATCTCCCGCTCCTGGGCGAGCAGATAGGTCTTGTCCCACTCGTCGTCCGTGAACTGCACGTCGAATCCGAAGCCGGGCTCGCTGCTGGTCTCCTCACCCATGCCGCCGAAGAGGTCGAACTGCCCCTCGGCCTCCTTGCGCTTGACCGCCACGACGTTGTCGATCATCGGCTCGTACTGCGCCATGAGCCCCTTGCGAGTGTGCCCCATGGCGTCGAAGGCGCCGGCCTTGATCAGCGATTCCGTGGTACGCTTGTTGCAGACCACCGCCTCGACCTTGTCGAGGTAGTCGGGGAAGCTCGTGTACTTTCCCTTCGCCTTGCGGCACTTGATGATCGACTCGACCACGTTGGTGCCGACGTTGCGGACGGCGGAGAGGCCGAAGAGGATCACGTCGTCGCCCTGGGCGGCGAAGTTCGCTTCGGACTCGTTGACGTTCGGAGGGAGCACCCGGATGCCCATGCGGCGGCACTCGTTGAGGTAGACGGCCGACTTGTCCTTGTCGTCCTTGACGGAGGTCAGCAGCGCGGCCATGTACTCGGCGGGGTGGTTGGCCTTGAGGTAGGCGGTCCAGTACGACACCAGCGCGTAGGCGGCCGCATGTGCCTTGTTGAAGGCGTAGCCGGCGAAGGGGACCAGCACGTCCCACACGGCCTGAATCGCCTCGTCTGAATAGCCGTGCTTTCGGCAACCATCTTGGAATGGTGCGAATTCCTGCTCCAGAACCTCTTTCTTCTTCTTCCCCATGGCCCGGCGCAGCAGGTCGGCCTGTCCCAGGCTGTATCCGGCGAGGATTTGGGCGGCTTTCTGCACCTGCTCCTGGTAGACGATCAGGCCGTAGGTGACGTCCAGGACTTCCCTGAGTGGCTCTTCCAACTCCGGGTGGATCGGCGCGATGTCTTGCAGGCCGTTCTTACGCAGGGCGTAGTTGGTGTGGGTGCCCATGGCCATCGGACCCGGACGGTACAGGGCGCCGATCGCCGTGAGGTCCTCGAACTCGTCGGGTTTCGCCAGGCGTAGCAGGGCGCGCATGGCGTTGCCGTCGAACTGGAAGACGCCGAGGGTGTCGCTGCGCTGGAGCAGTTCGAAGGTCGTGGGGTCGTCGAGCGGGAGCGAGAGCAGGTCGACGTCGAGGCCCTTGTTGGCCTTCACCATCTTGACGGCATCGTCCATGATCGTGAGGTTGCGCAGGCCCAGGAAGTCCATCTTCAGCAGGCCGAGCGACTCGCAACTCGGGTAGTCCCACTGCGTGATGGTCACGCCGTCGGTGTGCCTGACCCAGACCGGGACGTGCTCGGTGATGGTCTCGCTGGACATGATCACGCCGGCCGCGTGCACGCCCATCTGCCGGACCAGCCCCTCCACGCCGCGTGCGGTGTCGATGACCTTCTTCACGTCCGGTTCGTTCTCGTACATTCCGCGGACCTCGCCGGCCTCGCTGTAGCGCGGGTGCTCGGGGTCGGTGATGCCGGACAGCGGGATGCCCTTGCCGAGGACGTCGGCGGGCATGGCCTTGGTGATGCGGTCGCCCATCG
>NZ_JBIAXG010000082.1:0-20905 GCF_042896465.1 Streptomyces sp. NPDC001292
GCAGGTCATCAAGACCGTCCCGGAGTCGAAGATCGTGGAGACCCTGATCGAGGAGGCGATGAAGCTCGCCGAGCAGATGGAGCAGGACGGCGTCGCATCCGGCGGCGGCACCGTCACGGGGACACCGACAGTGACAGTGAGTTGAAGTACGGCACGGACCGAGAGGGGGCCCAGCGTGACCATTCTGGAGAGCATCCGGGGACCACGCGACCTGAAGGCGCTGTCCGAGGCGGAACTGGGTGAACTGTCCGACGAGATACGCGAGTTCTTGGTGCAAGCGGTCGCCAGGACCGGCGGTCACCTCGGGCCCAACCTGGGAGTGGTGGAACTCACCGTCGCACTGCACCGGGTCTTCGAGTCGCCGGTCGACCGGATCCTGTGGGACACCGGTCACCAGAGTTATGTGCACAAGCTCCTGACTGGGCGTCAGGACTTCTCCAAGCTGCGCGGGAAGGGAGGGCTGTCCGGCTACCCCGCACGGGAGGAGTCCGAGCACGACGTCATCGAGAACAGCCACGCCTCCACGGCGCTCGGCTGGGCCGACGGACTCGCCAAGGCCCGCCAGGTGCAGGGGGAGAAGGGACACGTCGTCGCCGTCATCGGGGACGGCGCGCTGACCGGCGGCATGGCCTGGGAGGCGCTGAACAACATCGCGGCCGCCAGGGACCGGCCGCTGATCATCGTCGTCAACGACAACGAGCGGTCCTACGCGCCGACCATCGGTGGCCTCGCCAACCACCTGGCCACCCTGCGCACCACCGACGGGTACGAGAAGGTCCTGGCCTGGGGCAAGGACGTCCTTCAGCGCACCCCGGTCGTCGGCAACACCCTCTACGAGTCGCTGCACGGCGCGAAGAAGGGCTTCAAGGACGCGTTCGCGCCGCAGGGCATGTTCGAGGACCTGGGGCTGAAGTACCTCGGTCCGATCGACGGACACGACGTCAAGGCCGTCGAGTCGGCGCTGCGCCGCGCCAAACGCTTCCACGGTCCCGTCCTGGTCCACTGCCTCACCGAGAAGGGCCGCGGCTACGAACCCGCGCTGGCCCACGAGGAGGACCACTTCCACACGGTGGGCGTGATGGACCCGCTCACCTGTGAGCCGCTCGCCCCCGCCGGCGGGCCGTCCTGGACCTCCGTGTTCGGCGACGAGATCGTGAAGATCGGCGAGGAGCGGGACGACGTCGTGGCGATCACCGCCGCCATGCTGCACCCGGTGGGCCTGGGCGAGTTCGCCGAGCGTTTCCCCGACCGGGTGTGGGACGTGGGCATCGCCGAGCAGCACGCGGTCGTCTCGGCCGCGGGGCTCGCCACCGGCGGACTGCACCCGGTCGTCGCCGTCTACGCCACCTTCCTCAACCGAGCCTTCGACCAGCTCCTGATGGACGTGGCCCTGCACCGCTGCGGGGTCACCTTCGTCCTGGACCGGGCGGGAGTGACCGGCGTCGACGGGCCCTCCCACAACGGCATGTGGGACATGTCCGTCCTCCAGGTCGTGCCCGGCCTCAGGATCGCCGCGCCGCGCGACGCCGACCAGCTGCGCGCCCAGCTGCGCGAGGCCGTCGCCGTCGACGACGCGCCCACCCTGGTCCGCTTCCCCAAGGAGTCGGTCGGCCCGCGGATCGAGGCCGCAGGCCGCGTCGGCGGCATGGACGTGCTGCACCGGGCGGAGCGGCCAGACGTGCTGCTCGTCGCCGTCGGTGTCATGGCGCCGGTGTGCCTCCAGGCCGCCGAACTGCTCGAGGCGCGGGGCATCGGCTGCACCGTCGTCGACCCGCGCTGGGTCAAGCCCGTCGATCCGGCGCTGCCGGGCCTGGCCGCCGGGCACCGGCTGGTGGCCGTGGTCGAGGACAACAGCCGGGCGGCCGGTGTGGGCGCCGCGGTCGCCCTGGCGCTCGGTGACGCCGAAGTCGACGTACCGGTGCGGAGGTTCGGCATCCCGGAGCAGTTCCTCGCGCACGCCAAGCGCGGGGAGGTACTGGCCGACATCGGGCTCACCCCGGTCGAGGTCGCCGGACGGATCGGCGCGAGTCTGGCCGTGCGGGAGCAGGCCGGGACGATCCCGGCGCAAGGCGGCGCCGGGGCCGTCATGGCAGTCAAGGAGACAACCGAATGACCACGGAGTTCGACCTCGGCGCCCTGCTGTCCGAGCGCGGCGCCGAGCGCTACGAGCTGCACGCCAGGCACCTCAACCACCAGCTGCCGCGCATGCTGCACACCATCGGCTTCGACAAGGTCTACGAGCGGGCCGAGGGCGCGTACTTCTGGGACGCGGAGGGCAACGAATACCTGGACATGCTCTCCGGGTTCGGGGTGATGGGCCTGGGCCGCCACCACCCCGTCGTCCGCAAGGCGCTGCACGACGTGCTGGACGCCCAGCTCGCCGACCTCACCCGCTTCGACTGCCAGCCGCTGCCCGGGCTGCTGGCCGAGCGGCTGCTCACGCACAGCCCCCACCTGGACCGGGTGTTCTTCGGCAACAGCGGCACGGAGGCGGTGGAGACCGCGCTGAAGTTCGCCCGCCGCGCCACCGGCAGACCGCGGATCCTGTACTGCGAGCACTCCTTCCACGGCCTGACCACCGGCTCGTTGTCCGTCAACGGCGAGCAGGGCTTCCGTGACGGCTTCGCCCCGCTGCTGCCCGACACCGCCGTCCCGCTCGGCGACCTCGACGCACTCGAGCGGGAGCTGAAGCAGGGCGACGTGGCCGCCCTGATCGTCGAGCCGATCCAGGGCAAGGGCGTGCACGAGGCCCCGTCCGGCTGGCTGCGCGCCGCGCAGGAGCTGCTGCGCCGGCACAAGGCGCTGCTCATCGCCGACGAGGTGCAGACCGGTCTGGGCCGCACCGGGGACTTCTACGCCTACCAGCACGAGGACGGGGTCGAGCCGGACCTGGTCTGCGTGGCCAAGGCCCTGTCCGGCGGCTATGTGCCGGTGAGCGCGACCCTCGGCAGGGACTGGATCTTCAAGAAGGTCTACTCCTCGATCGACCGGGTGCTGGTCCACTCGGCGAGCTTCGGGTCCAACGCCCAGGCCATGGCGGCGGGGCTGGCCGTGCTGTCCGTGATGGAGAACGAGCAGATCGTGGCCAACGCCCGGGCCACGGGCGAGCTGCTGAAGTCCCGGCTGGCGGCGCTCACCGACCGGTACGAGCTGCTCGCCGACGTGCGCGGCCGGGGCCTGATGATCGGCATCGAGTTCGGCCGGCCGAGGTCGCTGAAACTGCGCGGGCGCTGGACCATGCTCCAGGCGGCCCGCAAGGGACTCTTCGCGCAGATGGTGGTCGTCCCGCTGCTGCAACGGCACCGTATCCTGACCCAGGTCTCCGGCGACCACCTGGAGGTGATCAAACTGATCCCGCCGCTGGTCGTCGGGGAGGCGGAGGTCGACCGGTTCGTGGATGCCTTCACCGCCGTGATGGACGACGCGCACGGCGGCGGGCTGATGTGGGACTTCGGCAGGACGCTGGTCAAGCAGGCCGTCGCCAACCGGTGAGCGGAGCCGGACAAGGGCTTTTGCCTCACAGGCAATGAATTTGCCTTAGGGGCAAAGTGGCGCTGGAATGGACGTATGAGCTCTCCAGCGTCCCAGCCCTCGGCGGGGCCGGTCGAGGACCTGCCCGCCGTCGCGCCGCAACTGCGTGCGCTGCGCCGCCGTGCCGCACTGACCCTGGAGGCCGCGGCCCGCGCCGCCGGGCTGTCGCCCGCCCACCTCTCCCGCCTGGAGACCGGGCAGCGCCAGCCCTCGCTGCCGATGCTGCTCGCGCTCGCCCGTGTCTACGGTACGACCGTCTCGGAACTGCTCGGCGAGAACGTCGCCGACCGGGACGCGGTCGTGCGCGCCGGGGACATGGAGCCGACGCGGGCCGGCGGCTGGACGTACTGGCAGGCCGGCGCGTCCGGCCGCGGGATGCAGGCCCTGCGGGTCCGCGTCCCGCACGGCTCCCAGGGCGACATCGTGCGGGTGCACCCCGGCGAGGAGTGGCTGTACGTCCTCAAGGGGCACCTCAGGCTCCGCCTCGGGGACGCCACGCACCTGCTCGTGCCGGGCAGCAGCGCGCACTTCGACTCGCTGACCCCGCACCGCATCGCGGCCGAGAACCCGGACGGGGTCGAGCTCCTCTTCGTCCACACCCTGTTGCAGAGTCCCACGGCCGCGCTGTGCCTGGGCCCCCACATCGGAGACATGCCATGAGCAACATGGAAGAGAAGTTCCCGCGCGCCCTGTGGGTCCGGCTCATCATCTACATCGCCGTCGGGCACCTGTTCGCCGGGTTCATCTGGCTGCTGTTCGAGGTCGGCGCCAAGTGACGGCTCCGGGTACGTGGGTCAGCCCAGCAGCCGCTCGCACAACCGCTCCCGGGTCTCGGGAGCCAGCCGCAGCCCCCGCTCCAGATAGGCGTCGACGCCGCCCCAGGTCTCCTCGATGGTCTCCAGGGCCGCCGCCAGGTACTCGGCACGCGCCTCGAACAGGGGGCTGAGCAGCTCCATGACCTCGGGGGAGTAGGTCGCGGCCGAGGTGCCGCTGCGGTGCACCTTGTAGCGGCGGTGCTTGGCGTTCGACTCCAGGTAGTCGGCGACGATCGCGTCCCGCTCCACGCCGAGGGCGAGGAGGGTCACGGCGATCGACAGTCCCGCCCGGTCCTTGCCCGCCGCGCAGTGCATCAGGACCGGGACGCAGTCCTCGGCGAGCGCGTGCAGCACCCGGGAGTGCTCGCCGGTGCGCTCCTTGATGATCATGCGGTAGGACGCGACCATCCGGTGCGCGCCCCTGCCGTCGGCCAGGACGGCCCGCAGCTCGCCGAGGTCTCCGTCGCGGACCATCTTCCAGAACTCGGCGCCGTCCGCCGGGTCGCTCAGCGGCAGGTTCACATGGCGCACGCCCGGCAGTTCGACGTCCGGACCCTCCAGCTCGACGTCGGCCGCGTTGCGGAAGTCGAAGATCGTGTGCAGGCCCAGGGAGCCGAGGTAGGACGCGTCCTTTTCGGTCGCGTGCGCCAGGTGGCCGCTGCGGAACAGCATCCCGTGCCGCACCCGCCGGCCGTCCACGGTCGGCAGCCCGCCCACGTCACGGAAGTTGCGCACTGCGGCCAGCTCGGGCTCGGTCGAGGGGACCTGCTGCGTCACGGGGACTCCTCCCTTTCGGTCCCGCCGTCACGGCGCGTCGGCGGGCACGGCTTCGACCATACGACATGGCTTCCTGGGCCAACGAGTTGTCCACGGGCGTTGCCCCGGCGCCCGCGCACCTCGGTGATGTCGGTGCGGGCGCGGACCGGTTCGGACCTGTGGGGGACGGAACATGCTGGACACCGCCGACGACGGCCGTACGTGGCTGCTGACCGGGCCCACGAGCGGTTACGCCGTCCATCTCACCGGGCGCGGCGAACTCCTCCACCTGCACTGGGGACCGAGCATCACGCTCGCCGACGCCGAGGCCCTGGCCGAGCGTCCGCTGCCGGACGCTCGGCCCTTCGAGTCCCCGCTCGACGGACACGAGGAGTACCCGGTCGAGGGCGGCCCCCGCTTCGTGAGACCCGCGTTGTCCGTGCCCCGCCGAACCGCGCGGCACCGAGTGGACCTTCGGGGCGTACCGGGCCGAGGGCGACGAACTGCGGCTGCTGTTCCACGACTCGGGGCTGGACATCACCCTTCACCAGGGGCCGTCCTCGTCGGCCGTACCAGCGCGAGCGATGCGGGCCGCGTTCGACCGGAGCCTCGCACGCCGTCCCCCCGCCGGTCGCCGGTGTCGCTCACACGGACAGGCTGAGACCCGGCCCCGGCGTCCTCGTCGCGGACGACCGGTCGGTGCCGGGAGCGGGGTCGCGCCCTGTCGGTGTGCCGTGCGGTCAGTCCCGTGCCGCCGCGTTGTCCGTGTCCCGCGCGGCTCGCGGGACCTCGCACGAGTCCTTGAAGCCCTGACTTGTCAGGCCCAGCGCGGAGTTCATGCGCGAGCGCAGGTTCTCCACCGCCACCATCGCCGTCAGCTCCACCAGGGCCGGCTCGCCCAGCCCGGCGCGCAGCCGGGCGGCCAGGTCGGCGTCGACCGTGGGCGGTGTGGCCGTCATGGCCTCGGCGTACGCCAGGACGTCGCGCTCCAGCGGCGTATAGGCGTCGCTGTCCCGCCACATGGGGACGTCGTGCAGCTTCTCGGGTGCCATGCCGCGCTCCCGGGCGACCCAGTGGCCGAAGTCCATGCACCACGAGCAGCCGATCGCGGCGGCCGACGCCATCTCGGCGAGCGCCTTCAGATCGGGGTCGAGCCTGTTCCACTTCGCCACGGACTGCTCGAACCGCAGGTCGCTCCACAGGACCCGCGGGTTGTGGGCGAGCGCCCGGACGGGGTCGAGCACCTTGCCGTAGACGCGCCTGCTGTACCACTCGACGAGGCGGAACAAGCGGGTCCGGGGCGGGGTGAGCGAGACGCGGGCCATGAGGGCCACCTCCAGTCGCATCGGTTCCGTGAGCACCTCGCGGGTGCCTGCACCGGTACGACGGACGGGAGCGCGCAGATGTGACATCCGGGCCGTCGGAAGGGCCCGACATAATGGAAAGCCTGACCGACTCCACCAGGAGGTAGCGTGGCAGGATTCCGTCCTTCGAACCCGGGGCTCCGCGCACTGCGGCCCGAGGCCTTCGGCGCGGACCCCAGCGGAGAGCGCATGGCACGCGTCCGCAGATCACCCCATTTCAAGGACGGCGCCTTCCAGAACCCCGGAGGTCCCGCCCGGACCCGGCCCTCCGGTTCGACGCCGGCCTTCGCGAGGCTCTACCTCGACAAGCACGAGCGCCGGCGCCGCTCCCCGCGCGGCACCGTGCCCGTGCACGCCACCACGCTCGCCGACCTGGCCGGGCCCGCGGCCACCGGGCTGCGGCTGACCTGGATGGGACACTCCAGTGTCCTCGCGGAGATCGACGGACAGCGGGTGCTCTTCGACCCCGTGTGGGGCGAGCGCTGCTCGCCGTTCCCCTTCGCCGGGCCCCGGCGGCTGCACCCGGTGCCGCTGCCGCTCGCCGCGCTCGGCCCGGTCGACGTCGTCGTCATCTCCCACGACCACTACGACCACCTGGACCTGCCCACCATCAAGGCGCTGGCCGGCACGGACACCGTGTTCGCCGTGCCGCTCGGAGTCGGCGCCCACCTGGAGCACTGGGGCGTGTCCGCCGACCGCCTGCGCGAACTGGACTGGCACGAGGCCACCAGGGTCGGCGGGCTCACCCTGACCGCGACCCCCGCCCGCCACTTCTGCGGCCGGGCCCTGCGCAACACCCAGCACACCCTGTGGGCCTCCTGGGCCGTCGCGGGCGAGGAGCACCGGATCTACCACAGCGGTGACACCGGCTACTTCGAGGGCTTCCGGCAGATCGGCGCGGACCACGGCCCGTTCGACGCGACGATGATCCAGATCGGCGCGTACTCCGAGTTCTGGCCGGACATCCACATGACGCCCGAGGAGGGGGTCCGAGCCCACCTCGACCTGCAAGGGGACGCGCCGTCCGGCGTGCTGCTGCCGATCCACTGGGGCACCTTCACCCTCGCCCCGCACGCCTGGGCCGAGCCCGGCGAGTGGACGAAGGACGCCGCCGAGGAGGCGGGGCAGGCGGTTGCGCTCCCGCGGCCGGGTGAGCCTTTCGAGCCTGCGGGCAAGGTCCCCGCGGAGCCGTGGTGGCGGTCGGTGTCCGCGCCCCTCCCCCACCCGTGGCGCCGCGCCGAGCGGCCGGAGGCCGTCCCGGCCGCCCTGAGCGATCTCGACCTCGCCGGCGAGCGGTGACACCGGTCCCGGGTGACCTCTTCGCCGGAAATCTCTGAGAAATCCCCGACCGAGTTCGCCCCCTTCCTCCGACTCGATGCGGACATGCGGCGACTTCGGGGTCCGTGTGGAGTCACGCGGTCGACGCCACCGCCTGGGTGGGCCTCGGCGCCCATGCCCGCGTCGAACTCGTCCAGCAGATACTCCACCACCTCCACACCGGGGCCACCGGCGAGGCCGCCTCCCGCGAGTTGTCCATCTCCGTGCGCACCTATCGTCGGCACATCGCCACCATCATGGAACTCCTCGACGCCAGGTCCCGATTCCAGGCGGGGGTGCGCGCCGCGGAACTCGGCCTGCTCACCACCCGCGTCCGCCCGGGGGCGGAGGCGCCTCGCGGGCGTCCTCCGGCGGGATGGGTGGCGGGCGGCGGCACACCACCACATCGCGGCGCCCACTCCCCGGCCGCCCTGCGCTCCGTCGAGTCCGTACCGGAACTGGCCCAGCGCCACTCCTACGAGCCCGATCCGGTCGCCGATCCCCGGTCCTGACGCGGCGGTTGCGGGCCGGTGCCGCGAGGCGGCACTGAGCACGGACCTGCACAGCGGGTGACGGTGCCGAGGGTGCTGGTCGGGGCAGGGGAGGAGCCGAGATCGTTCCGGCCGGATGAGACCGGACGAGGCCGGATGAGGCCGGGCAGACGGCGGTACGGACGGTGGGGCCGGAGAGGCGAGGGCTCTCTGACCCCACCGTCCGTTCGTGACCAGTTCTGACCAGGCGGGATCGATGTATTTCGGTTCGCTGGTGCGTGGCGACACGGGTGCTCGCTCTGCCGTGCGAACGCTCATACCAGAGCGGGACGCTTCCCGGGGGATTTCGTCAACTGTCCACCTCGCTTGGTGCGTTGGTGACTACTGTGAGTGGCCGTGGGGCGACGCGGGGCCGTACATGCGCCGCTGTCGACCGGCACAGCGATGGCGCATGCCCGCTCGCGCCCCGGGCGCGAGTACACAGGACCGACGGACCCGTACGAGGAACAGATGTCTCACCTCCGTGCACCGGCCGCCCGCTCAGACCGCCGTGAGGGCGGGCGGCACGGGCGGCCGGTCACCCGCACCGTCCCCTCGCTGCCAGAGACCCGCCTACGGCCTCAACTGCTGCGCCTGGCGGTGCTGCCGCCGACCTCGGTCGCGCTCAGCGCCGGCGCGGCCGTGCTCTTCACCGTGCGTTCCACCGGCGCACGCCCCGGTCTCGTCCTGTGGGCCGTGCTCGCCGGCGCGTTCGCGGTCACGCTCGCGGGCATCACGATCGCCGCCGTCGCCGCCGGCCGGGCCGCCCGGTCGGTGCACGACCGGATCGGCGTCCTGCGCCGCGGCACCGCGCGCCGCGAGGCCGAACTGCGCGCCCTCGTCGACGCGCTGCGCCAGGGCGAGGCTCCGCCACGGCGCAAGCCGCGCGGCGGCCCGCCGGAGGACGCCGACGAGACCGACCTGCTCGCCGCCGACCTGGCGCGCGCCCACGACGGGGCCGTCGCCGCCGTCGTGCAGGCCGCCCAGTTGTCCAGCCGGACGGGCAGCGAACAGAAACTGGAGGTCTTCGTCAACCTCGCCCGCCGCCTTCAGTCCCTGGTGCACCGGGAGATCTCCATCCTCGACGAGCTGGAGAACGACATCGAGGATCCGGACCTGCTCAAGGGCATCTTCCATGTCGACCACCTCGCCACCCGGGTCCGCCGGCACGCCGAGAACCTCGCCGTCCTCGGCGGCGCCGTCTCCCGTCGCCAGTGGAGCAACCCGGTCTGCATGACCGAGGTGCTGCGCTCGGCCATCGCCGAGGTCGAGCAGTACTCGCGGGTCAAGCTCGCCCCGCCGATCGAGGGGCGGCTGCGCGGCCACGCCGTCGCCGACGTGATCCACCTCCTGGCCGAACTCATCGAGAACGCCACGCTGTTCTCCGCTCCGCAGACCCAAGTACTGCTGCGCGCCAACCTCGTCACCTCGGGACTCGCGGTGGAGGTCGAGGACCGGGGCCTGGGCATGCCGGTCGGCGAACAGGTCCGGATGAACGCCCTGCTGGCCGACCCCGACCAGGTCAACGTCGCGAGCCTGCTCGCCGACGGCCGCATCGGGCTGTACGTGGTCTCCCAACTCGCCAGGCGGCACGGCATCACCGTCCGCCTGCAGACCAACATCTACGGCGGTCTGCAGGCGGTCGTCGTCGTGCCGCAGGGACTGCTGGGTACCTCAACGGGAGCCTCCGGCGCGTCATTCGGGGCGCTGGACACCGGAGTGCGGACCACGGGCCCCGCGCCGTACCCGTCGAACGCCGCTTTGTCGCTCCCGGACGGCGGACACGCGCACGCTGCCCCGCCGGCCCTGAACGGCGGCGGCACCCACCGCGCGCCGGCCGTGTCCGGCGGTCGCGGGGAGCCCGTGCGAGGCGTGCACGGCAACGGCGTACGCCCTGCGCCGAGCCCCGTCACCGGCCTGCCCGGCGCTCCCGTCCGGCCCGGCGACTCGCGCCAACACGATGGCAGGACGCATCCCGTGGCGGGCGCGGACGCGCGCGACGCGGGCCGCGTCCCCGGCGCACGCGGAAGCGTTCCGCCGCCGGTCGTACCCCGCATGAACGGCGACGCCCGCCCTGTCACATCCGTGTCCGGTGGCGACACGCCCATGTCCGTACCTGCGCCCGTGTCCCGAGGTGACGTGCCCGTGTCCGTGACCGAGCCCGTGCCTGGGGGCGACACCCCCGTGCCCGCGCCCATGTCCGGGGGCGGCATGCCTGTGTCCGCGCCTGTGCCTGTGTCCGGGGCCGAGACGCCGCTGCCCGTGACCGAGCCCGTGCCTGGGGGCGACACGCCCGTGCCCGGCGGCGAAACGCCCATGTCCGTACCAGGCAGCGATCTGCTGACCATCCCCACCTCGCCCGGCGACGACGTGCGGCCCCTCGAGTCCGCCAACGGCGACCGCCTCGAGCCCCTGCCGCGGCGAACGGCGCGCGAAGGGCAGGACGATCCCGCGGAGGCCGTGCCGGGCATCCGGCCCGCCGACCGGGCCGCCGTGGCGGCGAACGCCGGTGCGCCGCCCGTTCCACGGGCCGGAGCGGTGCGCGGAACCATGGAGAAACCCCAACTGCCCCGGCGGCGCGCCCAGGAGCACCTGGTGCCGCAACTGCGCGGTGGCCCGCTGCCACGCCATGAATCCGAGTACGTCGCCGGCCACGACCCCGGGCTGATGGCCGCCTTCCGGCGCGGGATGGGACTCGCCGAGTCGGAGCAACGCCGGGAGCCGGCCGCCACGGAGCCGGCCCGCTCGCACGAGCCGCACTCCCCGGGCGGCGCGTCCCCCGTGGACGCGTCCGGGCCGGCGGAGGCGCGGCCCGTGCTCCTGCCCGGTCAGCACCTCACCATCCGCCGCGACCGGAACGAGTCGGCCGGATGACCAGCGCGCCCAGCCCCGTCACCCCTCCCGACCCCAGCGCTTGCGCAGACCTTCCCACCCCAAGGAGTCGATCCACCATGGCGAGCGATGCGCCGACCGGCCGTGTCTCCGACCTCGACTGGCTGATGAGCGGCCTCGTGCAGCGCGTACCGCACACCACCAGCGCGGTCCTGCTGTCCTGCGACGGACTGGTGAAGTCCGTGCACGGCCTCGACCACGACAGCGCCGACCACATGGCCGCCCTGGCCTCAGGCCTGTACTCCCTCGGCCGCAGCGCCGGCGTCCGCTTCGGCGACGGCGGCGAGGTGCGGCAGGTCGTCGTCGAACTGGACTCCACGCTGCTGTTCGTCACCACCGCCGGTACCGGCACCTGCCTCGCCGTGCTCGCCGGCCGCGAGGCCGACGCGGCCGTGCTGGGCTACGAGATGGCGATGCTGGTCAAGAGCGTCCGCCCCTACCTCGAGACCGCTCCCCGGCAGCATTCCGTCGAATCCCGGGCGCCGCGGCCTTGAGCGCGGCGGCGGCCGGCGACAGGCCCTGGCTCGACGACGCGGCCGGACGGCTGGTGCGTCCCTTCACCGTCAGCGACGGCCGCACCCGGCCCAGCATCGCGCTCGACCTCATGTCGCAGGTGATGGCCACCGGGGCGGCACCGCTGGCCTACCTCGGCCCGGAGCACGGCCAGGCACTCGACCTGTGCCGCGCTCCCCTCCCGGTGGCCGAGGTCGCCGCCCATCTGAAGCTGCCGGCCGTGGTGACCAAGGTGCTGCTGTCCGACCTCGTCGACTGCGGGGCGCTGACCACCAGGCCTCCCGAGGACCACCACCACCCCACCGACCGGGCTCTTCTGGAGGCAGTGCTCGATGGACTACGACGACAGCTCTGACTACGACGGCGGCCTCGATCCCTTCCCGACCGCGCTGAAGATCCTGGTGGCGGGAGGGTTCGGGGTGGGCAAGACGACCTTCGTCGGCGCGGTCAGCGAGATCGCTCCGCTGAGCACGGAGGAGTTGCTCACCACGGTCAGCGTGGCCACGGACAACCTGGACGGTGTGGAGAACAAGGTCGAGACGACCGTCGCGATGGACTTCGGCCGGATCACCCTGGACCCGCGGCACGTGCTCTACCTGTTCGGCACGCCCGGGCAGGAGCGGTTCTGGTTCATGTGGGACGAGCTGTCCGAGGGCGCGCTGGGCGCGGTGATCCTCGCCGACACCCGCAGGCTGGAGGAGTGCTTCGCCGCCGTCGACTTCTTCGAACAGCGCGGCCTCGCCTTCGTCGTCGGCGTCAACGAGTTCGACGGCGCCCACCGCTACGACCCCGAGGAGGTGCGGGCGGCCCTGGACCTCGACCCGCGGATTCCCGTGGTCCGCTGCGACGCCCGTATCTCCAGCTCGGGCGTCCAGACCCTGCTGACCCTCGTCCGGCACCTCATCGCCCACGCGCCCGCCGTCCCCGCGCCGAGCCAGGGCGCGCACAGGTGACCCCGGCACACTGACCCCCGCACACCGTCACGGAGCCCGTACATGACATACGCCGACAGCGACGGAGCCCGGCCATGAGCTACGACCCGCCCCGCCCGGCCGGTCGCCTACTGCTGACCCCCGAGGACAAGGACGCCCCCGCCCGCACCCAGCGGCTGCGCCTGCTGGGCCTGGGGGAGCGCCCCGAGCCGGCTCTCGACGCCTTCGCCGACCGCCTCGCCGCGTTCACCCGAGCGCCGTACGCGATGGTCAACTTCCCCGACGAGACAGGGCAGTTCTTCGCCGGACTGCACCGGCCCGAGCGCGACGTCCTGACCGTCGACACCGGCGGCGACGGGGACGGAAGCCGACGTGAAGTGGGCCGCCGCCTGGCCCGCGACCACGGCTTCTGTCCCCATGTCGTGGCGCGGCGCAAGGCGCTGGTGCTGGAGGACGTCTGCGACTACCCGCGGTTCGCGGGCAACGCGGTCGTGGACGAGTTCGGCATCCGCTCCTATCTGGGCGCGCCGCTCATCGACAGTACGCAGACGGTGCTGGGCACGGTGTGCGTCGTCGACGTCGAGCCGCGGCCGTGGGGCCGGGAGGGGCTTCGGACCATCAAGGCGGCCGCCGCGGAGCTCGCCCCGCGGCTGGAGCGCCGGGAGACCGAGGGCTTCCTGTTCTGACGGCCGGGCGCAGACCTCGCACCGCGCCGAATCCGCCCGGGGACGGCGTGAAGCGGAGCTGTGGCCGCGCTTAAGAAATCCTCGATGGACCAGCGTGCCGTCGTACGGCAGATTGCTACCGGAATCCACCCCTCTCCCCGGACGCGGGCTGCCCCGGCATGCCCGGAGCCGGGGCCGGAACCTCAGGAGCGGTAGCGTTGAAGGCGCTGGTCAAGCAGAAGGCGGAGCCCGGGTTGTGGCTCGCGGACGTCCCCGAGCCCGCCATCGGATCCGGCGACGTACTGATCAAGGTCCTGCGGACCGGCATCTGCGGCACCGACCTGCACATCCGGGCCTGGGACGGCTGGGCCCGGCAGGCGATCCGCACCCCGCTCGTGGTCGGGCACGAGTTCGTCGGCGAGGTCGTCGAGACAGGCGCGGACGTCACCGACATCAAGCCCGGCGACCGGGTCAGCGGCGAGGGCCACCTGGTGTGCGGCAAGTGCCGCAACTGCCTGGCCGGACGCCGCCATCTGTGCCGGGCCACCGTCGGACTCGGCGTCGGACGCGACGGCGCGTTCGCCGAGTACGTCGCCCTGCCCGCCGCCAACGTCTGGGTGCACCGCGTCCCCGTCGACCTCGACATCGCCGCGATCTTCGACCCCTTCGGCAACGCCGTGCACACCGCGCTGTCCTTCCCACTGGTCGGCGAGGACGTCCTGATCACCGGCGCCGGTCCGATCGGCCTGATGGCGGCGGCCGTCGCGCGGCACGCGGGCGCGCGCAACGTCGTGATCACCGACGTGAGCGAGGAGCGGCTGGAGCTGGCCCGCAAGATCGGCGTCAGTCTCGCCCTGGACGTCTCCCGGGACACGATCGCCGGGGGGCAGCGCACGCTCGGCCTGCGCGAGGGCTTCGACGTCGGCCTGGAGATGTCCGGCCGTCCCGAGGCGATGCGCGACATGATCGCGAACATGACGCACGGCGGCAAGATCGCCATGCTCGGCCTGCCCGCCGAGGAGTTCCCCGTCGACTGGGCCCGCGTCGTCACCTCGATGATCACCATCAAGGGCATCTACGGCCGGGAGATGTTCGAGACCTGGTACGCCATGTCGGTGCTGCTGGAGGGCGGCCTCGACCTCGCTCCCGTCATCACCGGCCGGTACGGCTACGAGGACTTCGAGGCGGCCTTCGCCGACGCCGCGAGCGGCAAGGGCGGAAAGATCATCCTCGACTGGACCGTGTGACCGCGTACCTCCCCTTCTTCCGCCGGCACCTTCAAGGAGCACCCTGATGTTCGACTCCGTGCGCGACGACCTGCGCGCCACCCTCGACGAGATCCGCGCCGCCGGGCTGCACAAGCCCGAGCGGGTCATCGGCACCCCGCAGTCCGCGACCGTCGAGGTCACCGCGGGCGGCCGTCCCGGCGAGGTCCTCAACTTCTGCGCCAACAACTACCTCGGCCTCGCCGACCACCCCGAGGTGATCGCCGCCGCCCACGAGGCCCTGGACCGCTGGGGCTACGGCATGGCCTCCGTGCGTTTCATCTGCGGCACCCAGGAGGTGCACAAGGAACTGGAGGCCCGGCTGTCGGCGTTCCTCGGCCAGGAGGACACGATCCTGTACTCCTCCTGCTTCGACGCCAACGGCGGCGTGTTCGAGACGCTGCTCGGCCCCGAGGACGCGGTCATCTCCGACGCCCTCAACCACGCCTCGATCATCGACGGCATCCGGCTGTCCAAGGCCCGCCGCTTCCGCTACGCCAACCGGGATCTCGCGGACCTGGAGCGGCAGTTGAAGGAGGCCACCGAGGGCGGGGCGCGCCGGAAGCTGGTCGTCACCGACGGCGTGTTCTCGATGGACGGCCATGTGGCGCCGCTGCGCCAGATCTGCGACCTCGCCGACCGCCACGGCGCCATGGTCATGGTCGACGACTCCCACGCCGTCGGCTTCGTCGGTCCCGGCGGCCGCGGCACTCCCGAACTGCACGGTGTCATGGACCGCGTGGACATCATCACCGGCACCCTCGGCAAAGCGCTCGGCGGCGCCTCCGGCGGCTACGTCGCCGCCCGCGCCGAGATCGTCGCCCTGCTGCGCCAGCGCTCCCGGCCGTACCTGTTCTCCAACACGCTCGCCCCGGTGATCGCGGCAGCCTCCCTGAAGGTGCTGGACCTGCTGGAGTCCGCGGACGACCTGCGGGTCCGGCTCGCCGAGAACACCGCGCTGTTCCGCCGCCGGATGACCGAGGAGGGCTTCGACGTCATCCCCGGCGACCACGCCATCGCCCCCGTGATGATCGGCGACGCCGCCAAGGCGGGCCGCATGGCGGAGCTGCTGCTGGAGCACGGCGTGTACGTGATCGGCTTCTCCTACCCGGTCGTGCCGCAGGGCCAGGCCCGCATCCGCGTGCAGCTGTCCGCCGCGCACTCCACCGAGGACGTGAACCGCGCGGTGGACGCGTTCGTCGCGGCGCGCGCCGAGCTGGAGGGCTGAGCCGGAGGCCGATCGGTCCCAGGTCTTGCGATAATCGTTCGCATGATCGAAGCGCGGCGGCTGCACATCCTCCGTGCGGTGGCCGACCACCGCACGGTGACAGCCGCTGCCGCCGCGCTCTACCTCACACCCTCGGCCGTCTCGCAGCAGCTCACGGCCCTGGAGCAGGAGACCGGCCACCGGCTCGTCGAGCGCGGCGCCAAGGGCGTACGGCTGACCCCGGCCGGGGAGATCCTGCTCAGCCACACCAACGCGGTCCTCGCCCAGCTTGAGCGGGCGGAGGCCGAACTCGCCGCGTACGGCTCGGGCGAGGCCGGGACGGTGACGGTGGCCGCCTTCGCCACGGGCATCGCGCAGGTGGTGGCGCCCGCGGTGGCCCGCCTGGCGCGGACGGCGCCCGGTATCCGCATCCGCGTGCAGGACGCGGAGGGCGACGCCAGCCTGCCGATGGTGCTGGACCGGCAGGTCGACGTGGCGGTCGCCGTCGAGTACCGGGGAGCGCCGTCCGCCGACGACCCCCGGCTGACCCACGTACCGCTGTACGCGGAGCCGTTCGACGCGGTCGTGCCGGTCGCCCACCGGCTGGCGGACACCGCCGAGGTTCCGCTCGCCGAGCTGGCCAAGGACACCTGGATCGGCCCCTACCCCGGCAATCCCTGCCACGACGTGGTCGTCCTGGCCTGTGAGAGCGCCGGCTTCCAGCCCCGCCTGGAACACTCCTCCGACGACTTCCGCGCCGTCGTGGCCCTCGCCTCGGCCGACGCGGGCGTTGCCCTCGTCCCGCGCTCCGCACTGCGCGGCATGGACCTCACCGGCGTGGTCGTCCGCCCCGTGGACGGCGCGGCGCCCACCCGCCGGGTCTTCGCGGCGGTGCGCCGGGGAGCCGAGGGGCACCCGCTGATCCGTCCGGTGCTCCAGGCCCTGGGCGAGGCGGCGCAGGCGTAGCGCCCGGCTGTCCCGGGGTGGCTGTCAGTGCGAGGGGTTAGCGTGCGTGGCATGCCGGATGCCCATGACGTACGCCGTATCGCCCTGTCCCTGCCGGACACCACGGAGAAGATCGCCTGGAGCATGCCCACGTTCCGGGTCGCGGGGAAGATGTTCGCCACACTGCCGGAGGAGGAGACCTCCATCGCCGTGCGTTGTCCCAAGGAGGAGCGCGACGAACTGGTCCTGGCCGAACCGGAGAAGTTCTGGATCGCCGGTCACGAGGCGCAGTTCGCCTGGGTGCGGGTCCGGCTCGCGGCGCTGGAGGACGAGGACGAACTGCGTGACATCCTCGCCGACTCCTGGCGCCAGGCGGCTCCGACGCGGCTGCTGGAGGCCCATCCCGGACTGGGACTGCCCACCGCTCGCTGAAAACCCCTCGGGCGTTCTCGGTGGGCCGTGGCATGATCCGGAGGCGGTGGGGCCGGCCGGCGCGGGAGGGGCCGCGGTCGGGCCGGGCAGTCGGGGATCGGTCGGGGAGGGGAGCGTCGCAGGGATGACCGGGACGTCGTCGCAGTCGTCGCAGTCGTCGCCGGGGGAGGCGGCGGGGCGTGATGACCTCGCTGCCGGAGCCGGAGCCGGAGCCGGAGCCGGGGCGGGCGACGGTGGTCGCGCGCGGTCGGTGTGGTCGCGGGACTTCGCGCTGTTCTTCGTCGCGCGGGCCGTCGCCCGGCTCGGCGACACCATGCTGCCGGTCGCGCTCGCCGCGGGCCTGCTTCAGCACGGGTACGGCGCGGGCGCGGTCGGCCTCGCCATGGCGTCGACGGCCGCCGCCTTCGCGGGGCTCGTGGTCTTCGGCGGGGTCATCGCCGACCGGTTCAGCACCCGCAAGCTGATGATCGGCGCCGACCTGGTGCGGCTCGGCACCCAGTCCCTGGCCGCCGTGCTCTTCTACTCGGGGCACGTGGTGCTCTGGGAGATCTGCGTGATCGGCCTCGTCAACGGCATGGCGGGTGCCGTGTTCCAGCCCGGCGTGGCCAGTACGGTGCCCCGGCTCGCCTCCGACGTCCAGGCGGCCAACGGCGCCATACGGATCGCCGAGTCCGCGGCCCAGCTCGCGGGCCCCGCCGCCGCGGGCCTGCTCGTCGGCTTCGCCTCACCGGGCGGGGTGTTCGCGGCGCACGCCGCGACCTACGGGGTCAGCGCCCTGTCCCTGCTCCTGCTCCGGCTGCCACCGCTCACCCGCGCCGGTAGCCCGGACCGCACCGCGACCGGTGCCTTCGTAGCGGATCTGGTCGAAGGATGGCGGGAGTTCAGGGCCAGGACATGGCTCTGGGGCGTCATCGCCGTGTGGTGCCTCTACATGATCGCCGTCTGGGGCCCGACCGTCCCGCTGGTGGCCACCGAAGTGGTCCAGCAGTACGGCCCGCGCGCCTACGGCCTGATCAACTCCGCCCTTGGCGCGGGAACCGTCGTCGGCGGCTTCCTGGCCCTGCGGCTGCGTCCCCGCCGTATGCTGCGCGCCGGTGCGTTCGCCCTGTTCGCCTTCGTCGGCTTCCCGGCGACGGTCGGGGCCGGCTTCGGCGTGCCGGCCATGGCGGCGGGCGCCGCCGTCGCCGGGGCGGGCATGTCGTTCTGGGGCGTGATGTGGGCGACCAGCGTCCAGACCCAGGTCCCGTCCGACGTTCTCAACCGCATCCACGCCTACGACGTGGCGGGCTCCCTCGCCATGATGCCCGTCGGCCAGGCCCTGGCCGGCCCGGCCGCCACCGCCCTGGGCGCGGATCACGTGCTGCTGGTGTCCGCCGCGATGAGCCTGGTCGTACCGACGGTCCTGCTTGCGGTGCCCGCGATACGCGGCCTCGTACGGGCCGACGCGCGCGGCACCCACGGCCCGCGCGCGCACGACGGGAGCGCTGACGCGGCACCCGGGCGGACGCACCCCGAGCCGCACTGACGGCGGCGACTGCGACCTGGGGCCCGGCCGACCGCCGCAGGCCTCCGCGCGGACGCCCTCAGGCGCCCTCCGTGCCCGCCCCGGCCCGTGCCCCGAGGAACGCCGAGATCCGTTCCCGCAGCGACCGGGCGTCCAGCCCGTGCGCGGCGATGTGCTCCTCCACGGTCCCGTAGCGCCGCAGCTCGGCGCGGCCCACACCGAGCCCCAGGACGCGGTGCGGGACGTCGCGGAGCGCGTCGTTCGCCGCAGAGGTCGACGTGCCCGCCAGATACGGCTCGACCAGGACGACGTCCGTACCGGCCGCCCGGGTGGCCCGGCGCAGCGAGGCCGCGTCGAAGGGCCGTACGGTCGTCGCGTACAGCACCGTGACGTCCAGGCCCTCCGTCGCGGTGAGCACCGCGTCGAGCAGGGGCCCGACGGCGACCACCACACCCGAGCGGCCCTCGCGGACCGTCACGAGGCGCTCGCCGTCGACCGGGCGCCGGTGCGCGTTCGACTGCACCGACAGCCGTACATAGACCTTGTCGTCGCCCGCGGCGACCGCGTGCCGCAGCAGCGTCTCGGCCTCGTCCGGGTGCCCGGGCACATGGACGGTCCAGCCGTCCAGGGTGTCGAGCAGCGTCACGTCGCCGGGTGCCATGTGGGTGTAGCCGCCCGCGGGCCAGTCGAAGGAGGCGGCGGCGCTGACCAGCACCGCGCCCGCGCCCTGGTGACCCAGATCCAGTTTGACCTGTTCGAAGGGACGCTCGACGAGGAAGCTCGCGAAGGAGTGCAGCACCGGTCGCATACCGGTGAGCGCCAGCCCGGCGCCCGCTCCGACGAGGAGCTGCTCGCGGATGCCGACGTTGATCACCCGGTCGGGATGCCGGCGCCGCGCGTCGGCGAAACCGTCCTTGCCGATCTCGGCGATGACGACCGCCACCCGCGGATCCTCGTCGAGCAGGCGCGAGACGGCCGGTGCGAGACGGTCACGCATGGTGTCCATGGAGGTAGGGCCCTTCTGTGTCGGGAAGTCGGGGGAAGCCGGGGGTTCTGCTCGGCGGTTCCGGACCCGCGGTTCCGGATCCGCGCGGTTCCGGACCCGGGGTGCCGGATCACGGGTTCTTCGGCTCCACCCGGGCCACCACCACGTGCGGGCGGCCCGGATGCGGCGCGGTGAACGCGGCGTACAGCGCCTCGTGGTCGCGGCCGTCGACCCTCGCCGTCGACCAGCCCGCAGCCTCGAACCGGGCCGCGATCCCGCCGGGACGGGCGTGGCTGGCGGAGGCGTTGTCGACGACGACGGTGTGCAGCTGCTCGAGTGCCGCGGGACCGGCGAACGCGATCGCCTCGTGGTTGCTGCCCTCGTCCAGTTCGGCGTCCCCGGTCAGCACCCACACCCGGGGCCGGTCCAGCCCCTGGGCGCGCAGCCCCAGGGCCATGCCGACGGCGATGGGCAGTCCGTGCCCGAGCGAGCCGCTGCCGACCTCGACGCCCGGCACCAGCGTGCGATCCGGATGGTGGCCGAGCGGGGAGTCGTAGGCGCCGAAGTCCGGCAGCCAGTCGACCGGAACGAAGCCCTTCGCGGCGAGCACCGCGTAGTAGGCCATCGGGCCGTGCCCCTTCGACAGCAGGAACCGGTCCCGCTCCGGGTCGTCCCGTTGCTCCGGGCGGACCCTGAGCACCCGGTCGTAGAGCACCCAGAGCACGTCCAGCGTGGACGTGGCCGCCGGTCCGTGCTTCTCGTCGCCCGTCATGAGCCCCATCAGCCGGGGCAGGTCGGCGTGGCCGTGGGCGCGTTCGGTCTCCTCGTTGATCGTCATACCGACGATGCTCCGACCTCAACCAAACTTGAGGTCAAGTACCGTCGCCCCGTCACCGCCCGGACCAAAACCCGTGCGCGACCACCGACCTGAGTGCGGTATTGTTTTCCTGCACGTTCGACCGGGGGAAACCCCAGGTCAGACGGGCACCGGGACGTGGCGCAGCTTGGTAGCGCACTTGACTGGGGGTCAAGGGGTCGCAGGTTCAAATCCTGTCGTCCCGACTTGCGAAGAGGCAGGTCGAGGGTCGTATCAGAGTGATCTGGTACGGCCCTTTCGGTTTCCCTGCCGACCTGCCCCCCGAAGGAGACATCGTGAGCCTCATCGAACCGAACGCCGCCGAGCTGCGGCATCTGGAGCGCGCGGTAGAGCTGGCGGCCGAGGCGGTGCGGGCCGGGGACGAGCCGTTCGGCT
>NZ_JBIAXG010000083.1:0-20430 GCF_042896465.1 Streptomyces sp. NPDC001292
GCAGGTCGGGACCCCGGGCCCGCCGCCCGACCGCAATCAATCACACCGATCACGACCGACCGGCCAATTGCCCGTTACTGACCCACGCTCCTAGGTCTCCACGTCGAAGTGGTCGCACAGCGGCCCGCCGACCAGCTCCTTGAGTGCCTCGCGGAGCACGGGGACGGTGGTGTTCAGCGGCGCGGCCGGCGCCACGTGCAGCGGCACGTGGTAGTGCACGCGCCACGGCCCCGGGGCCGGTCGGTGGTGTGGTCGGGGGCATCGGCTGTCCGGCTCGTACACGCGGCGCCGGATCGGACCCCGCACCGTGCGAAGAGAGCGAGCCGATCATGACGGACGTGGACGCGGGCGATGGCAACCGGCCAGCGTCGTCACCGTTGAAGACCACGACGCTGATCGGTCGCCGTGTCACCTATCTTCCGTTGACGGCGACCTCGAGCAGGTCGGTCGTTGACCCGTTCGAGCCGCCGTCGAACACCAACTTCACGTACTGGGCCTGTGCGCTAAGGGGGTACTGGTTGTAGAACCCGAAATAGGCGGTGCCCGTTGGGCCGTTGACGGTGCTGGCATCATTCCAGGTCACACCGTCGACGCTGGTTTGGATCTTGATTGTCTTGGGCGTGTTGATGTACCGCTGATCCAGCGTGTTGAAGTTGATGTCGATGTTCGAGATGTCAGTCTTCGCGGGAAGCTTGAATTGAATCCAAGCCTGCTCGCTTCCTGGCACCGTCCACTTCGACTGATCGAAGTGGACGCCGTCGATGAGCCTGCCGTCGGTGAGGTTCGACACCGCATCTTGCCCCTGGCTGGCTGTGATTTCGGCGCCGTTCGCGAGGTTCCGGTACGGCAGCAGGTCCATGAAGACCCTGTTTGTCGTGTAAGTTTTACCGTCCAGTGTCACGTCTGCCCAGACGACTCCTCTCGCGGGTGCCTCGACCTGCGGGGTGGTGATCTTGTTCCCATTGAACGCGAATGTGTCTACTTCCTTGATGGCGACCGGCTTGTATTTGTTACCGCCGGCCAGATCGACGATTCCGCCATGCCATCTGATCTGAGCCGCATCCAAGCCGATGGGTCCGCCTGATGTCGACCTGCCTTCTATCTCGTACTTGAGCCCATCGTTCAGGCCGAACTCGCCGTATGTCTCTTTCCCTTCCACCGACAACGATGCGCTGAGCATGTCGGCGGCATAGACGAGGCCATCCTTGACCGCCACCTTCAACGCGCCTTGTTTGGTCACGCCCTCATAAGCGCCTCGTACCGTGATGCTCGTCGTGCCGTCCGACACCGGATGCACGATTCCACTAGGGCGAACTTCCGCTATCTCAGGATTCGCGCTGCTGTAGGTCACGTCCGAAAGCTTGGCTTTCAGCGCGGGATACGTCATGTAGCCCTCGGCATTGACCTTCAGCACCTTCGGCGCCAGCTGCTCACCGGTCACGTCGACGTTGGTCAGCTTGAACTTGCGCTCAGGATTGTCAGTCACGATCTTGATGATCGTGTCGATCGGATCTTCCCGCGCATCGGCCAGGTTGATGGTCAGGCTGTCGCCCTCCTGGCTGAACGACGTGACCGGGATGTCGCTGTTCAACCACCTCACCGACGTCACCCGATCCTTGATCGGACGAATGGTCAAGGACTTGCCGGTAATCGCGTCGAAGCCCTTCTTGCCGTCCGGCCCCTTCAGGATGTGAAGATAGATGTTGTTGTCCCTTGCGGTCGCATATCCCCATTGCGGACCAGTCGTGCTGTCGGGGAAAGCGAACTTCTCGTAGTTTCCTCGTCCATCGTCTTCGTAGCCGTAGCCCGCCAGGAAGTACGGCGTTGTGCCCGTCGTGGACTCGTGCCTCTCCGGCCCATGCTCCGGAGCGAACCAGTTGGCGAGGTTCTCTCTTACATCGATGAACTCCTGGACAGCCTTGGGGTACCTCGTGGCGATTTCTTGGGGAGAGTCCCAGTTCGGGCCCCGGCTGTCGATGACCGATTGATCGTTGTTGTCGACATAGCCCCGACCAGCATTCATCACCATCTCTTTGGTGACCTGCCTGAAGTCGTCGCGCTTTTCGTAGTACGGCGAGAGCATGTCCTTGGTGTGGATCATCTTCCACGGTTCCATGGGCGTCCGCTTCAGAAGATGGTTTCCCCCCACATTGGCGTAGATGCCTGACGCCTCGCCGGTTCTCAAATCCGGATCGCCGTACTCCGCCCCCCAGGCGTTTGAGTCCACGATGATCTCATCGCTGTGGTTGCGTAGCGCACTGTACATCGCGTCGTAGTTGGCATTGGGCATTGACTGTGGACCGTCGAAGTACAGGTAGTCCGGACTGTAACGCCGAATGAGATCCTCCACATTCTGCACGAACACATCAGTGGAGTAATGCTGCAAACCGCCACCCTCGGTCGCGTAGTACAAGCCGAATTTCATGCCGTAACGCTTCACTGCCTGTTCGTACTGCTTCAATCCGTCTACTACTTTGCCGCCTTCGTCTTTAGGGAGGTATTCCGCCTTAATGTTCTTCGGATCTGCGAATTTCGACGGCCAGAAGTAGTTCTGCTGTAGTGCTTCGATCGATACCAGCGAATGCCCTTCACGCTTCGCTCTCGCTGCCCATTGATCGACGGAGTGGTTTGGATCCACGAAGTAGTTGTACGTTGGGGTGGAATGGGTCAGTGCGCTGACCCTGCCCTCCTCGAACCACTTGTTTGGACGTTCCTTCACGGTGATGGTGAAGTTTTTTGAACTAGTGTTCCCTTCCCTGTCGGCCACCTGGACGGTGAAGTGATAATCCCCTGGTTTGGTGTTGACCCTGATGATGCCCTTAGTGCTGTTCAGATCGACTTTCCCGTCGACCAATCCGTCCGCGATAGAGCCGTCAGGGTTCAACTCCAGGCCATCAGGCAAGTTCCCGTCTACGATCTTCCATGTATAGCCCGGCGCGCCACCGGCAGCCATGAACTGGAAAGTCGAAGCGGCGACGCCGTACTTGTTGTTGGCCGTCGACTTGTTCCAGACGTACGGCCATTCCTTGTAGCCAGTCGGCATGTTGTTCTTCGGAAGCGGAGTGTGGATCGCATCGTCGCTCGAGAGTCCTTGCGACACGATCTGCAGGCTTCCCGACGGCCCTGTCACAGAATTGACCAGACCATTGATCTTGTTGCCGTTCTGATCCGCCACCCGGCCGTAGAACCCGAGATAGGCTACGTTCTGGTCCTTGGCAATCGGCACACCGTTTGAATTCACGTCCTCCGTGTAGGTGTGCTTGATCTGAATCATCAGCTTGTTCCAGCCTGCGTGCAGTTGGACAGCTTGCTTCGTCAGATCCTTTTGCACCTCCTTCGGAGTGCTTGGGGCCGTCAGACAGCTGTCGTTCGCGTATAGCCGGTACGAACCGCTCGCCCCGACGTTGAAATATGCCTGCTGCTCGACCGGGCTGTAGACGTACGTGTGCGCGTACACGTACTTGTTCCGCGTATCGACACCCTTCTTGACGGTGTAGTATCCGTAAAGATCCTGGTAGTCGTCGTAGTTCCGGTTATAGAGGCGGTCGTCGAAGTACTCCCACTTTGCGCTTTCGTTGCCGAAGCTCAACGACTCGCCGGCCTTCGGGGTGATCTTCGTCTTCCCCTCGACCGGGCGGTACGTGCCGATCGGCAATCCATCAGACCCGTACAGGTTGACCTCGGCGGCCGATGCGAAGCCTTGCCCGTTTTGCGAACTCAGGGCCCGCAGTCGCACGTGCTTGGCACTGACCGGCGGGAAGGTGACCGTCTTCACCCCGGCCCCGGCGCTGAACGTGCCAGTCGCTATAGGTGTGCCCCACGAGACGCCGTCGTCGCTGACCGACACCTCGTAGTTCGCGATGTTCCCGTTGGTGTTGCCGTCCTGCCGCGGCAGGTACGTCAGCTTGTCGATCACCTGCGGGCTGGCCAGCGTGATGTCGAGCCAGTGCGGCATGGGTGCGACACCGCCGCTGTACGCGGTGTGCCAGAGGGTCGACGGATCGCCGTCGATCGCGTTGGCCGCGGCACCGTTCTCCGCCGCCCTCTCGGCACTGTCGCCGACAGCCGACCACGCGTTCCCCGAGTCATCGGCTTCACATCCATATTGCTTGTCGGCCACCGGCGAATCAAACGGGCCCGACACCAGCCACGAGTTGATGAACGGAGCGTTCCCCGCCGCCTGCTGCGCGGATGCCTGCTTCGTTACGGATACACCAAACAGGAGTGATACGACGATCATCCCTCCCAAGAAAGATGCGATCTTTCTATAGCTTTTTCTCACTGCCGAGTGATCCTTTCTTCATCAGTGACTAATCCGTGCCCCGCTATTACGGGACTACGGGAGTGGCAGGTGCTCGACGCGTCCAGAACGGCTCCCGCCGTTGGGGAAGTGATGGTGAACCTGCCGACGCCCCACACTCGGAACACCGGTGATAGCGCCGGTGTCGTTTTTCAGCACCAGCCGGCTACACCAGGCACGAGGAACCGATCCGCGAGTCCACGGCGGTACCCACGGGCACGGATTCGCGGCCGTCGTCCAGCAGCAGGATCTACGGCAGCGTGCTCGTGCCGTAGTGGATGCCCTTCGCGGTCCGTGCGGTGATCCGCACGGACCGGTCGGTGACCGTGGTGTACCCCTCCCCCTTGAGCTGGGCGCCGCCCGTGGCTTTCGGCCAGCGGGATCGACCGTCAGCACGATGTCGCCGTCCTGCGGGGCCCTGGGGCGGCGCGTCCAGTTTTCGACCCGTCACCCGCTCGATCTCGTCCGAGAGTTGCGATCTTGTCGCGGAGTCTGTCTCCCTGCTTCTTGGCGAACACGATTCGGCTGTGCTTGCGCAGCTGGAAGGAGCCCGTACCGCCTTGCCACTGCTGAAGGGCAGGTATCACTGCGGGCTTGTCATTGACGGAGGCGGGTTCGGTGTCGCCGGGACGGCGGGAGCGCCGAAGGCGAACGAGGGGACACGCGAGGTGTCTCAGGCGACACCTCTTGGCGGGCTCCAAGCGTTCTCGATGGAATCGTTCCTGGCAGTTCGTGCGCGTTCCGCTAGGGGTGGCCTGCCCTCTTCGTCAAGCCGGAGCCGGCATACGGCGGCCGACAGGGAAGGCAGGGTGGAATCCCGCAGGGCGCCACGGCCGGGTGCTGTCCATGGATAGCGGCCAGCGGGCGGGCCCATGCCGAGACGACCACGTTGAAGTGCTCGCTGCAGGGACCAACAGGGTCGGCTCGTCCAAGGCGTCCGTCCAGGGCGCCGCCCTCCAGGCAAGGGGGTCTCAGGAACATCGGACTGCGTGTCATGCCCATCATTCCCCTGAGCGGCGGCGCCTCGATGCCGTGCCGAAACGAGATGCGAGATGCGAAGTGATCAACTTCAATCGACTACAGAGATCCCACATAGTTCAGACTCTTTTGGCGGTCGTGCAGCTCTCGCTGAGGCCCTCCTCCCTTGACGGCCTACCCTCAAGTGCCCTTGACTCAGAATAGTGTGAAGTTTGATCAACGGCGAGTCAAGAGGTGAACAGAGTCTATCCGCCACCTGCAGAAAAATAGATGCGATACATTTGGAAGGCCCCTGCGGGGCGGTAGAAGGCCGTGCAGCGTGACCCGCTGAAGGGCTTCCTGGTCCACGTGGACCTGCGACGGGACACAGCCCGCTTCCCAGGCCGGCAGGAACCGTCTGGTGCCCTCACCTCCAGTTCGGGCTGGGCACCGGCCTCCCGGCCGCGCTGGCGAGTTCGAGCTTGAGGATGTGGCGGGCCTCGGACTCGCCCTGCCGGGACGGATCGGCTTGTGCCGGCAGGATCGTCGAACGATCAATCCCCGGAAGGCGAAGAAGCCGAGCCCGAGGCGGACGCCAGCGGTCCGTTGTGATTCTTCCAGGCTGTTGCGCCGCCCCGTATGAGTTCGCGAACGGGGCGACATGCTCCATTCCTACGGGGCGGCCCACCGCGAGGTGATGCCCTCGGTCGAGCAGCGCTCCCACAAAGGCCTGAACAACCGGGCCGAGAACTCCCACCAGCCAACGAGGCAGCGCGAACGCGCCATGAAAGGCTTCCGCAGCGTCGCAGGAGCCCAGAGAATCCTGTCCGCGTTCAGCCGCATCTCACCCCACTTCCGGCCACGCCAGCACCAGATTGACCACCCCCGACCACCGCACCGAGATGGTCATCCGCTTCGCCATCTGGGACCAGATCACCGGCACCGCCGCACAGCCCGCAGGTGCCTGACCTAGAGCCGGCACCGGCCCCGTACCCTGACACAACCTCAGACGATCAGCCCTCAGCCAACGTGACAAGGCCGGATCAGGAGACCGCGAGAACATCCCGGCACTGGCATCCTGGCGCGTCCATCGCCGTGCGGGTCAAGAGGCCGGGGAACATCCGGCACGGTCATACTCACTGTCCGTGTGCGTGATCACGCCGCAGATGACGCCGCCGCGGGTGGCTGCGGCCATGTTGAGCAATGCCACCACCAGTTCCGCGTCGCGCCGTTCGCCCATCGCGTAGCCGAACAGACGACGGGAGAACAGATCGATTTCGCCGACCGGTCGGACGTCGGCGAGCCATTGCGCCTGGCCCGCGACACCCAGCTGTGCAGCGTGCCCGGATGCACGCCGGGCTCCTCGGCCACCTCCGGAATCGGCTTCCCGGTCTCCGTCACGATCCGTACCGTCCCTCGCGGAACTCAGCGCCGTACACACGCTTCCTGGAGGCCATGACCCTCAACTATCCCTCCGGTCATGGTCTCCAGCTGCGAGGGGATGTGAAGCGGTCAGCTCCGGTGTCAGACCCGAAGTAGCGCGGCCCCGCACTCGCCACCACTACGGGTCGGCCGCTGTGACCAGGTCCTCGATGACGGTCAGCGGACCGGTGAGGCCACTGGGCAGCAGCTCGTCGAAACGGGTGCGTACGTCAGCGGGATCGACAGGAACACCCAAGGGGCTCTGTCGAGTCCGTCCAGACACTGCTCGGCGTGCTTGAGCATGTGGGTCAACAGCGGGTGGAGCATGTGCGCCGTGATGTCGTGGCATGCGGTGGTGTCACTCGCGGTGTTCGTACCGGCCGGCCACGAGCGAGTCCGTGGTGACGACCAGGTGCCGCAACATCGCATCGGCGGCGTCGCCGGGTTCGCGCGCGCGGATGGCATCGAGGATCGCCTGGTGGTCCCGGAGGGACTTGGCGGGTTGGCCGGCCCGCGTCAGGGACGTCTCAGATGTGCGGTCGAGCGCGGTGTGCATGCTCGCCAGCAGGCGGACCAGGATCGGGTTGTGCGAGGCGGTGGCTACCCGGGTGTGAAACCGCCGGTCTCCAGAGAGCCCGGGCTGACCGGCGTCGATCTCCGCTCGCATCTCCTCCATCGCGGCATCCAGCTCGGCGAGGTCGTCGGTGGTGGCCCGCATGGCGGCGAGCCGCGCGCACTGGGTCTCCAGGGCCTGCCGGGTCTCCCAGATGGCGGGGTGGTCCACGTGGGTCTCGACCAGTTCGGCGGCCAGCAGGTCGATCAGGTCGTCCGGCCGCTGGAGCAGGTAGATGCCGTCGCCGTGGCGGACCTCGACCATGCCGCGGGCGCGCAGTGCGGTGATGGCCTCGCGGATGGAGGAGCGTCCGACGGACAGCTCGCGGGCAAGGTCCCGCTCGCTCATCAGCCGATCGCCGGGCTGCAACTGGTTGACATCGACGAACTCCCGAAGGCGATCGCTGACCTGCTCGTAGAGCGGTTTGCGATCGACCGGCCGCATGCGTGCGATTCCCTGCCGATCGGTTGCCATGACCCTCCTCAGTCCGCCCGGTACGGATCCCGGTTCAGTGTCCTGCTGGTCTGAACATACCGCCTTCGGCATCGGCGCCGGGAAGCGCCGATGCCGAAGAGTGCGACCGGTTCAGCCGTCGGCGACCTTGAGGAATTCCTCGTACAGGCGCCAGGCCGCCTGTTCGGCGTCTTGGTACCGGGACTCGGTGATGCGCACCAGCTCCTCGGGCACTCCGCCGGCGTCGGCGAGTTGCCGTCGGCGCTGGTCGGCCGTCATCCACGCGCGGATCTGCTCCGCGGTGATCTCGGGGTGGAACTGCACCCCGAGATGGCGGCCGTGGCTGAAGGCTTGGACGTGGAGGTTGCCGGCGAGCAGCGTGGCCTTCGGTGGCAGCACGATCTCGTCGCCGTGCCATTCGAACCAGCAGCCCTGGACGACCTGCGCGAGCTGCGGCTCGTCGGCTACGGCCGGGATCTTCGTCCAGCCGCGCTCGGCCTCGGCGGCGGGTTGCACCTTGCCGTCCAGGATCTGGGCGAGCAACTGCGCGCCGTAGCAGATCCCGAAGACCGGTGTGCCGAGCTCGATCTCCGCCTGGACGAACGAACGCTCCGGTTGTCCCCACGGAACCGTCGCGTCGTAGGCGGCCTCCCGACTGCCGAGGACCATGAGGGCCCGGTGCCGTGTGGGCTGCGGCAGTTCACCGGCCTGGACGTCGACGAGCTGCCACGGGATGCTGTTGGCCCGCAGCCAGTCGGCGAGGTTGCCCGGCCCGGCGTCGTCCTGGTGTTGGAGTACGAGGACGGTCTCAGCGGCGTCCGCCACGTCCCACCTCCTGTTCTGCCGAGTACGTCTCGGCCGCTTGGCTGGTGGGGGCCGCGCACCCCGCGGGGTCTGTCTCCGCGCGATCCGCCAGATCCACGAAATTGCCCGCCCGGCGGCGTCTGCGGTCGACAGTGACCTTGAAGACATCGGGTCGGCTGTAGTGGCCTGTCGGGTCGAAGTTGAGGCGCTCGCGGGCGACCCAGCTGAGATCCAGATCGGCCACGATCAGGCCCTCGGCGCCGTTGACCGGAGGTACCAGCCACGACCCGTCGGGCGCGGCCACGGCGGAGCCGCCGTCGAACGGCATCGCCGCCGAGTTCGCGCGCACCTCCTCGGCCAGCGGGAAGTCGTCGGGGACGTCGTCCGGGGAGAGGATGCCCGAGGCGGCCATGGCGAAGACCCTGCCCTCCTGGGCGGTGAACCTTGTGATGTCCGGGGTGAGGCCGCTCGCGCCGGGCCAGGAGCTGATGTGGACCTGCTCGCCGTCGGCGTACAGTGCGTGCCGTGCCTGTGGCATCCAGTTCTCCCAGCAGTTGAGAGCACCGACCATGGCCGGGCCAACCGGGTGCGTGCGCAGCCCGGCCCCGTCGCCCTGGGCCCAGACGAGGCGTTCGTCGTAGGTCGGCACGAGTTTGCGGTGGTGCCCGACCAGCCCGTGCCCGGGATGCAGGGTGAGCATCGTGCAGAAGGTCGAGCCACTGGCGTTGCCCCGGCCGCGCTCGGTGACGCCGACGAACAGGGTGAGCCGGAGGTCCGAGGAGAGCCTCTCCAGCTCGCGCTGCTCCGGCCCGCCTACCTCGATCCCGCTGTCGAGGTAGGCGGCGTAGCAGGCCTTCTGGTTGGCGTCGTCGAACCGCGATCCCTGGGTGCGGGTCAGCCAGAACGGGTAGCCCGACAGGTAGGTCTCCGGGAACGCCAGCACCTGCGTCCCTTCGGACGCGGCGAGTTCCGCTGCCTGAATCAGGCGTTCCATCCGGGCGTTGACGTTCAGCCACGGTCCGCCCAGCTGGGCCGCCGCCACCGTCAGCGTGGTGCGGGGATCGGGGTCGGCCGCGCGGGCGCTGGCCAGGATCGGCAGGCGGGGCCGGTCCGCACCGGCCCCGCCGACCAGATCAGTAGATCTCGAAGTATTCACGCTGCTCCCAGTCGGTGACCGCTGCGTTGAAGCGGTCGACTTCGTGCTGCTTGACCATCGACAGGTAGTCCACGAACGGGTCGCTGAGCTCGCGGCGCAGCAGTTCGCTTTCGCCGAACACCTTGATGGCCTGCTCCAGACTTGCCGGCAGGGCGGGGGCGTCGGCGAGGTACGGCTCGTCGGCCGACGGGCCCGGCTCGAGCTTGTTGTTGAGCCCGTCCCGGCCGCTGATGATCTGCGCGGCCAGGTAGAGGTAGGGGTTCGCGGCGGGTTCGCCGACCCGGTTCTCCAGGTGCGTGTTGGCGTCGCCGCGGCCGCCGGCGACCCGGACGAGGGCGCCGCGGTTCTCCTCGGCCCACGTCACCCGGTTCGGGGCGAACGAGTCGGGGCGGTAGCGCTTGTAGCCGTTGATCGTCGGCGTGGTGAGCACCGAGCAGGCGCGGGCGTGCTCGAGCAGTCCGGCCATGAACCGGCGACCGGTCTGGGAGAGCGCGGAGTCCTCGTCGCCTGCGAAGGCGTTGCCCTCTTCGGGGGTGGCAAGCGACTGGTGCAGGTGCCAGCCGCTGGAGAAGGCGTTGGGGAATGCGGGGCGGGACATGAAGGTGGCGTGGTAGCCGTGGCGCCGGCACAGCTGCTTGATCACGCTGCGGAGGAGGACCACGGTATCGGCGGCCTTCAGGCCCGTCAGCGGTTCGAAGGTCACCTCGCACTGGCCCGGACCCCACTCGTCCTCGACGGTGGCCAGCGGCATGCCGAGCGCGACGATGTTGTCCCTGAGGACGTCGAGGATCGCGCCGATCTCGTCGCCGCGGACCTCGGTGAGGTACTGGAAGCCGTGGGAGACCGCGCTGACCCGGGGCGGCGCCGGCGGATGACCGGAGTCTTCGAAGGAAAGGCGGGCGTCCTCGAGCCGGGTGATGTAGAACTCCAGCTCGACACCGGCGATGTAGGAGTATCCCGTGGCGTCGAGGAGACCGAGCTGCCTCTGCAGGATGCCGCGGGTGTCGAAGGGGACAATTTCACCCGACCGGTAGTGCAGATTCGACAAGATCCAGCCGGTGCGGTCGAGCCAGGGCAGCACGGTGAAGGTCGTCGGGTCGGGGACCAGGACGCCGTCGGGCAGGCCGGTCATCCGTGGGTCGCCGAGCGCGTTGGCGCCGAACGGGGGAACGACCGGGTTGTTGGTCGTGTCGAAGATCAGGGTCGCGGTCTGGAAGTCCTTGCCGTTGCGCAGCACCGACAGGAAGTGACCCACCTCCAGCGTCTTGCCGCGCAGGACGCCGTGCTGATCGCTCCAACTTATCCGTACCTGCCGCAGTCCCTGCTCGACCACCTGGGCGGCGATGCGATTGGCGGCCTCATGTTGCTCGGCGGTCCAGAGATTGTTGCTTTCTATGAATGATGAACCCATCGATTCTCCTCATTTGCAATGCGGTGAATGGGGGGTGCGATGTTGCGACGTGGTGTGGACCTGTTCAGTGGCGTGTGACGACTGCGCCGGGTCGCACGGCATGTCGGGCATCAGGCCGGGACGGCGCCGGACTCCGTGTCGGACTCACGGGTGGTGGAGCGGACCAGCAGGTCCGCCGACCGCTCGGACGCGATGCCCAGGAGCACACCGACGACCAGGACGGCCGCCGTGACGGGCACGTCGCCCGCGTTGCCGAACAGCGCCGCGGCCCCGAGGAACGCTCCGGGGATGAAGGACAGCAGGGTCCAGCTTGCCTGAGCACACATCGCGAACGCGATCACGGCCACGGCCACGGCGACAGGGAGCGCGCCAGACCAGCGGGTGGCCAGTCCGGCGGCCAGGACGGAGAGCCAGCCCCAGGCCACACCCGACAGCGTCGACGCCGCAGTCTTCACGAGGCCGGCGGCCTTGCCATCGGCGGCGAAGAAGGCGGCCCACGAAACCACGGCGACCCAGGTGGGCGCGCCGAGCTGGTCACTGGTCCAGGCCCACAACCCGGCGAGAAAACCGACAGTGATGCCGGTGGCAATCAACGGACGCACTTCGTCAGCTCCTCGGCTCATCGCGGCACGCCAGGAGGATGCCCGAATGCAGGTCACCTGCTGGTCTGACCAATATGGGACGGGGCCAGGTACCTGTCAATGCCCGAGACGGCATGAGGGAGCGGATGGTGGGCCGCCGGAGCATGCGGCATGCCTGGTCGACGGCGGTGGTGGCGGCCTGCTCGCTGGCGGGGAGGGTCACGGCGTTCTCCTCTTTCACGGGGTGGGGTGGTCGGGTCGGCGGAGCCGCAGGAGGTGGCCGTAGGGGGCGACGGAGGGCATTGGGCCGTTTGTCGGGTGGCAGGTTGGCCCTGACGGCCGCGGGCAGCGGGGCGGTGGCGGTCTGGCTGGTGGTGTAGGGCGGCTGCGGGGATTCTTCGGGTCCGGTGTCGGCGTCGGCTGCCTTGCGGGCTTCGAGAGCGACGGCATCGGCGGTGAGGGCACCGGTCTTCAGCGCTGCGGCGAGGCCGGTGACGAGGTGTTCGTGGGGCAGGTGGCGGCAAAGGAGGAGGACCTCGATCAGGGCCCGGGTGCCGTCGCGTTCACCGTGGGCTTTGACGGCGGCTTCCCACCAGGTGTCGGCGTACGGACTTTCCTGGCCCTGGCAAGATTTCCGTGAAGTTGCGGTGTCCCGTGCGACGGTGACGCTCCGTCACGGGTGTGGCGTCGGAGCAAGGCCATGAGGATGACGCGGTGGCGGAGCAACCGGACCCCCGCGCGGCCGGCCGTGATCCGTTTCTGGAGCTTCAGGTCGGTAATGCGGCCTTCGTTGACGTCGGAGCTGAACGGGGTGGTGATGCCCTGCACTACTGCGGGCTGGTCTTCGCGGATGGCTTTGGCCAGGCTGGCCAGGGCTGGGAGGCGGGAAGTTGTGAGTTGCTCGAGCCAGTCCGGTAGCGGGGAGGCGTCACGGGCGTCGAGCATGGCGGCGAACTGACGCGCCAGGTCGTGGGTTCGGTCCAGCTCCGGGCAGTGTTCGAGCAGCCATCTGAGTGCCTCGGCTGCGTGCAGGCTGCGCCGGGCTGGCGCGGGCGGTGGTGATCCAGCGGGCGACTTCGCGGGGCGAGGGCGGTCGCTCGACGCTGGTCCGCGACAGGGGCACCTTCAAGATGCCCAGGAGCCGGGCTCCGCCTCGGCCGGCGAGCACCACCCGGCCAATTCCACCAGATGCTGCAGCAGAGGACCGCGGCGCTGATAGCGAACCGTGAGCCCATCGACTTGCTCGGCGAACGTCCGCCGTCGGCAGCGCGGGCTGTCACAGAAAAACCGCCATACCGACAGTGCGATCAGCACGGGGCGACCGCCGACGGCACATCGGCCAGCGTACGCGTATAGCGGCTGTGCACCCGCACCGAACCGCGACCGCAGTCAGGACAGGACACCATCAACTCGTGGGTACGGGCGGCCACATGCACTGTGCCGGACTCCGCCCACACCCGTTCCACCCCCACCGCATCAAGGTGCGGAGACACAATCCGTACGAGGTCATCGATCACCGGCTTGTAGGGGTCCAGGCGCGTCGCCCGTGGCCTCATCTTCTTCCGCGGCTCCGGCAGAGCCGAGATCAGAGCCCTCTGCACGGTGTTGAAGCCGACGCCGTACTTCCGCATGAGCGCGCGCGTCGACATGCCGGTCCTGGCATCACGCCGGATCGCCGCGTACAGATCGACCTTGGAGTTCGGCAGCACCCGGGCCCCCTCGTCGTGCAGAGCACAACCATGATCCCGAGGCAAGCGCCTGGGCGTTCTCGAAACTCAGCGACATCACTCCCCCGTGGAACCAGGCGTTCGCACCGCTGAGAAACGACGTTCTCGAAACTCACCTACAAAGCCACCACGCCCTCGGGCAGCCGCGCCACGGCCAGCTTCCGGCCGGTCGCGTCCTGGACCTCCACATCGTGGTGGTCCCTCGGCCCAGGCATCACCGATCAGCAGCAACGCACCCGCCTGGTCCGGAACTTCACCTCTCGTGCAGCCTGCGGAAGGCACGGCACGCGGCCTAATGGATCCAGTGCTCACGCCCCACTGCCCGGCGGGCACGCCACCCCATCAGCTGCCTGGCCTCCCGGCCGACCAGCAGGGGCACGATCTGACCTCAGAAGTCGGATGCTTCCGGCGGTGGAAGTGCTCACCTGCTGGCGGCTACGGCACCGAGTCTCTACGCCCCGACAGCTCCCATTAGGCGGTGGCCAGCAGCCGGGTCGCCGCTTCAACGTCGGCGGTCAATTGGCGGTCGGCGATGGACGGTTCCAGCACCTCAGCGGCGCGGTCGAAGAATGCCCGCAGTTCCCCGTCGCCTGTCGGAGCTGAGTCGTCCATCCGCAAGGCACGGACTGCTGCAACCAGTTCGCAGCCCAGGATGAGCCGGAAGTGGCTGACGGCCTCCAGCAGACGCCGGGCCGCGGTGGATGCGAAGCTGGCGTGCTCCTCCACGCCGCGGGAAATCACCGCGTGGCCGAGCTTTACCGGCTGTGCTCCCCCGCGTAGCTCAGCCAGGGCCGACTGCGCCGCGTACTCAGTGATCATGATGCCGCTGCTGCCGTCCTCGCCGTCGGAGAGGAAGGGGGTCAGGTGGGTCAGGGCCGGTTCGACCAGGATGCCAAGGCGGGAGGTGGAGAGCTCTGCGGTCCCTAGTAGCCCCAGCCGGAACTGGTCGAGCGCCAGCGCCAGCCGGGCCATGTGGAAGCCGCCGTGATGGTGGTAGTCGACCGCGTCCGTGTTGAGCAACGGGTTCTCTGCGGCGGCATTGATCTCTACGTCCAGCACCTCATCGAGTGAGGACCAGGCATCCAGCGCCGCACCGTGCACCTGCGGCAGGCAGCGCAGTCCGAACGGGTCCTGGACTAGCCTGGGGTTCCCGTCCGCCGGCGCCAGGAGCTCGCACATCCTCGCGGACAGCAGCTGTGAGCCGGGGTGCGGCCGCACGGCGTGCACGTATTCTGCGTAGGGTTCCACGGAACCGCGCAGCGCCGTCAGCGTCAGCGCGGCGACGAGCGGGACCCGGTCCAGCAGCAGCTTGAGGTCGGTGGCGGCGAGGGCGGCCTGGCCGACCGTCAGGGCACTGCTGGACATCAGTGGCAGTGCGTCCCAGCGGGTCAGGGGCAGTGGGGCGGGTGCCGGGCCGGTGCCGCCCTGCCAGGGCAGCTCGCCGGCCAGGGTCAGGCCGAGTTCTGCCAATGCGGACAGGTCACCGGTACCGATGGCGCCTAGGGCGTGAACCAGGGGGAGGTGACCACTGGTCAGCGCCTCGGCGATCCGGTCCACGACTGCGACGCTGATGGCGGATCCGCCGCTCAGAAGCTGGTTGAGGCGGACTGTGAGCATTGCCCGGGCCTGCTCGTCCGGTACAACCGGACCGATGCCGCCGCCGTGGCTGCGGAGCAGCCGCATGCCCAGGGTGTTCACGGCCGAGTCGGACACCGTGACCGTCCGGTTGGCGCCCACTCCGGTGGTATAGCCGTATACCTGGCGTCGCGTGGTGATCTGTTCGGCGACCTCCCGGGCTTCCCGCACCCGCTCGCGAGCCTTGGGTTCGACGAGCGGCAGGGCCTCGCAGCGAGCGAGGGTGGTGACCTGAGCGGCGGTCAGGGACTTTCCGTCGAGGGTGAGGTATGCGGTAGCCATCAGTGGTGCCACCCTTCAGTGGTGAGGGTGTCACGGGTTTCCGGTGCCCAGGCGAGGCTGATCACGGTGCCGAGGAGCAGCACCAATGCCAGCCAGCCCATCGACCAGCCCACACCGATCGCGCTCAGGCTGACCGGCAGTAGGAAGGTGCCCACGGCGGAGGCGATCCGGCTGGTGCCGTTGAGGAAGCCGACGCCGGTCCCACGTAGTGCGGTGGGGAAGAGTTCCGGCGGGTAGACCTGGGTGATGTTGGAGGCACCGGCCATGACGAAGGTGTAGGCGAGGAAGGGGACCATCAGCAGCCAACTGGAGGCGTCGCTGAGCACGGCCATCAGTCCCAGACAGCCGGCGAGGATCGCGAAGGTACCGATGGTGAACGGCCGCCGGCCCATCCGATGTACAGGCCACAGACCGATGATGCCGCCAAGCAGCAGGGCCAGGTTGAGCACCAGGTTCTGGGTGTCGGCATTAGAGATATGCATCGCGCTCAGGATCTGCGACATGAAGGTGTAGATTGCGAAGTAGGGCAGCACTTGGGCGCTGAAGAAGATCACGCCGAACCAGGTCTTGGTGGCCTGACCGGGGGCGAAGAGTTCGCGGTAGCGGGTCGTCGGCGATTGCGTGGCAGCGGTGGTCGCCTCCTGTTCCGCCGTCGATTCCTGCCCGAGGTATGTGCGGCGGATCTGTGCGGCCTCGGCGGCGCGGCCCCTGCTGGCCAGCCAGCTCGGGGACTCTGGGACCCCTATTCGCAGCAGCAGCACCAGGAGTGCAGGCAGTGCGCCACTCGCGAGTAGCCAGCGCGCGGCGCTGTCGGTGAGGGGGATGTAAGTGCCGAGGATGTTGGCGACCACGTATCCGACGGTCCACAGCACGGTGAGAGAGCCGAGCAGGAAGCCACGCAGTCGGCGCGGGGCGAACTCGGAGAGCAGGGTCGGGCCGACGGCGTAGTCGCAGCCGAGACCGAAACCGATGATCAGCCGCAGGAGGAACAGGACGAGCGGGGAGTGCGCCCAGAACTGGGCGGCGGAGGCGATCACGATCAGCCAGAAGTTGTACAGGTACAGCTTCTGGCGTCCGATGGCGTCAGCGACTCGGCCGAGCACGATGCTCCCGAAGAACAATCCGATCAGCGCCGAGGCGCCGAGCAGGCCTTGCCAGACGCCGGACAGGTGCATGGTGGTGCCGAGCACAGGCAGGACTGCGCCGATGATGCCGAGCGCGTATCCGTCGGAGAAGTTCGCACCAAAGGTCGTGGCGGTCACCCGTAGATGGAACCCGGTGAGTGGCTCCCGTTCGGTGGTGTCCGAAGCGGCCACCGGTGGCGGGCCTTCGGCCGCTGCCGTTGTGTTTGTCATGCGGGACTCCTGGCAGAGGGGCTGTGGGGAGTGGGCGACAGCTTGCATGAATAGGAGGTGACAAGCAACGGGCTGACGAGGATTCCTATTCAGGAATTCGAATGACCTTTTCAGAAATCCGAATGACCCTTCCCAACGGCCGGACCGGCCGATAGCCGCTGGCAGGGCACGACCGCCGGAGCCGGCCCGACGGCTCATCGGTGAGCGGCATCCGGGGAGGACGGTGGGCTCGGCAGGGTGAGGTGTGCGAGGCCGGATAGCCCGCGGACCTGCTCGCGCGGCTCAGCAGGCTCACCTATCGGGCATCGCATTCACGGACCCACCCGTACGTACGCGACGGAGGTCGAGGGCACCAAGTCCTGGCGGCATCCCGGAACCGGCAGACCCTTCTGAAGAAGACCCACTTCGGCGGCTTGGGGATGTCAAACAGGGAAAGACAGCTGGCTCGCTACGGCGCGCGCTGTTCTGATGAAGGCGGAGGCAGCCTCCGAAAGTTCCCGGTTCTGGTGCCATGCGATCCCGATAATGCGTGGGTTGACCGACGCGAGCTTGCGAGCATGTACATCCTGCCGCCTCGGATCCAGCCCAAGTTGAGGAATCACTGCGGCGGCGTAGCCTTGCCCCGCCAGCCCGAGCAGTGTGGTGTTTTGATTACTGCGGAAGACCACGCGGGAGCGATAGGCCGGGCGGCCAAGCCGCGCTTCCATCGAGTGCGGTGGCCTTAGTTCGGCGTACGACATCAAGGGCAGGTCGGGATGGTCGTCGAGGTCGATCGGTAGGGTGCTCTCGGCCAACGGCGAGTCCGATGCAACGACCAGCACATACGGGTCCTCGAGTAGTGGTTGAGACTCGAACGGTCCCGCAGTTAGGGGGAAGACCACAAAGGTAAGGTCGAGGTCGTTCGACTCCACCCGATGCAGCAGATCGCCGTCGTCAGGGAGTTCGGTGAGCGCGACCTGAACCTTCGGATACTCCTGGTGGAAGCTCGTGAGCACAGACGGCAGGAGTTTCGCCCCAACGCTTTCGTAGCATCCGACCCGTAGGATCCCGGCCGCACCCCGGGAGAGCGCATCGACATCGATCGCGATGCGCTGCAGAGTGCCGGTGAGCGTCTCGGCGTGCTGCAGCAGCACCCGACCAGCGGGAGTCAGGGTGACTGTTTTCCCACCTGCCGACCGATTCACCACCAGATGTCCGACCAAGGACTCGAGGCGACTGATCTGCTGGCTGACTGCGGACTGGGTGTAACCGAGCTGCGCCGCCGCCTCGGTGAACGAACCGCATCGCGCTACATGCATGAGGGTCACGAAGTGCTGGATGTCCAGCCGTGTCCACGGCAGCTTGGCCATAGCGACCCCCATTAGCAATCGAGATGTTTACTGACACATATCTTAACTGGCATTAATCGGCCGCCGGGTGCACGCTGATCGCTGTCAACCCAACTCGCTGAAAGGAGCTCGACCGGTGAGTGCGACCTCTACGCAGATTGCCCTGGCGGACGTCATCGACCTCGACCGCTACCCGATCGACCGGCTCGACAGTCCGAAGGCTCGTGCCCTGCTCGCCTTCTGCCGGGCCTCCCTCGCCTTCGAAGGAGCCTGCCAGCTTCCCGGGTTCGTCCGGCCGGCGGCCGTGGACCGACTCGTCGAGGAGGCGCTGGCCAAGCAAGGCCTGGCACACCGGACCGACGACACCCACAACGTCTACTTCGAGCCCGTGCCGGAGAACGGAACCTCCGACGACCCCGCCACTGTGCTTGAGCACAGCTCGAAGTCCGCGATCGCCTGGGATCTGATCGCCGCCGATTCACCCCTGCGGATCGCATACGAGTCCGACGAGCTGACAAGGTTCCTCGGCGAGGCTCTGCAGATGCCCTCCTTCTACCGATACGCCGACCCTCTGGGTGCTGCGTCGCTAATGACCTTCGGAAAGGGCGACGAGCTTGGCTGGCACTTCGACCGGTCGCCGTTCGCTGTGACTGTGATGCTGCAGCCAGCCACGGCAGGCGGAGAGTACCAGTACTACCACCATTTGCGCAGCGCGGACTCCGAAAACCCTGCGGGCGTGATCGGGGCGCTTCACGAGACGCTGCCCGGGCGAATCGCCCTCGCCGGTGAACCCGGCGCCCTGACCATGTTCCGTGGTCAGTACTCGCTGCACCGAGTCACCCCAGTTGAACGAGACGAGTTCCGCATCAACGCGGTGCTCGCGTACTCCGAACGACCCGGAGATCGACTCAACTCCCTCACACAACAGTTGTTCTACGGCCGTACGGCCTGACGTGCTCCGCCCGGCTCCCCGTGACTCAAGCGACGGGGAGCCGCCCTATCCCACCGCATAGGGGAGATCACATGGCCTCACACAAACCGCCACGAGTCCTCTCATCCTGACCGGCTCCGGTCTCACCCTCGAGGCCATGGTCGAGGTCGCCTACCAGGAGCGCGCCTTCGTCGCTGACGAGGAGGCCTGGAAACGGGTCGACGCCGTCCACCATGCGCTCGACACCGTCAAGTGACACGCGAAGACGTGTACGGCGCTATGAGCTGACCCCGGTTTCGTGGAGTCCCCGAAGCCAGGCTTATGCTCCTGGTCCGAAGAAGAACCGCGAGCAGTGTCAGCACCACGTAAGTACCCGTAAGTACCCGGACGAGCTCCGTGAGCCGGCCGTCCGCGAGGTCCGCACCACCGGCCGCCCGGTCGCGCATGCCGCCCGGGACCTCGGCATCATAAGGAAGCCCTGCGTGGATGGGTCCGCCAGGCCGAAGCCGACGCCGGTGACCGCGACGACCGCCTCACCACCGCCGAACGCGAAGAGCTGAAGCAACTCCGAAAAGAAATCGCAGAGTTGAAGCAGGCGAATGAGATCCTGAAAGCCGCCGGCGTGTTTTTTGCCCAGGAGTTCGACCGTCCCCGGACGAGGCCGAGCAAGTGATCGACCACCTGCGTGAACGCGGTCTCGGGGTCGATCCCGTCTGCCGGGTGCTGCAGCTGTCGCCGTCGACGCACTTCGCTCGCAAGAAGCGGCCGATGTCGGCCCGCCGGCTGCGCGACGAGCAGCTCATGCCGCTGATCGAGCAGGTCCACGCGGAACCGGGCGGCACCTATGAGGCCCGCCGGATCACCCGCGCGCTGCGGCGCAAGGATGTCCAGGTGGCCCGCTGCACCGTCGAGCGCCTGATGGCGGAGCTGGGCCTGGAGGGCGTCATCCGCGCGGCCGTCCCGATGGCAACTCCCAGACGTCCGCGTAGGTGTCGGTCTCGGCCTGCGGCAGGCGTGGGCCCTGGCTCGGAGGCGGTGGTGCAGGGTGCGCCTGGCAGGGGTCAGGCCGGTGGCCTGCCGATGGTCAGGAACAGCCGCATGGCCGCGTTCCGTACCGGCGCGATCCGACGCGGGGTGTGCACCGCGCGGTTCATCAGCCGGGCGGCGCGCGCGAGTCGCTGGGTGGGGCGGCGACGGGCCGCGTCGTAAGCGGCGAGGGCGTCTTCGACGCGCGCGCGTGCGGTGAGCTCGCGGGCGACGGTGACGCCGTCGACGAGCGCCTCGCACGCCCCCCTGCCGAGGTCGGGGGTCATCGCGTGGGCGGCATCGCCGATGAGGGCGATGCGGCCGCTGACGTAGCTCGGCAGGGGCGTGGCAAGATCGTAGAGGTCGTTGCGCTGCACGCCCGTGCCGCCGGTCTGCGTCAGGTGGTCCAGGACCCGGCGCACCCCGGGGTGCCAGTCGCCGAACCACGC
>NZ_JBIAXG010000084.1:0-20303 GCF_042896465.1 Streptomyces sp. NPDC001292
GCCTTCCTGCGGGAGTACGAGGACGACCTGGTCCTGTGCGTCCACAACTTCTCCCGCTTCGCCCAGCCCACCGAACTCGACCTGAGCGCCTTCCAGGAGCGCCACCCGGTCGAGCTCATCGGCGGAGTCCGCTTCCCCGCGATCGGTGAACTCCCGTACCTGCTGACCCTGGCGGGCCACGGCTTCTACTGGTTCCGGCTCACCGCCAAAGTCGCATCCCGGACCGGCCGACGCGGGTGAGCGTGCGGCCGACGAAAGGAGGCGTGACCATGCCGAAGACCGCATCGCTGATGCCGAGCACCGCAAGCCCGGCCGGGCCCATGGCCTCGCTCGGCTCGCTGCTGCGCGAATGGCTGCCACGGCAGCGCTGGTTCGCCGGCAAGGACCGGCCCGTCACCGACCTGCGTCTGCTGTCGATGACGGAGCTGTTCCCGGGCTGTCTGCATCTGCTGGTCCACGCCGAGCACGCGGGCGTCCCCTCCGGTCCCGGCACGGTCCCCTCCCCCACCGGCACACCCGCCGCACCGCCCGCCGACTGCTACCAACTGCTGCTCGGTGTACGGCAGGAGCTGCTCCCGCGCCTGCGGAGGGCGTTCATCGGCCGTCCCGAGGAGGGTCCGCTGGCCGGCCTCGCGATCTACGACGCGCTGTGCGACCCGCGTTCGGCACAGCTGCTCCTCGAGCGGATGCGCCACCCGGGCGCCTTCGGCCCGCTGCACTTCGAGGCGGACCCGTCCGTACTGATCCCCGGCGCCCTGGTGCCCAGGCTGCTGGACGCCGAGCAGTCCAACTCCTCGATCGTGTACGGGGACGAGTTCATCCTGAAGGTGTTCCGCCGCATCCAGCCGGGCGTCAACCCGGACCTGGAGGTCCCGTGGGCCCTGGCCGGACAGGACTGCACCCGGGTACCCGCTCCGGTGGCCTGGTTCCGCACCACGCAACCGGAGCCGGCGACGCTCGGGGTGCTCCAGCCGTTCCTGCGCGACGCCGCCGACGGCTGGACGCTGGCCCTGCGGGCCCTGGCCACCGGCGACGACTTCACCGTCCAGGCGCACCAGTTGGGGCAGGCGACCGCTGAGGTCCACCTGGCGCTGGCCGGCGCCTTTCCCGCCGGCGCCCACCAGGACATCGCGCGCACCGCCGCGACGATGACCGAGCACCTGGAGGCCGCCGCGCACAGCGTCGCCGCGCTGCGGCCGTACGCGACCCGGCTGCGCACCGCGTTCGCCGCGCTGGCCAGCTGCGACGCCGGGCCGCCCGCCCAGCGCGTCCACGGCGACCTGCACCTCGGCCAGGTGCTCCGGGCCGGGCGCGAGTGGTTCGTCATCGACTTCGAGGGCGAGCCGTCGCGTCCGCTCGCCGAGCGCCGCATCCCCGAGTCCCCGGTGCGGGACGTGGCGGGGATGCTGCGCTCCTTCGACTACGCCGCCCGCCAGCGCCGCCCCTGGCGCCCGCAGTGGGCGCGCCGCTGCCGGGAGGCGTACTGCGCCGGCTACGCCTCCCGGGCCGGCTGGGACCCCCGTAAGAAACACGCCCTGCTGCGGGCCTACGAGACGGACCGTGCCGTGTACGAAGTGCTGTACGAGGCCCGGCACCGCCCCGACTGGCTCGCCGTACCGATGGCGGCGATCGAACGTCTCGCCGTGAGAGGAGGCTGAACCGATGGCACTGCGCGACACGTCACTTCCCGAGCCGTCCGGCCCCGTCCTGCCCGCGGCGGTACAGGGCCGTACGGCCCCGCCGCTGGATCCCGCCGACCGTGTGCGCCTGCTGTCCGGCGCCCACCACGACCCGCACGCGCTGCTCGGCGCGCATCCGGTGCCGGGCGGGATCGCCCTGCGGGTGCTGCGCCCCTTCGCCCGTGCGGTGAGCGTGGTCGTGGACGGCGAGCGCACCCCGCTCGTCTCCGAGGGCGACGGCCTGTTCTCGGCCGTGCTGCCCCTGGCCGCGATCCCCGCATACACCCTGGTGGTCGCCTACGGGCAGGACGAGTACGAGGTCCACGACCCCTACCGCTTCCTCCCCGCCCTCGGCGAGCCGGACCTGCACCTGATCAGGGAGGGGCGGCACGAGCAGCTGTGGCGGGCACTCGGCGCGGAGCCGATGACCCACCAGGGCGTGCCGGGCACCCGGTTCACGGTGTGGGCGCCGAACGCCCGGGGCGTGCGGGTGGCCGGCGAGTTCAACCACTGGGACGGGACCGCCTTCCCGATGCGCTCGCTGGGCGCGGCGGGCGTGTGGGAGCTGTTCCTGCCCGGGATCGGGGAGGGCACGAAGTACAAGTTCGAGATCACCTCGCAGTACGGCGGCCGGTTCCTCAAGGCCGACCCGATGGCACGGCGCACCGAGGTGCCGCCCGCCACCGCGTCCGTCGTGACGGCCGCCCACCACGAGTGGGGCGACCAGGAGTGGATGGCCCACCGCGCGGACACCCCGGTGCACGAGGCGCCGTTCTCGGTGTACGAGGTCCACCTGCCCTCCTGGCGACTGGGGCTGACGTACCGGGAACTGGCCGAGCAACTGCCCGCGTACGTCAAGGACATGGGCTTCACGCACGTGGAACTGATGCCGGTGGCCGAGCACCCCTTCGGACCGTCGTGGGGCTACCAGGTCACCTCCTACTACGCCCCGACCGCGCGCCTGGGCTCGCCGGACGACTTCCGGTACTTCGTCGACGCCTGCCACCGGGCCGGGATCGGCGTGATCATGGACTGGGTACCGGCGCACTTCCCCAAGGACGACTGGGCGCTGGCCCGCTTCGACGGGGACCCGCTGTACGAGCCGGGGAACGATCAGCGCGCCGAGCACCCCGACTGGGGGACGTACGAGTTCGACTTCGCCCGCACGGAGGTGCGCAACTTCCTGGTGGCGAACGCCGTGTACTGGTGCGAGGAGTTCCACGTCGACGGCCTGCGGGTGGACGCGGTGGCCTCCATGCTCTACCTGGACTACTCGCGCGACTCCGGCCAGTGGACGCCCAACGCGTACGGCGGCCGGGAGGACCTGGACGCGATGACGTTCCTCCAGGAGATGAACGCCACCGTGTACCGGCGCGCCCCGGGCGTGGTGACCATCGCCGAGGAGTCGACCGCCTGGGGCGGGGTGACCACGCCGACCGACCGCGGCGGCCTGGGCTTCGGGCTGAAGTGGAACATGGGCTGGATGCACGACTCGCTCCAGTACATGAGCAAGGAGCCGGTGCACCGCAAGTACCACCACCACGAGATGACCTTCGCGATGGTGTACGCCTACAGCGAGAACTACGTGCTGCCGATCTCGCACGACGAGGTGGTGCACGGCAAGCAGGCGCTGGTGTCGAAGATGCCCGGCGACTGGTGGCAGCGACGCGCGAACCACCGCGCGTACCTGGGCTTCATGTGGGCCCACCCGGGCAAACAACTGCTCTTCATGGGACAGGAGTTCGCCCAGGGCGGCGAGTTCTCCGAGCAGCACGGGCCCGAGTGGTGGCTGCTCGACGAGGACCACTGCGCCGCGGGCGACCACCGCGGGGTGCAGGACCTGGTGCGCGACCTCAACACGCTCTACCGGGCCACACCGGCCCTGTGGCAGCGCGACACCCGGCCCGAGGGTTTCCGCTGGGTGGCCGTGGACGCCGGCGACGACAACGTCTACGCGTTCCTGCGCCACGACGCGGCCGGCGCCCCGCTGCTGGCGGTGTCGAACTTCTCCCCCGTGGTGCGCCGGGACTACCGCCTGGACGTACCGGACGAGGTCACCGCATGGCGCGAGGTCCTGAACACCGACGCCGCCCGCTACGGCGGCGGCGACGTCACCAACCCAGAACCGCTCGGACCGGAGGAGGGGCACATCCGGCTCACGCTGCCACCGCTCGCCACGCTCTGGCTGACTCCGTACCCCGCCTGAGCGGGCCGGGGCCGGGGAAACGGGGCTACTTCCCGGTTCGGGGCCCGTGACGCGCTGACCTGGGCTACATTCGATCCGCGTCGACCACGTCACTCATCGGCGGAAGTCACTCCCGTAAACCCCAGGAGCAGCGCATGCACGACTTCGCCCTCGCTCCGTCCACCGTCGCCCCGCTGACCGGCGGGCTCGCCGACAGCGTCTTCGAGACCGCGGAGACCCGTCCCACTCTGCCGGTGCTCGCGCGCCGCGCCGACCCCTCCTCCCCGGTGTGGGAGGAGGTGACCGCCGTGGGGCTGCGGGACCAGGTGACCGGCCTGGCCAGGGGGCTGGTCGCCGCCGGGATCTCGCCCGGCCACCGGGTGGCGGTCATGGCCCGCACCCGGTACGAGTGGACGGTCCTCGCGTACGCGCTGTGGGCGGTCGGCGCCGAGGTCGTCCCGATCTACCCGACCTCCTCGCGGGAACAGGTCGAGTGGATCCTGCGGGACTCCGAGTGCGTGGCCGTCGTCGTCGAGGACGAGCAGGGCGTGATGACGGTCGGACCGGTGTGCGCGGCGCTGCCCAGGCTCCGGCACGTGTGGCAGCTGGACGCGGGGGCGCTGGCGCACCTGGTGGAACGGGGAGCGGTGATACCGCCCACCACGGTGGACTCGCTGCGCCGGATCGTGCTGCCGGACGCGACCGCGGCGATCGCCTACACCTCCGGCACCACGGGTCACGCCCTGGGCTGCGCGCTGAGCCACCGCGCGCTGGCGAGCCCCTGCGACACGCTGCTGGCCGGCTGGGGGCACACCGCCGCACCGCCCGGTGAGCAGGCGTCGGTGCTCGCCTTCCTGCCCTTCGCGCACGTGTACGGGCTGATGATCCAGGGCCTGTGCATCCGCGGCGGCATCCTGATGGGCCACGAACCGGAGCTGGGCGAGGAGGCGCTGACGTCGGCGCTGCGCACGTTCAGGCCGACGTACTTCTACGCCGTGCCCTCCGTCTTCGAGAAGATCTACAAGAACGCCCTGCGCACGGCCCGGCAGGCGAACCGCGGCGCGCTGTTCGAGCGGGCGGCCGACACGGCGCGGGACTTCGCCGCGGCGCTGGAGCGGCAGCGGCTGGGCCGGGGCCCGGGCCCCGGGCTCGACCTTCGGCTGCAACATGCCCTGTACGAGCGGACGGTGTACCGCAAACTGCGGGCCGCGCTGGGCGGCAGGGTGGTCCGCGCCACCTCCGGCGGCTCCCCGCTCAGCCGCGAACTCTCCTTGTTCTACGAGGGCATCGGCATCTACGTGCACGACGGATACGGCCTCACGGAGACCGCGGGCGGCATCACCATGCAGCCGCTGGGCCGGGAGAAGTCGGGGACCGTCGGCAAGGCCCTGCCGGGCACGGCCATCGAGGTGGCGGACGACGGCGAGATACTGGTGCGGGGGCCGTCGGTGTTCCAGGGGTACGTGGGCGACGAGGCCGCGACCCGGGCCGCGCTGCGCGGCGGCTGGCTGGCCACGGGGGACGTCGGGAAGCTGGACACCGACGGTTATCTGACGATCACCGGGCGCAAGAAGGACATCATCATCACCAGCGGTGGCAAGAGCGTGGCTCCGGCCCCGCTGGAGCAGCGGCTGCGGATGCATCCGCTGATCCACCAGGCGGTGGTAGTGGGCGACAACCGGCCGTGCGTGGGCGCGCTGATCACCCTGGACCCGGAGTTCCTGGCCCAGTGGCGTGCGGCGCTGGCCTTGCAGGGTGACGCGCCTGGGCGCGAGGCGCGCGAGGAGAACGCGCTGCGGGAGGAGATCGGGCGGGCGGTCGCCGCCGCGAACAGCGCCGTCTCCCGCTCGGAGTCCATCCGGGTCTTCCGGGTGCTGCCCGCGCCCTTCGACGTGGCCAGCGGGCTGCTCACACCGTCGATGAAGCTGCGCAGGGACGCCGTAGCGCGGCACTACGCATTCGAGATCGACACCATGTACCAGGCGCGGAGCCGCTCCCCGCGCCGGGACACCCCGCACGACGCGATGGCCGACTGGGACGACTCCGACAACGTCTTCCGCTGACGCGGGCCGGAAGCACGTTTGCCCGCCTTCTGCCACCTGCATTCCGCTGCCCGCGAAGCCCAAGCGTAGGCTCCGCGCCCTTGGGAACAAGACAGTGGGACGCGAGGAAAGAAAGGACGACAGCCCGGCAGACGAGTCCGGGCCGGAAGGCGAGATGGCATTCGAGCCGCGTGGGGACGACACACTGGCCAGCGAGGGCATTCCGAGCCGCACCGCCCGCTTCGCGGGTGAGTTGCACCATGTCACGGGTGCGCGGCTCGCCGCGGAGGAGTTCCTCGACGAGGTCGCACGGCACTCGCGGCCGGCGGCACCCGAGAACTGGGACGACATCCTGCTGGTCGTCACGGAACTCGCGGCGAACGCGGTGCAGTACGCGCCCGGGCCCTTCGAGCTGCGGATGCGGCGCACCTTCGACGGGGTGCACGTGACGCTCAGCGACACCAGCACCACACGGCCGGCCCCGCGGCCGTTCCGCCCCAGCCGGGGCGGCGGCGGCATCGGCTGGCACCTGATACACACTCTGTGCGACCAGGTGAGCGTGGTGGTCAACGATCACGGCAAGGACGTGCACGTCTTCCTGCCGTGGTGAGCCCGGATCCCCGGCTGCGGCGGGGTCCGGGCTCGGTTCCGGTGCCAGGACCCGCCCCGCGAGTCGCACCGGTTCAGGCGCTGGTCGCCTCGCGCGGCGGAAGGCCGTGGTAGTAGGCAGCCACCCGCGTCAGATAGTCCGGGTCCCTGGTCTCGCTGTCGGTCCTGAAGGGGGGCGCCGCCTTGATCTGCCCGCGCGAACAGGCCACCGAGATCCTCCTCTCCGCGGAGTCGATGCCGGCGACCATGCCGACCGGCACCAGCACGCTCCTGCCGAACACCCACACCCCGGTATCCACGACCAGGTGCCGCATTCCGGAGTGGCCGCCCTCCCGGTCCACGTGGCCCACGGTTCCGTCGGTGGCGACGACGGTGAAGCCGGTCAGGTCCTCTCCCTCGGTACGAGCGACCTGCGGCGGATACGACCAGATTCTGTCTATGGTCACGCTGCTCCTTCCTCCCCGGGCTGACGTGTCACGAGCCTCGGGCCGACGGTCCCGGCGCGTCGGGTCCCACCGCACCAACTACCCGTCACCGACCCCGGCATTCGGCGCCTCGCCGCAGTTCGGCCGAGTTGCAGTCCCAGCAGGACGAGCTCCAGCGCTCCAACGCCGAACTGGAGGACAAGGCCTCGCTGCTGGCGGAGCAGAACCGCGACATCGAGGCGAAGAACCTCCAGATCGAGCAGGGCCGGCAGGAACTGGAGGCCCGCGCCCAGCAGTTGTCGCTGGCCTCGAAGTACAAGTCGGAGTTCCTTGCGAACATGAGCCACGAGCTGCGCACCCCGCTCAACAACCTGCTCGTCCTCGCCCAGTCGCTCGCCCAGAACCCCTCGCGCAACCTCACCCCGAAGCAGGTCGAGTACGCGGGGGTCATCCACTCCGCGGGCAGTGACCTGCTCCAGCTGATCAACGACATCCTGGACCTGTCGAAGGTCGAGGCGGGCAAGATGGACGTCACCCCGGAGCGGGTGTCGCTGCGCCAGCTCATCGACTACGTCGAGGCCACGTTCCAGCCGATGACGGCGCAGAAGGGCCTTCAGTTCGCGGTCACCACCGCGGCGGGCGCGCCCGCGGACCGGCTCACCGACGACTCCCGGCTGCGTCAGATCCTGCGCAACCTGCCGAGCCGGCCGAGCCAGCCCGGGACCGCGACCGCGGTCTGCGCCCTGTACGACCCCCGGCGGCGCACCCTGCGCTGGGCCCGGGCCGGGCATCTGCCGCCGGTGCTGGTCCGCGGCGGGGAGGCGGCGCCGCTGCCCCTGGTCCGGGGCATGCTGCTGGGCGCGGTGCCGGAGGCCGTGTACGAGGAGGCCGAGCTGCAGTTCGCGCCGCAGGACACGCTGCCGATGTACACCGACGGTCTGATCGAGCGCCGGGACCGCTCCGTGGAGGAGTCGCTCAGGCACCTGCTGACCACGGCCCGTTCGGCGCCCAGGACCCTGGACCAGCAGCTGGACCGGCTGCTGACCTACAGCAAGTCGGACACGGACGACGACACCTGCATCGTGGGCGTCCGGGTCGCCTGACGGCGAGCGGGCGCGGCCCGGTCCCGACGCATGACGACCCGGTTCAGGGGTAGGCACGGGCGCAGTGCGGGTGCCGCCCGTCGCCGGTGATGAGAAACGGATCACGTCACCGGTGCACGACCGTGTGCGTCGAAGGCGTCGACGGGGGTAGCCAGCACTGGCCGGCCGTCAGCACTCGTTGGAGGTATCCGTGCCCCTTGCCCACAACCCGCTGTCAGTGGAGGTCACCCTGCCGCGGCAGGACGTCGCCCTGCTCACGGTCGAGGGTTACCTGGACATCGACACCGCGACCGAGCTGCAGGCCCATCTGGCCAACCAGCTCCATCACGGCCGACGGCACTTCCTGCTGGAACTGTCCGGCGTCCCCTTCATGGACTCCTCGGGCATGAACATCATCCTGCGGGTGTACCAGGAGGCCCGGGAACGGGAGGGCAGCGTGCACATCATCGCCCCCGCCCCGGCGGTGCTGCGGATCCTCGATCTCACGGGCGTCAGCATCACGGTGCCGGTCTCGCAGAGCGCCGAGGAGGCGCTGGCCCTGGTGGACCGCGAGCCGGAGGAGCCGGGGGCGAAGTGATCGCGTCGGCAGGCGCGGGGCACACGTCCCTGGACGCCGACCTGGACGGCTCGGCGGACCGCCTCCTGGGCCCGCTGCTGAGCGACTTCGAACGCGACGACGTCTGCCTCCTGGTGTGCCACATCGGCAGCGCGGCCGGAGAGGAACCGGACCGGATCCCGGCGGACGCGGGCCACCTGCGGTAGCGCCGCGCGGCGGACGCCCGCCGGGACGAACGCGCCCTGGCCGCCCTCGGGCGCTTCACTGAACGGGCCCGATACGGCACGGGATCCCGGGAACCCGCCGGGCGGCCCCTGTCGTCCGGCCGCGTACCGGGCGGCGGGGGCGGCGGCGTCCGGTGCGCGCGCGGCCCGGTGGGGGCATCGTGGTGCTCGATGCACTCGATGGATCGGTGAGGTGCGAAGCAGCCGTCCACGGGCAGACGCAAGGACGTCGATGCAGCCGCCGGAGCCCCCCGAAGGGATGAAACATCGTGACACGACCCAGGATCCTGGTGGTCGGCGCAGGCTTCGCCGGCGTGGCGTGCGTCCGCCGTCTGGAGCGCAGGCTCTCCCCCAGTGAGGCGGACATCACCCTGGTGACGCCGCAGTCCTACCAGTTGTATCTGCCGCTGCTGCCCCAGGTCGCCTCCGGGGTGCTGACGCCCCAGTCGGTCGCCGTCTCCCTGCGCCGCAGCAAGAAGTACCGCACCCGGATCATCCCGGGCGGGGCCGTCGGTGTAGACCTGAAGGCCAAGGTGTGCGTCATCCGCACGCTCACCGACCGCGTCGTCGACGAGCCGTACGACTACCTCGTGCTTGCCCCCGGCAGCGTCACCCGGACGTTCGACATCCCGGGGCTGCTGGATCACGCCTTCGGCATGAAGACGCTGGCCGAGGCCGCCTACATCCGCGACCACGTCATCACCCAGCTGGACCTCGCCGACGCCAGCGTGGACCCGGCCGAGCGCGCCTCGCGGCTCCAGTTCGTGGTGGTCGGCGGCGGGTACGCCGGCACCGAGACCGCGGCGTGCCTGCAACGCCTGACGCACGCCGCAGTCAAGCGCTACCCACGGCTGAACCCGGCGCTGATCAAGTGGCATCTGATCGACATCGCGCCGAAGCTGATGCCGGAGCTGGGCGACAAGCTGGGCCGCAGTGCCCAGGAGGTGCTGCGCCGCCGGGGCATCGAGATCTCGCTCGGGGTGTCCATCGCGAAGGCCGGACCGGAGGAGGTCACCTTCACCAACGGCCGGGTGGTGCCGACCCGCACCCTGATCTGGACCGCGGGCGTGGTGGCCAGCCCGCTCATCGCGACCCTCGGCGCGGAGACGGTCAGGGGCCGGCTCGCCGTGACCGCCGAGATGTGCCTGCCCGGCCACGACGGGGTGTTCGCACTCGGGGACTCCGCCGCCGTACCCGACCTGGCCAAGGGCGACGGCGCGGTGTGCCCGCCGACCGCGCAGCACGCCACGCGGCAGGGCCGGCGGGTCGCGGAGAACGTCATCGCGACGCTGCACGGGCAGCCCCTGCGGCCGTACGAGCACAAGGACCTGGGCCTCGTCGTCGACCTCGGCGGCGCGGACGCGGTCTCCAAACCGCTCGGCGTGGAACTGCGCGGCGTCCCGGCCCAGGCCGTGGCCCGCGGCTACCACCTGGGGGCGTTGCGCACGAACGTCGCCAAGACCAGGGTCGCGACCAACTGGCTGCTCAACGCGGTCGCCGGGGACGACTTCGTACGCACCGGATTCCAGGCCCGCAAGCCCGCCAAGCTGAAGGACTTCGAGTACACCGACGCGTACATGACGCCCGAGCAGGTGCGGGAGCACGTCGAGCGGGCCCGTCCCCGGCAGACGTGACACGGGGCGGGGCCTCTCCCTCCGGGTACGGCCGGGCCGCGACGGGCGGTCCGGCCGTGGCATGCCATGCTGGTCGGGCGGATCATAGGGTGAACGAACGGGAGGGTACGGCGGCGTGGGAGCAGCACAGAGGCCGGTCCGGTCGCGGCTGCGTGATCGCTTCACGGCGTCCGATCCCGGCCTGCTGCGGCTGGCCGCCGGATCGCGGACGGCGGGCTCGATCGCGCTGACGCTGGCCGTCCTCGGCGTGCTGCGCGTGCCCGTGACGCATCTGGTGGCCGGGGCGATCGCGTCGATGGCGGCCACCTTCGCCATCCGGGAGAAGCAGCGCTCGCAGCAGGCGGTCACGCTCGCCCTCGGTCTTCCGGTGGCGCTGGTGTCCGTCTCGCTCGGCGCGCTGCTCAACCGGCACGTGGTGGCCGGGGACGTCTTCTTCGTCGTCCTGATCTTCTGCGCGGTCTACAGCCGCCGGTTCGGCGACCGGGGCAACGCGCTCGGCCTGATCGGCTTCCAGCTCTACTTCATGTCCCTGTTCGTCGGCGCCACCGCGTCGGCGCTGCCCTGGCTCTACGGTGTCATCGCGGTCGCGTTCGCCTCCAGCGCCCTCGTCCGGTTCGTGATCGTGTACGAGACGCCGGCGGGCGTCCTGCAACGGCTGCGTGAGGCGTTCCGGGTGCGTCTGGCGCAGTTGGTGACCGCCCAGCTGGAGCTGCTGGACGCCGGTCCGGACGAGGTGGAGAAGGTCCTGGAGTCGGTGCGCGAGGGCACGGCCCGGCTGCACGAGACGGCCATGATGATCCAGTCCAGGCTGGCGGAGGGCACCTCCGACGAGGCCGTGGCGCGGCTGGTGCAGCGCCGGATCGCGGACGCCGAGATCGCCGCCGAGCGGCTGGGGCTGCTCCTGCTGAACGCCCGCAGCGCCGAGCGGACCGACACGCTCACCCTCCATCTGCCCGGCGCGTCCCTCCCCTCCAGCGGCCGGCTGCCGGTGCGGGACGAGGCGACCGAGACGCTGCGCCGCGACCTGCGGGCGCTGGCGATGCTCGTGCTGCGGCCCGTCGGGGAGGGCGGCGGGACCGCGCTGGCGCACGTACGCAACCGGCTCCTCGGCTACCGCGACGAGGGGAACCTGCCGCCCGCCTCGCCCGCCGTGCAGGACGTCTTCCGCGGAATCGGCGAGACCGCGCGGGCCGTGATGGGGCTGCGGATCGCGCTGGACGGTCCGCAGGACGAGTCCGACGACGCGCCCGCGACGGTCCGCTCCCGGGAGGAGCTGGACGCGGAGAACGCCGCCATCGAGGGAGCCGAGGAGGCCGAGCGGGAGGAGCAGGTCCCGACCGGGTGGCGGCGGCCCACCACGCGGGCGGCCGTGCAGGTCGCGGTGGGCTCGTCGCTGGCCATCGTCGGCGGCGAGTTCCTCTCCAGCCAGCGCTGGTACTGGGCGGTGCTGACCTGCTGGATCGTCTTCATCAACACCTCGTCCACGGGCGAGATCCTGGTCAAGGGCTACCGCCGTCTGGTGGGCACCGTGCTCGGCGTGGTGGCCGGTATCGTGCTGGCCGGGCTGGTCGGGCCGCACACGTGGACGGCGCTGGCCCTGGTGCTGGTGTTCGTCTTCGCGATGTTCTACACGGCCCCGGTGTCGTACACGCTGATGTCGTTCTTCGTCACCGCCGCGCTGGGACTGCTGTACACGCTGCTGCACAGGTACAGCGCGGCGGTGCTCGTGCTGCGCGTGGAGGAGACGGCGCTCGGGGCGGTCTGCGGGATCATCGCGGCCGCGCTGGTGCTGCCGGTGCACACCGACCGCCGTACGAACGAGCTGCTCGGCAAGGTGCTGGAGCGGCTGACGGACGTCACGGCCGCCGCCGTCGAACAGCTCAGCGGTGGCCCGGCCGTCGATCTGCTCGACCGGGCGCGCGACCTGGACCGGGCGCTGGGCGACCTGCGGGCGGCCACGCAGCCGCTGACGCATCCGATCACCCCACTGCGGGCACGCCGCAACACCGCCCAGTACGTCGTGGCGCTGCTGGAGACCTGCGCCTACCACGCGCGGTCGCTCGCGGCGACCGCCGAGCTGCTGCCCACCCATCCGTCGATCGCCGCGGATCCCCGGCTGCGCCAGGCCTGTGCCCGGATCACACGCAACATCGAGACGATCCGCGCGCACGCGGCCGACGAGCCCACCACCACGGAGGTCGAGCGGGGCCCGAGCATCGCCTCGCTGCTGGAGCCGGACGGGGCGCCCGGCGTCCCGCGGTACGGCCGCATCACCGACCGGGTGCTGCGGCACCTCCAGCGCCTGGACGAGGCGGTGGTCGGCCTGGCCCGCCCGCTGGACATCCCGGTGTCGAGACCCGCGCCGTGACGGGCCGGGGCGCGGCCCGGCCCGTCACGTGGTCAGAAGTCGGTGGTCAGAAGTCGGTGGGCATGTCGCTGGCTTCGGCGATGCCCCGGAGCTCCTCGGTCTCCCGGTGCCGGTCGCGGATGTAGTCGGCGATCTCGGTCAGGCGCGCCGGGTCGGCGGCGGTCGCCGCGTCGGTGACCACCCGGACCGGGCCGGTCTCCTCGATGTCGAGGACGACCAGCTCGTTGTCCAGCCTGCCGGTGACCGCGGTGGCGATGACCAGGGCGGCCTCGTCCCGTATCTCCTGGGGAAGGCCCTGCGCCTGGGCGCCCTCCAGCGGGAAGTCGGCGGAGGGCACACCTCGTTCGTCGATGGCCCGCAGAACCGGGTCGACGACGTCGAGCAGCAGTTCGTAGTCCTCCTCGGGCATCCGGACGCGGAGCAGATCGAGATACACCTCCACGGCCCGGCCGTCGGGCGGAAGCTCGTCTTCGTTCATTCGCTCCGTGTTCCCCGCGTACGCCCGCTCAGACGCGGAACGCGCGACCGGCGGCGCGGGCCGACGGCACGAGCCAGGACCAGGGCGGTGCTTCACGTCGTGGGTTCCGGTCGCGGTCCGTCGCCGTAGCGGTTCGCCCGTTCCGCCAGCACCTCGTCGCGCACGCGGGCGCAGCTGCGGCTGATGAGCCGGGAGACGTGCATCTGGGAGATGCCGAGCCGGTCCGCGATACGGCTTTGTGTCATGTCCTCAAAAAAGCGCATGTAGAGGATGGCGCGTTCCCGTTCGGGAAGCCGGCGCAGCCCCTCCTTGGCCGACTCGCGGTCGACGACGGTGTCGTAGGAGGAGTCCGACGCGCCGAGACTGTCCGCGAGGCTGTAGCCGTCGCCGCCGGCCGACAGCTCGGCGTCCAGGGACAGGGTGCTGAAGCTGTCGATCGCCTCCATCCCCGCGTTGACCTCCTCCTCCGTCAGCCCGGTGTGCGCGGCGATCGCCGCGACCGAGGGTTCGGGGCTGCCGGGGTTCTGGGTGAGTTCGCGGCGCGCCACCCGGACCTTGTTGCGCAGTTCCTGGACGCGGCGGGGCACCCGAAGCGCCCACATCCGGTCCCGGAAGTGCCGCTTGACCTCGCCGGTGATGGTCGGCACGGCGTAGCTTTCGAAGGCGCCGCGATCCGGGTCGAACCGGTCGATCGCCTTGACCAGCCCGAGTGCCGCCACCTGCCGCAGGTCCTCGATGGACTCGCCGCGGTCGCGGAAGCGGCCGGCGATGCGGTGGGCCATGGGCAGCCACGCGCTGACGAGTTCGTCTCGGACGGCCTCGCGTTCCGGACCGTCCCCGGCGGCGGCGAGGCGTTGGAAGAGGGCGGCGGTGTCGGGGGCGTCGTCGTGCGGCCGGCGGGCGGGCGCCGCCTGATCCGCGGGGACGTCGGGGCGGCCTGTCGATATGTCGATGAGCATGCGGAATGGCTCCTGAACGGTGTTTCAGGGACTGACCGCGGAAGAGGTGGTGCCGTCCGGTCCGTCTGGAGACCTCCCGGAGCAGCAGGTACAGCTTCCGCTGACGCGCCTCCGGTCCGAAGCACGAGATTCCGTCTGCCCGGGTGCGGGAGCGACAAACTCCGCTTTGCGTAGTTCTTCTCCCATACCGGCCGCTTCGAGCCGTCATCGCGGGGCGCGGAAGCGGGTAGGTGCAGGACATGACCGATGTGGTGCACTCCGACGAACTGCTGCGGCGGATCCAGCGCGCCAGGGCGTGTGCGGTGCAGGAGGAGCGCCGATGGCGGGACCGCCGCGACACCCTCGGGGCGACCGATCCGGACGCCGCGCGCGAGGCGGCCGTACGCGTCCTGACCTACGAGGCCGTCCTGCGGGTGCTGGACGAGATCCTGGCCCCGGGCCGGCACGCCGAGCGGGGCTGACGGGTGCAGTGAGTCCGCTCACGTGGCCAGGTCCCGGCGGCGCGGAACGACCCGAGGTGGTTTACGGTTCATGCATACCCGGCGACGGGGCCGACCAGAGACGTCCCCCGCACGCCGCCATATACGGCCCTGGCTGGTTTCCCCCGTCCAGCCAGGGATTTTTCATGCCTTCGCTCGGAGATGGGCGAAGGATCCAGGTTCGGGCCGCCTCAGCCGGGTACTGGCAGTCCTCGTGATGCGCACTCTGCTCTCCGGGCCGACGGTGCTCGCCGTGTACGCGGTCCGCCGGGCGTCGGAAGGAGACCTGGCGGCGGCGCGGGCGCAGATGGGGTTCTCCCTCGCCTGGCACATCGTCGTGGCCTGCCTCGGGGTCGGGCTGCCGGTACTGACCCTGCTCGCGGAGTGGTACGGCATCCGCACCGGAAATCCGGCGCACCGGCTGCTGGCCCGCCGGTGGGCACGCGCCATGGGCGTGCTGTTCGCGGTGGGCGCCGTCTCCGGGACCATCCTCAGCTTCGAGATGGGGCTGCTGTGGCCCGGACTGATGGGCAGGTTCGGCCAGGTGATCGGGCTGCCGTTCGCCCTGGAGGGCATCGCCTTCTTCCTGGAGGCGATCTTCCTCGGGATCTACCTCTACGCCTGGGACCGGCTGCCGCCCCGCCGCCATCTGCTGACCGGCATCCCCATCGTCGTCGCGGGCACCGCGTCGGCGTTCTTCGTGGTGTGCGCCAACGCGTGGATGAACCAGCCGCGCGGCTTCACCCTGCGCGACGGCAAGGTCGTGCACGTCGACCCGTGGGCGGCGATGCTCAACCCGGCCAGTCCCCCGCAGACCGTGCACATGATCCTCGCGGCCTTCATGATGGCCTCGTTCCTGGCCGCCGCCGTGTACGCGGTGGCCCTGCTGCGCGGGCGCCGGGACGCCTACCACCGTGCCGGGTTCCTGATCCCGTTCACGCTGGGCGCGATCGTGACCCCGTTCCAGATCGTCGTGGGCGACTGGGCGGCGCGCTTCCTGTCCGACTACCAGCCGACCAAGCTCGCCGCGATCGAGGGCGTGTACCGCACCGGCTCCCACGTCCCGCTGACCATCGGCGGTGTCGCGGGCGACGACGGGCTGAAGTACGGCCTGGAGATCCCCGACGGGCTGTCCCTGCTGGTCGGCTACCGCCCCGGCACCGTCGTCCGGGGCCTGGACCGCGTGCCGGTCGCTCTGCGTCCGCCGGTCACCGGTGTGCACTGGGCCTTCGACCTGATGGTCGCCATCGGCTTCTTCCTGCTGTTCCTGGGCGTATGGCTGCTGTGGCAGTGGTGGCACCGCCGCCGTACCGGCGGGGAACTGAGCACGCCCCGCGCGTTCCTGGCGCTCGCCGCCGTCGCCGGCCCGGCCGCGGTGGTGGCGCTGGAGTGCGGCTGGACCGTGACCGAACTGGGCCGGCAGCCGTGGATCGTGTGGGGCGTGATGAGCGTGCGGGACGCCGTCAACCCCGCCCCGGGACTGATGACCGGCCTGTGGCTGGTGCTGGTGGTGTACGCCGCCATGACCGCGGCCACCGTGTACGTCCTGCGCCGCCTGGCCCGGGGCACCCCGGTGCCGCAGGCTCCGCAGGAGGCGGACGTCAGCCGGTATCCCGTCGTGTGAGGCCCGCCCGGGCCCCGCCGTACGCCCCCTTGGAGGTGACCGTGCTCGCGGACGCGGCGCTCGCCGTGATGTGGCTGGGGCTGACCTGCTACGCCCTGTTCGGCGGTGCCGACTTCGGCGCCGGGGTGTGGGATCTGCTGGCCGGCGGGGCCGAGCGCGGGCGGGCCCGGCGCGGACTGATCGAGCACAGCATCGGGCCGGTGTGGGAGGCCAACCACGTCTGGCTGATCTTCGTGGTGGTGATGCTGTGGTCGGCGTTCTCGCCGGTGTTCGCCGCCGTGATGTCCACGCTGTACATCCCGCTGACGCTGGCGGCGCTGGGCATCATCGCGCGGGGCGCCGCCTTCGCCTTCCGCAAGGCCAGCACCGAGCTGTGGCAGCAGCGGCTGTTCGGGGCGTGCTTCGCGCTGTCCTCGCTGCTCACCCCGTTCTTCCTCGGCACGGTCGCCGGTGGTGTGGCCTCCGGGCGCGTGCCGCCGGGGCTCGCGGCGGGCGATGTGATCACCGGCTGGCTCAACCCGACGTCGCTGCTGGGCGGGGTGCTGGCCGTGGTGACCTGTGCGCACCTGGCGGCGGTGTACCTGTGCGCCGACGCGGACCGCGAAGGCCGGCCCGAGCTGGCGGCGGCCTTCGCCCGCGACGGCGTGCTCAGCGGGCAGGCGGCCGGTGTCGTGGCCCTGGCGGGGATCGCGGTGCTGCACGCGGACGCCCCGGCGCTGTTCCACGGGCTGACCCACCGGGCGCTGCCGCTGGTGGTCGTCAGCGCGGTGGCCGGCCTCGCCGGTCTGGGCCTGCTGGCCCGACGGCGTTTCGTGGCCGCCCGCGGGGCCTCCGCCCTGGCGGTCGCGGCGATCCTGTGGGCGTGGGGCGCGGCCCAGTACCCGGCCATGCTGGTCGGCGGCACCACCGTCCCGCAGGCCGCGGCGAACGCCTCCGTGCTGGCCGCGGTCCTGGTGTCGCTGGGCGTCGGCGCGGTGCTGCTGGTCCCCTCGCTGTGGCTGCTGTACGCCACCTTCCAGCGCGGGTCGGCCCGACAGCCCTCCTCACGGTGAGCAGACGATTAGAAGTCGCCTCCGCCGAGGTGCCCGGGGGACCCGCAGCGGCTGAAATGGGGAGGAGGCACATGCGCGGAAACCATCGCCGGCGAGGAGCTTCGGGTCATGACCAAAGCGATAAAACTGCTGACCGCCCTCCCCCAGAAACAGCGCGAGCGCCTGATGGAGGTCGCGCGGGAGGTCTCCTTCCCCGAGGACACGAGGATCTTCGAGGCGGGGGGCACGGCCGACCGCTTCTGGGTCATCCGCTCCGGCGCCGTGCACCTGGACCAGCAGGTGACGCCCACCCGCAAGGTGACGGTGGCGTCCCTCGGCGCGGGCGACCTGCTCGGCTGGTCCTGGCTGTTCCCGCCGTACCAGTGGGACTTCGGGGCGGAGGCGTACAGTCAGGTCCGCGCCTACGAGTTCGACGCCTCGGCGGTCCTCGCGCTGTCCGTGGAGGATCCGCTGCTCGGGCTGTCGCTGGTGCGGACCGTCGCCGAGATCCTCGCCCACCGGCTGGAGATGACCCGGGGCAAGCTCCTGGAGCAGTACACCATCCCCCGGCGTCCCCACTAGGACGACAGGGTCCCGGGCCGCCGGATCCGGTCGCCGGTGGGTCAGATCCGGTAGCGGCGCAGCGCCGGGACGGCCGCCGCCAGGCCCAGCATCAGGGCGACCACCAGCAGGCCGCCGCCGGCCACCGCCGCGCGCGGGCCGAAGGCCGAGCCGACCGTGCCGTGCAGGACGTCCGCCAGGCGCGGGCCGCCCGCGACGACGACCGTGAAGACGCCCTGCATACGGCCGCGCATCTCGTCGGTGGCGGCGGACAGCAGGATGGCGCCGCGGAACACCATGGAGACCATGTCGGCGACTCCTGCGGCCGCCAGGAAAACCACCGCGAACCACAGGCTGCGGCTCAGCCCGAACCCGGTGACGGCCGCTCCCCAGGCGGTGACCGCGCCGATCACCATCCAGCCGTGCCGGCGCGCCCGGGAGAAGGTGCCGGAGAACAGCCCGCCGATCACCGCGCCGACCGGGATGGCCGCGAACAGCAGGCCGAGCGCGAGTCCTTCCCCGTAGGGGGCGTACGTCTCGGCGGCGAGCTGCGGGAACAGGGCGCGGGGCATTCCGCAGACCATGGCGATGATGTCGGCGAGGAACGACAGCAGCAGCACCTTGTGCCCGGAGATGTAGCGGAACCCGTCGGCTATCTCCCGCACCCCCGCGCGGCGCACGGCGGATCCGGCCAGGGGCGGCAGCGCGGGCAGGCGCAGCACCGCCCACACGGTGACGCACAGGGCCACGGCGTCGATGAGGTACAGCTCGGGCAACCCGATGACGGGGATGAGCGCGCCGGCCAGCAGCGGCCCGGCCACCAGCCCGGTCTGCATGACGGTCGACCCGAGGGCGTTGGCGGCGGGCAGTTCCTCGGCCGGGACCAGCCGGGCGATGGAGGCGTTGCGGGCCGGGGAGTTCAGCCCGAAGAAGGCCTGCTGCACGGCGAGCAGCACCATCAGCACCACGACCGAGTCGAACCGGGCCACGGCCTGCAACCAGAACAGCACCGAGGTGACGGCGATCCCGCTGTTGGTGATCAGCAGCAGCTTGCGGCGGTCCATCGTGTCCGCGACCGCGCCGCCCCACAGCGCGAACACGACCATCGGGACCAGGCCGGCGAGGCTGGCGTAGCCGACCCACGCCGAGGATCCGGTGATGTCGTAGATCTGCTTGGGCACGGCGACGGCGGTGAGCTGGCTGCCCACCGCGGTGACGATGGTCGAGGACCACAGCCGGCGGAAGGCGGGGCGGCGCAGCGGCCGGGTGTCCATGGCCCAGCGGCGCCAGCCGCGCCGGCCGGCTCTTGACGGGTCCGGGGCGTCGCTGTGCGGTGCGGTGCTGCCGTCGGTGCTCTCGCTGGTGTCCACGGGCTTCCTGGTTGCTTGTTACATCCATCTGTGCGCTGTTCAGTGTCGCAGCACCGGCCGGGACCTCGGACCACCCGGATCCGGCCCGCTGCCGCGCACGCGGTCCAGCTGGGCCGCCGCGCTGTCGAGCAGCATGTCCAGGGCCGTCGGGTAGGCGCTGGTGACCATGCGGGTGGCGAGCAGGGGCGCCGCCTCGGCGATGCGCGGATGCGTGGTGGCGGGCAGCCGGGCGTAGGTCGAGCGCCACATCTCCTCGTCGGCGCGCAGGGCGGCGCTCGGCAGGGCCAGGGAGGCGGCGTCGAGCGCGGCGAAGGCGAGGGTCTGGTCGACGAAGGCGTGGTAGATCCGCACCGTGTCGGGCAGCGGGAAACCGGCCCGGCGCAGCACGCCCAGGACGGCCTCGTCGGCGGCCAGCTCGTTGGCCCGGCCGGAGACGCGGTTGGCGGTCACCACCGCGGCCTGCGGATGCGCGACGTACGCGGAGTGGATGCGCAGGCCCATCTCGCGCAGGTCGGCCCGCCACCGCCCGGTCGGCTCCCAGCCGGCCAGCGCCCGGCCGATGAGGGCGTCGCCGATCGCCAGGGTGAGGTCGTCCATGCCGCGGAAGTAGCGGTAGAGGGCGCTCGGGTCGCAGTCGAGCGCCAGGCCGAGGCGGCGGGCGGTCAGTCCCGCGCTGCCGTGCTCCCGCAGCAGGCGCAGCGCGGCGTCGACGATCAGTGTCTCGGACAGCACGGTGCCGCTCCGGGTGGGGCGGCGCCGCCGTCGCTTCTCCTCGGGGACCACCGGTTTCGGCATCCCGACCTCCTCGGACTCCTCGCACCGCTTATGCCAACGCCATTGACCTTACGCGGTGCGCGGCGTTGCATCGACAGCCGGCACAGGTACACCGCTTGGTTGTCGCGAATGATCTGCGTGGAAGCCTTGTGGTGCCAGTCCCGGCGCCGGTCCGCCACCTTGGCGTGCTGGCGAGCGACCT
>NZ_JBIAXG010000085.1:0-19363 GCF_042896465.1 Streptomyces sp. NPDC001292
GCGCTCGAGGGCATCGTCCGCCCCGCGGTGCGCGAGCCGCTGAGCCGGGCGCGCGAGTCGCTGATCGAACTGACCTCGAAGTGGCTGGCGGACCTGGGGTCGCCCGCACCGCGCGAGCACTGCAGGATCCTCTTCGACTACCTCGATGGCCTGATCTTCCATCAGGTCGCCATGCCAGAGCCCGATTTCGACCCCAAGCTGGGCATCCGCACGGTGCTCGGCGCGTTCCTGCCCCCGTCGCACCGGATCGACGGAGCTGACGAAGCACCACCTGGCTGTTGCGGACGAGTCGACCAGCGCACCGGCAAGGCGCCGCTGGCATAACGAACGCACGTCAGCGATCGGTGCCACCCGGCCGAAGTCACCGCTTCACGTAGCAAGGTCCCGCTTTGCTGTTCGAGTGGTGGAGGACGGATGAGCTCAGGGCTTGCAGGTCATCAAGCCCTCGGCGTCACACCCGGGAGCGGCCGATGTGGCCGTCGTGACGGATGGCTCTCGAAACGGTCCTCGGCCGGATGACCGGGTTCACCTGAGCTCTGTTCTGAACGAATCTGCCCAGAGCAGAACGCAGGGCGGTGTCGGCGGCCTGCCGCAACAGTGGGAGATGCCGAAAGACGATCACACCGAAAGCCTCCGTGCAGCCGAAAGGCGCCTCCAAGCCGCCCAGCTCAACTCCGATGTCGATGCGCTGACCGAGCTGATCGACGACGCGGGACAGTTCATCGGACCGGACGGAAACCTCTACTCGAAGCGGGACGACCTCCGTGCGCATGAAGTCGGCCACCAGGTGTCGGCGCTCGATGAGCGCCTGCAGGAGCCATGGAAGGACGGCGGGACGATGGGAACCGCTGCCCGACGCGTCCGGCGTCGGGCGAAGGGCCTGCCGAACTGGAAGATCTCCCGCTACGCGGACGATCTTGTGGTGCTCGTGCATGGCTCCCGCGCCGACGTCGAGGACCTGCAGCACGAGGTCACTGAAGTGCTCGAACCACTCGGGCTGCGGCTGTCACCAGCCAAGACCCGGATCGTGCACATGAGTGAGGCGTTCGACTTCCTTGGGTTCCGCATCCAGTGGAAACGCAAGCGAGGAACGGACAAGTGGTACGTCTACACGTTCATCGCGGACCGGCCCATCCGGTCGCTGAAGGACAGGATCCGTGCCCTGACACGCAGGAAGTCTCAGCAGAATCCCAAGGCGGTGCTGGCCAGACTCAATCTGATCATGCACGGCTGGGCCAACTACTTCAGGCATGCAGTCTGCAAACACACCTTGAGCAACCTGGCGAATTTCGTCTGGTGGCGGGTGGTCAAGTGGATGCAGACCCTGCATCGCTGGAGGTGGAAGGACGTCCGCCGATGGCTGAGGACTCCCGATGGGAGCTGGAAGCCGATCTCGGTGGACGGGGCCGAGTTGTTCGATATGGCAGCAGTGCCGGTTACCCGCTACCGCTACCGGGGCAACAAGATCCCCAATCCCTGGGTCCCTGCATAACCACACAGAACGGCAGAGACCGTGGAGAGCCCGTTGCGTCGTGAGGCGCACGGCGGGTTCGGCGAGCGGCCTGGGGAGACGGACCGGGAGCAATCCCGGCACCTCGCCCCAGGCCGACTCAACCCGGGCCCGAGGGGTGCCGTCCGAGACGCTGATGAGAGGTCCGGCCACCGCCTGGCCTGGCGCAACGCCAGGCCGCTTGAGGACGGCAGGCAGGTCTGCATAACGTGGGCGCGCGCGTACGGCACCAACGTCCTGGCCGGCACCGCACCAACCCCGTTCGGAAGGATGGGTTGTACGACATCGACGACGTAGGCGTTTTCTCGGCCTGGACGTCGGCAAGAGCGCCCACCACGGCCACGGGCTGACGCCGGCCCGCAAGAAGGTCTTGGAGAAGCAGCTACCCAATAGCGAGCCGAAGCTGCGGGCCGTCTTCGACAAACTGGCGGCGAAGTTCGGAACCGTCCTGGTGATCGTGGACCAGCCCGCCTCCATCTTCCGCGCATGGCACAGCGGCTCGTCGACGAGGTCTTCGACGCGCCCGACGAACAGACCGTCGTAGTCCCGGGCACCGGCACGCTCGACATCGTGATCCCGTCCCTGGCCCGCTCGCTCGCCGCCGTTCACGAACAGCGCCGGGCCTTGGAGACCCAGATCGAGCCCTGCTGGAGGCTCACCCTCTTTCGAAGGCCCTGACCTCGATTCCGGGGGTCGCGGTCAGGACCACCGCCACCTTGCTGGTCACCGTCGGCGACGGCACCAGCTTCCCCACCGCCGCCACCTGGCCTCCTACGCCGATCTCGCCCCGGCGACGAAGTAGGGCGTCGTCCTGGGGATAGGCGACCGTGGACATCCCGCGCTCGTCCAGGTCGCCCAGGTCGAGGGCGTCGGCGAGGATCGCCGCGGCGGCCCGGCTGGTGCCGCCGCCGTTGTAGCCCCAGCCGAAGCCGCCCAGTTCGTCCGCGTCCTTCGCGACGAGCTCGTGCAGCACGGTGACGTTCTCGGGCGTGGGGCCGTCCTCAGGCTTCTCGACCAGGAGCCGGGCGGGCTGCGCGCATGCCGGGCCATAAGCAGGCGGCTGGACAGTGCCCCATGTCGATGATCGCGTTTATGCGGGCGCCCCAGCTGTGGCCGACTGGGCCATGGTGGCCGTCCCATCTGTCGCACCGCCGTTCGTTGTTCGGGGCGGGGTCCGTCGTCATGGTCGCGCAGGGCACAGACAGTCGGCCTGCGGATTATAATAGGTGACAATCGTCATCTATCTGAACGGACGTAGTGCGATGGGGCGCGTGTCGCAGGCGCAGGCACAGGAGAACCGGGCCCGGGTGGTGGCCACCGCTGCCCGGTTGTTCCGGGAAAGGGGGACCGACGTCAGCGTCGCCGATGTGATGAAGGCGGTCGGTCTGACCCATGGGGGGTTCTACAAGCAGTTCGCCTCCAAGGAGGCGCTGGTCGGCGAGGCCACGGCATTGGCGTTCGCTGAGCAGGAAGGGCTCCGCGCGAGGCAGGACGAGGCTCATGACGGGCAGCGCGAAGCCGCTCGCAGAGGCCTGATCGACTGGTACCTGTCGGCAGAGCATCGCGACGGTGCCGCCGACGGCTGTCCGTCCGCCGGGCTGGCCGTCGACATGGCCCGCGACCAGGACGGCTCCGTGGCACGCCGGGCCTACGTCGATGGGGTGCGCGACTTTGCCGATTGGCTTGCCGTCGAGAAGGGAGATGACGGCCTGGTCCGCCTGTCGACCATGGTCGGGGCCCTTCTGCTCGCTCGCGCGACCCACGGCTCGCCACTGTCCGACGACATTCTCGACGCTGCACGCGAGGCTCTCTGACGCTTCATGACCCTACCCTCGGTGGCAATCCCTTGACAAGATTAGATGTCATTCATAATCTAATCTCATGACCAGTTACTCAATGACTCAGACGCTCAAGGTCAGTGCCGCCAACGGGGTGGACTACGCGTACCGAACTGTCGGCTCAGGCGCGCCTTTGGTGCTGCTGCAGCACTTCCGCGGAAACCTGGACAACTGGGACCCGGCGCTCGTCGACGAGCTGGCGCAGGGGCGCCGCGTGATCGCGTTCGACAACACCGGCGTCGGCGCCAGCACCGGGCGCACCCCGAACACCGTCCCAGCGATGGCGGACGATGCCATCGAGTTCCTCGACGCCCTGGGCCTGGACCGGGTCGACCTGCTCGGCTTCTCGCTGGGCAGCTTCGTCGCCCAGGAGATCGCCCTACACCGGCCCGACCTGGTCAATCGGGTCGTGCTGGCCTCTGCTGCGCCGCGAGGCGCCGCCGGCATGCACGGCTGGCACCCGCACGTCATCGGGGCGGTCGGCGGGCGCGAACCGTCACCGACGGGTTATCTGAGCGTCTTCTTCCCCAGCACCCCAACGGGATTGGCCGCAGGCCAGGCCGCCGCTGACCGCATCTTCGGGGCACGGACCGAGGGTCACGACGAGCCCACGAGTTGGCAGACCCGGCAGGCCCAGTACGACGCGGTGACCCAGTGGGGCATCCCGGACCACGCCAAGCTCCAGCGGCTACAAGGGATCACACAGCCGGTGTTCGTGGCCAACGGCGACAGCGACCCCATGATCCTTCCGCGCTACTCCCACCTGCTGGCCGGCCTGCTACCGGACGCACAGATCAAGATCTACCCTGACGCCGCACACGGCTTTCTCTTCCAGCACCACAAGGAGTTCGCCGCCGACGTCGAAGCCTTCCTCGCCGCATGAGCGAGCCTTCTTGAGCACTGCTGACGCTCGGCTGCGCCGCATGACCCCGACGCTAGGAGCGCTCCCCGTCCCGGGCCTCGGTCGAATGCCCGCTTTCGAGCCCGCGGTCGCGAGCCTGGTCGGGTGACCGATGTGCGGCCCGCGTCGTGAAGCGAAATATCGGCGGCGGACGAGGATCCGGTCGTCGCGGCCAACGGAGTCTCGGCGAGGGTCTTCTCTTGCGTTGGAGTCAATCCGTTCCTTCCATAAGACGACCGGTCATTTTCAGGAAGACTAAGGAGTAACCCATCGTGTCCGACCTTCTCGATACCGTCATCGCCGCCCATGGCGGCCTGGACCGCTGGCGCTCCGCTACTCGGCTCACGGCCGAGGTGCGGGCCGGCGGCGCGCTGTGGGGCCTCAAGGGCCAGCCCGGGGTGCTCGACCGGTACACCATCTCCCTGGACCTGCACCGGCAGTCGGCTGCCCTCGCGCCCTTCGCGGAGCCCGGGCTGCGCGCGGTGTACACCCCTGACCGTGTCTCGACCGAGACTCTCGACAGTCAGGTGACGCAGGAGCGCGCCCAGCCGCGGAAGTCCTTCGCCGGGCACACGCTCGAGACGCCGTGGGACCGTCTACACGCCGCGTACTTCGCCGGGTATGCCATGTGGACCTACCTGACCGAGCCCTTCGTCTTCGCCGAGCCGGGCTTCACCACCACGGAGATCGAGCCCTGGGAGGAGAACGGCGAGACCTGGCGGCGCCTGCAGGTGACCTTCCCCGACCACGTCGCCACCCACAACCGGGTGCAGACCTACTACATCGACGCCGAGGGCCTCATCCGGCGTCACGACTACCGCCCCGACGTGCTCGGTGCCGCCGACCGCGACTCGGCGCACTACATGTGGGAGCACCAGACGTTCGGCGGACTCGTCTTCCCGACCAGGCGCTCGGTGCACCTCACCGACGAGCACAACCAGAGGGTCGCCGAACCCGTGATCATCTCCATCGATCTCACCGACATCACGGTCTCGTGAAGCGATGCACGCCAGCCCGACAAGCCACGGACAAGGACAAGAGGACGTCATGAGCAGTTATCGCGCTGTCGAAGCGACCGCTGACGGTGAATTCACCCTCGTCGAGCGAGAACTCGAGCAGCCGGGGGCAGGACAGGCCCGGATCGCTGTCGAGGCGTGCGGGGTCTGCCACAGCGACGTGGCGGGTATCATGAACATGACCGGCAGTTCGGCCGCCCGGCATACACGTAGTGCCCGGGCATGAGGTCATCGGCCGGATCGAGGCTGTCGGTGACGGCGTTTCCGGTTGGCGCGTCGGGCAGCGGGTCGGTCTGGGCTACCTGGGCGGGCACTGTGGCGAGTGCGAGATGTGCCGTCGCGGGGACTTCGTGCACTGCACCGATCAGCCGGTACTGGGCGACAGCCAGCAGGGTGGGTACGCGGAGTACATCACGGCCCGGACGTCGGGTCTCATCGCGGTGCCGGACGACACACCGGCGGCCGAGCTGGCCCCGCTGTGTGCGGGCCTGACGGCGCATCACGCGCTGGTGACCTCGGCCGCGCGTAGGGGCGACCTCGTCGCCGTCCAGGGCATTGGCGGTCTGGGACATCTCGGGATCCAGTACGTCGGCTCGTTGACCGGCACGCCTCACGACAACGAGGACAACGTCGACTTCGCCCACGCACATGACATCCACCCGATGATCGAGACCGTTCCCCTGGAACAGGCCGGAAACGCGTACGCGCGGATGCTGTCCGGCGACGCGCGCTTCCGGATGGTGCTCGAGGTCGGTCGCTGACCGGCGGAATCCAGTGGGTTCAGGCGGAAATATTCACCCCGCACATTACGTGACACCACACATCGACAAGGAGATCAGCCCGATGGACATAGCTGAGTACGACAAATTCCTCATCGACGGCTCGTGGCAGGCCCCGACAACCGCGGACCGTATCGAGGTGACCTCGGCCAACACCGGCCGGCTGATTGGCAGTGTCCCGGCCGCGTCGAGGCAGGACACCGACGCGGCTGTGACAGCGGCCAGGCGTGCGTTCGACGACCCGGCGGGTTGGGCACACTGGGCGCCGGCGGACCGGGCCGCGGCGATGCTGCGGCTGGCCGACACTCTCGCGGCGCGGTCGGACCGTACCGCCGAGCTCGTCTCCGCCCAGGTGGGCATGCCGATCAACACTGCGAAGACGTTCGAGGGCTCCGTCCCCGAGAAGCTCCTGCGGTACTACGCGTCGGTGATCATGCAGACGCCGTCGGACGACCGGCGCGGCGAGACGCTCGTCACCCGCAAGCCCCTCGGGGTGGTCGCCGCGATCACACCGTGGAACTTTCCTGAGGTCCTGGCGTTCTTCAAGCTCGCGCCCGCACTCGCGGCGGGCTGCACCGTGGTCATGAAGCCCTCGTCGGACGCAGTCCTGGACGCCGGTGTCCTCGCCGACGCCGTCATCGAGGCCGACCTTCCGCCCGGCGTACTCAACATCATTCCCGCCGGCCGCGGGATCGGCTCCTACCTGGTCTCCCACCCCGGAGTGGACCAGATCTCGTTCACCGGATCCACTCCGGTCGGCCAGGACATCGCCGCCAATGCCGGGAAGCTGCTGCGCCGCGTCACCCTCGAACTGGGCGGAAAGTCCGCCGCCGTCATTCTCGATGACGCAGACCTCGAGGCGAACACGGCTGCCATGTTCGGGGCGAGTCTGCTCAACAACGGGCAGACCTGCTTCGCCGGCACCCGAATCCTCGCCCCGGCCAGCAGGTACGACGAAGTCGTCGACTTTTACACCGCACTCGCCGAATCGGCTCGCATCGGCGACTCGCTCGACCCCGCGACCCAGATCGGTCCCATGGTCAGCGCCCGGCAGCAGGAGCAAGTCGAGTCCTACATCGCCAAGGGCATCAGCGACGGAGCCCGCCTGACGACCGGTGGAAAGCGGCCCTTGGGACTCGACGGGCTCGAGGGTGGCCATTTCGTCGCGCCCACCATCTTCGCCGATGTGGACAACAGCACCACGATCGCTCAGGAAGAAATCTTCGGTCCGGTGCTGGCGATCGTGCGCTACGAGGATGACGCCGATGCCATCAGGCTGGCCAACGAATCCGTATACGGTCTCGGCGGCTCGGTATGGAGCAGTGACCACGACCGCGCACTCGGCGTCGCACGGCAGATCGAAACCGGAACCATCGGGATCAACGGCTACCAGATCGACGTCGGAGCTCCCTACGGCGGCGTCAAGGGCAGCGGGATGGGCCGCGAGCTGGGCCCCGAAGCCCTCCTGGAATACACGGAACCGAAGGCGATCTACCTGCCCCCCGCGTAACAGCCGACAACGCAGGATCGGCCGCCCATTCGCGAGGGTATCCGCATGCGGGCGGCCGAGTGTCACGGAGAGCCTCCTTCGTCGCCGATCCGGCGTTCATCGAGCAGGAGTCTCTCGTTGAGCCGCCTCAGCGTGGCGTGGTTCCTCCTGCCCCGGCTTGTGTGGGGGAGGAGGAACCGCGCGGAGTCAGCGAGAGTTGCTGTTACGTCGACGGGGGCGATGTGCGCCAGCGAGTGCCGTTTGCCGCCCAGTATCGCCTCGAAGCGTTTGTCGTCGGTGAGGTACCGCCGGAAGAAGGCGTCGATGTAGGCCGCGCCGAGCCGACGTTGGCCGGCTTCGGTCAGTTGGGTCTCGTAGGTGGAGTCACCGGGTGTGGTGCACTGACCGGGGTGGGCGTCGTCGCCGGCGGCGACCTGTCCGCTGTCCGGCGACCACTGTGTGTTGAAGTAGTTGTGATTCGCACTGTGCATCTCGATCTGGTGGAACCCGGCGGAGTTCTTGGCGGTCGCGTCGGCGGCGAAGGAGAGAGCTTCACGGCCGACCTGACCGTCGCAGGCAGGTTCCGCGGATCACGGCCAAGGGCGTGCTCGTGATCTCGTACGCGGTCATGTCCTCGGTCAGGACGTTGTAGGCGGGTGCAGTGCCATGACCGCCCTGACCTTGACGCCGGCGGGCCACTGGGCCTTGTGGCGATCGGCGGCACGGTCGCGGCGATCTCGACCGGTTCCCCTGTTTCCTGCAGCCGATGGGCCTGGTCGCCCAGTTGTAGGTGACGGTGGCGACGTCCCGCGGTCCCTGTGCCGGAGAGTAGGAAGTCGCGGCTGACACAGGGCTCCCCGCCAGGGACTGCGGCAGGCAGAGGGCCGCCGTGGACGCGGCAAGTGTGCAGGCTCGAAGCAGAGGGCAAGGCAGCGATGAACGCGGTTGCCTGGCCGGGTGCTCCACTCCCGGCTGCCCCTACGGACTCCGGCAGGCTTCGCCACTGGACGCGGCTGCTGCTCATGTTGTCCGAGGGGCGAAGCCACAGCGGGGACCGCGTCCTCACCCTCGGACCGACCCGGGCCGCGCTCGGCGGACCCCACGGCGACGTCGGCCGGGTGGCGCGGTGTGGCTCGGTTCTGTGTCGGCAATCCGTCGGTCGGTGGCTTGGCGGCCGCCGACGTGTGGGCGGGGCTCGGCGCGCGGGCCGCATCGGGCCCGGGGGAGCATGCCGCCAGCACGCCGGTGCACAGCAGCGCGACCAGGGTCGCACGGGGATCTCTTCTCATGGTTCTTCTTCCCTGACTTGCTCGCCCAGGTGTCCGCAGTGTCCTGGCCGGCACCGACTGCGGAGCCGTGCGACGCGTGGTCCCGCTGAGAGGGCAGGCGCGGCGCCCGAGGCTGCCACCGTCGAGCTGTTCGGATGCGCCGCTCCTCGCTGAGCGAGCGCCGCACATCACTTCGCCATGACAGACGCCGACCCCTGTCGGGGTTGCGGGTGCCGTCGGGCGACTTCGCAACGCCCGATTACGAGGGCGAGGAGTGGCCCGCATCCACACGTTGAGCTGAGAAGCTGTTGTCTTTCCGGGCGTGATCGCTGCGTTTCTGCTGGTCGGGGATAGGAGCGGTGCTTCCGTGGGAGTGGTGGCCTGTGGGGTGGTCACTGCTTGGGGAGGTTGCGGATGCCGTCGGTCGTCGGACTGCTGGAAGAGCACGAGCTCGCTGCTCGCCGTGGACGGGCTGCGTGAGGAAGCTGACCGTATCCAGGCCGAGCTGGCCGCGGCCGAGCTGGAATGGCAGGAGTGGGTGATCGCCCGCAGGCGGGTCGATACCGTGCTGGCTTCGGAGGGCAGCGGCACTGCAGAGGGAAAGGCCGTCGCTGAATCGCCGGATGCGGACGCGCAGTCGGCGCCTGGGGATTCGGCGAAGCCGAAGTCGCAGGTGCCGGTGTGGCGCGAGGGACTGGCGTGGTCGGCGCTGTCGGTGGACTACCAGCGCATCCTCAACGCGCTCGCGGACCGGGCCCGGCTTGGGCAGGGGCCGATGACCTGCCAGGAGATGGCCGCCACGTTCGGGATGGAGGTGGTGCCGGCGCGTGTGGAGGCGCTGCGGTCGAAAGCGAAACGCCTGGTGGCCCGCGGCTGGCTGGCCGAGCCGACGCCGGGACGGTTCACGCTCGCCCGCGGTGGCCGGGCCAGGCGGCGGGTCATGAGCAGGGTCATCGACCAGTAGACCATCGCCTCGGCGCTGCTGGTGCGGCGTTCGAAGTCGCGTACCAAGCGGCGACTTTGCATCAGGTGGGCGAAGAGGCGCTCGACGATCCACCGCTTGGGCAGGACCACGAAGCCGCGCATGTCGTCGCTGCGTTTGACGATGGCCAGGACCAGGGCGAACGTGGCCAGGCAGTGCTCGACGAGGCTGCCGGTGTAGCCGCCGTCGGCCCAGATGAGGTTGAGGCGGTGGTGGGCGTCGGCCACCTGCGTCAGCAGGGCCTGGGCGGCGGTGCGGTCGCCGACATCCGCGGCGGTGACCATCACGCCCAGCAGGAGGCCGAGGGTGTCGACCACGACGTGCCGCTTGCGGCCGTTGACCAGTTTGCCGCCGTCGAAGCCGCGGCTGTCGGCGCCGACGACGGCGTCCGCCTTGATGGACTGGGAGTCGATCACCCCGGCCGTCGGCTCCGGATCCCGGCCCAACTTCTCGCGGACCTTCGCGCGTAGCCGGTCGTGGAACTCCTGGACCAGGCCGTTCTCGCGCCAGCGGCGGAAGAATGCGTAGACCCGGTCCCACGGCGGGAAGTCGGCGGGCGCCCGCCACTTGATGCCATTGTCGACGAGGTAGCGGACCGCATCGAGCATCGCTCGGTGGCAGTAGCCCTCGGGCCGGCCACCCTGTCCGCCCAGCCAGGCGGGCACCGGCAGCAGCGGCCGGACCTGGGCCCACTCCGCATCCGTCATGTCGGTCGGGTACCGGCGCTGCCGCTCGGGCCCGTCGGCCGCGTTGCCGTACATGTGCGCGAGGCAATCACACGATGGAGCAGCGGAGTTGGACTGCCCGCCCATCGACACGGAAGACTGCAGCACCGGGGCCTCCTGTTGCTCTATGGATTCGACACCCACGAGCTGTTCAGGAGGCCCCGCCTTCATGCCCTCACCCCGGCAGGATCACCCAACCGGGAACCGCGTTCGACCACCACCGCTCAAGATCGAAAAGACAACAGCTTCTGATCGCAGCGGTGCTGGGGCGCGGCGGTAAAGGGCGGTCACGCGGGCGGTTCGCGTCGTTGGGACAACGGTGCGGAAAGACGTGGCGAGCTGGAGGTCGACGGAGGCGGCCCCTGGATGAACCGAGCCTGCTCCTCAAGGTTGATAGACATAGGTGTTCGCTGTATGGTTATTACATGATGATGACGTCGAGTTGAGGGTTATCGGCGTACACACACTGTCGTGGAGGATGCGGATGATCATTGACGCGCATGACCTTGATGCCACCGCTGCGTACAAATTGCTGATCGGGAGCATCGTGCCTCGCGCTATCGCCTGGGTGAGCACCGCTTCCCGGGAAGGCGTGGGCAATGTCGCTCCCGTTTCCTTCTTCACCGCGGTGGGGCGGAAGCCGCCCATGGTGTCCATCACCCTGCAACCGCGGTCGGACGGCGTGACCCTCAAGGACACGCTGGTCAATATCCGGGAAACCGGTGAATTCGTGACCAACCTCGCCTCCCTTCCGCAGGCGCATCAGATGCACCAGTCCGCCTTCGAATTCGATTCGGAAGTGGATGAGTTCGAAGCCCTGGGGCTGGAAAAGGCGCCGTGCAAAACGATCCGAGCACCTCGCATCAAGGGCTCGCCGATCTCCTTCGAATGCGTGGTGGACCGGATCATCCCTGTCGGCTCAGGGGGCGAAAACGTCGTCTGGGGAAAGATCGAGCACTTCCACATCCGGGACGATTTGTACCTGGAGCGCGGGCGCATCGACACGGCCGCCCTGGCCGCGGTCGGTCGGCTCGCCGCCGAGTACACCCTTGTCAGCAACGTCTTCACTACGCCGCTCGACGCCGCGGTGCTCGAGTCGTATGAGAACAGGCGCATGACCCGTCTCGATGGCCATGGGACGGACTGGTCACCCATCGACACAGCGGAGTGGTCGCCGTCGGGGGCCTCCACCAACCCCGAGACGGAGGAGGCGCGTTGAGGACGGAGCGGTTGGCGGACACGGACATCAGGTTCCGGCGTCGCGGCGCCGGCGAGCACGCGGTGGTATTCGTCCACGGTTTCCTCGATGATCAGTATGTCTGGGACGGCGCGCTCGAAGCGCTGACCACCACCGGCGTCGAGACCGTGCAACTGGACCTGGCAGGGTGCGGGGAGCGCGCCGAAGCACGTGGCCCTTTCACACTCGACCGGTTCGTCTCCGAGGTCGGCGCAATCGTGGACGCCCTGGACAAGCCGGTGGTGCTCATCGGTCACAGCATGGCGGCCCCGATTGTGGAGCTGGTGGGTGCGGTACGCCAGGAGCGCGTACGCGGCCTCGCACTGGTGACCCCGGTACCGCTGGCCGGCACACACCTTCCGGAAGAGGCGATCGAACCCTTCCGCGCCCTGGGCGGTGACGTGCCGGCTCAGTGTGCCGTGCGGCAACGGCTGTCGGCCGGGCTCACCGGCGCCGATCTGGACCGGCTTGCCGTGGTCGGCGGGCGGGTGCGGCCCGAAGTGGTGCGTGCTCTTGCCGACTGCTGGAACACCGGCCATGAGGACGGCGCCGAGCCGTCCGCCTTCTCCGGCCCGGTACTGGTACTCAGAGGAGCGGACGACGGGTTCATCACGGGCGAGATTGTCGCGCAGGGCGTCCTGCCGCGCTTCACCGCCGCACAGACCGCAGTGATCGACGGGGCGGGACACTGGGCGCACATCGAGCAGCCCGAGGCTGTTGCGGCTCGCCTCGACGTCTTCCTTGCCGAGGCGCTGACCTCGGCAGGCGACACCGTGGGGGTGCGGCCCCAGGAGTGGACACAGGCCTTCGACGAGAAATCCTCGGCCGCATTCGGTGATGCCTTTGCCGAGGACGTAGCGCTGGAAGCGAGTGCGCTGCGGAAACCGATTCAGGGGCGCGAGCAGGTCAGGCACGTCATGGGGACGGCGAGCGCCGTCTACGAGTCGCTGGTCTTCACCCATGAGGCCGTCCGCGATCAGCGAACCTACCTGGAGTGGGAGGCCACGGCATTCGGCGGGCAGGTCATGAGGGGCGTCACCATCCTGACCAAGAACGAGGACGGAAAGATCATCCGGGCCGCCATTCACCATCGCCCGCTCGGCGCCGTCCTGGCGTTCTCCGCCGAACTGCGGGATCGCCTTCATGGCCACATCGACCCGGACCACTTCTACGACGGCGGGGAAGACCGCGGCTAGCGGGCTGCGCGTCTTTCTCGCGGGCCACTGATTTACCGACCGGCCGGCACCCAAGAGCGTTATGAGAGGCACACACCATGGCAGAACGTACTGATGTCGAATTCACCGCCGAGGGCGGGGCGACGCTGCGGGGTTGGCTGTTCGTCCCGGACGGTCCCGGACCACACCCGGCGATCACCATGGCCCACGGCTATGCCGGGGTGAAGGAGCACGGTCTCGAGCGCTTCGCCAAGGCCTTCGCGGACGACGGCTTCGTCGTCCTGCTCCACGACCACCGGAACTTCGGAGCCAGCGACGGGACCCCGCGGCAGGACGTGGACCCCTGGCAGCAGATCACCGACTGGCGCCGCGCCATTTCCTTCCTGGAAAGCCGCCCCGAAGTCGACGCCGAGCGCATCGGCCTGTGGGGTACCAGTTACGCAGGCGGCCATGCTCTCGTCCTCGGCGCAACCGACCGCCGACTGCGCTGCGTCGTCGCCCAGGTACCCACGATCAGCGGCTATGAGCAGGGGCTGCGCCGTATCCCGCCCGAGGCGGTCAAGGGCATCGAGGAGGCCTTCGCCGAGGACGAGCGTGCCCAGTTCCGCGGGGAAGCACCACGCACCCAGACCATCGTCAGCGACGATCCGGCAGTCGCAGCCTCCTACCGCGCCAAGGATGCGATCGACTTCTACCTGCAGCCGGTTCCCGACGGTGTCTGGGAGAACTCGGTCACCGTCCGCTCCACACGCGCTGCCCGGATGTACGAGCCCGGTGCTTGGATCGACCGGGTCTCACCGACTCCGTTGCTGATGGTGGTCGCCACGGACGACACGATCACCGTCACGGATCTGGCCCTCAAGGCGTACGAACGCGCGCTGGAGCCCAAGAAGCTGGTACTCGTCCCCGGCGGACACTTCGACCCCTACCTGTCCCGCTTCGACGAGTCCAGCAGCGCCGCACGTGCTTGGTTCAAAGCCCACCTGTCCTGACACGACCTTGGAGCATGCAGTGAACCACCTGACGTATTCCCTCACCGACGGTGTGGCGACCGTGGTGCTGAACCATCCCCCGCAGAACCGCATCGACGAGCAGATGGCCGTCGAACTGGCCGAAGCGGTCAGGTCGATCACCCGAAGCGATGCCCGGGCCGTACTGCTGAGGGCCGAAGGGCCGGACTTCAGTTTCGGCGGTGACATCGTCGACTGGCTGGACATGGACACCGACGAACTGCGCGCGCTCTTCGAGCGCTACATGAGCGTGTTCAACGCGTTCGAGCGACTGCCGTTGCCGGTGGTGGCCGCTGTCCAGGGACTGTGCTTCGGCGGCGGGTTCGAGCTGGCCCTGCGCGCAGACGTGATCATTGCCGGTGAGTCGGCTCACTTCGGACACCCCGAGCAGAGTCTGGGTATCGTCACCCTGCTCGGCGGGGTCTACCGTGCCGCCGAACGAGCGGGCCGGGCCAGGGCCTCGGAGTGGGCCCTGACCTCGCGGCGAGTGCCTGCCTCGGAGATGGCGGACGCCGGCGTGGTGAACAGGGTCGTGCCCGACGAACTCCTCCTGAAGGAGGCCACGGCCTTCGCGGAGAAGATCGCCAAGGGACCGACCCGTGCCTACGCCGCCCACAAGGCGCTGCTGCGGGCCTGGGCCGTGGGCGGCGTCGCCGCCGCGGACGAGACGATGTTCGACATCGCCATGCCCTTGTTTGGAACGGAAGACGTCAAGGCGGGACTCGCCTCCGCCGTCGCCGCCTACAAGGCCGGCAAGCCCCGCCCCGTCCTGGACTTCCAGGGACGGTAGGCCTCCGGTCGGCTCAGCAAGCGGAGCGGGGCGCCACCGTGGACGCGTTATCGTCGACGTAAGGAGCAAGACTCAAACGCTTGTGTCGATTACGGCGATGACGGAGTGGACTCGCTATGAACTGGTCAGCAACGATCCGCTACGGCCTGGAACCCGCACCCGGCGGGCTGGCCTTCGTACAGGATCTGCTCAACACGATCTCGGCAGGAAAACCTCGTCAGCCTGACCTCCTGACAACTGCCGACGACGCAAGCGAGTGGATCGAGCACGCCGTCGCGAACTGGAGCGGGGAGACCAACCGCCCCGCGCCCGACGTCAGTCTGGGTCGCGGCGACCTCGACGAACTGCGCACCCTCCGCCGGGATCTGCGCCTCCTGGTGCAGAGCCCGGACAGAGGTACCGCGGCACCGCAGACGTCGGCTGCGTCGGTGCTGGCCTCGCCGGTCACGCTCCACCTGGACGAGCACGGTCACATCCGCGCCGAGCCGCGGGGAACAGGCTGGCGCCGAGTGGCTTCGCTCACCTTGATCGAGGTGTTCGAGGCTCAGCGTGCGGACACCTGGCGTCGACTCAAGGTCTGCCGGAACCATCGCTGCGAGGCAGCCTTCTACGACCGTTCCCGTAACAACAGTGGGGTCTGGCACGACGTTCGCATCTGCGGCAACGCTGCCAACCTCCGCAATTACCGCGCACGGAAACGGGCTGCTTCCAGCCCCGCGTGAGCGGCGGGGCGACGGACCGAGGTCGGGGGCCGGGACGGTGCACCGGGACGACCTGTCCCTGGCCACTTCGCGGGCGAGACGCTCAACTCACCGACTGCGTCCATCACGCACTCTCGTGCCTCGGTCGTCGGCCGGATGCCGTGGGTGAGGCTGAAGCGAAGGTCGATCGGGGTGCCGGTGAGGATGCCGTTGACGGTGCGGCCGCCGAAGATGAGGTCTCCGGTCTGTACGGCGATGGGTTCCATGTCGGCGCCGAGTACGACGAGCCGGCCGTGCGGTCGCAGTCCGGCCATCAGGGGGACATGGAAGGGCCGCTGGCCGCCGTGGCGATGATGGCGGCAGCCCCGCCCAGGTCCCGCAGTGCCTGGGCCGGATCTTCGGCGACGCTGTCGATGTAGTGGTCGGCGCCGAGCGAGCGGGCCAATTCCTCCTTCTCCCGGCCGCGCGCGATGGCGGCCACGCAGTAGCCGAGCCGCGCGGCGTACTGCAGGGCGAGGTGACCAAGCCCGCCGATGCCCTGCACCGCCATCTGGGCTCCCGGCTCCGTCTCGACGGACCGCAGCCCCATGAAGGACGTCAGTCCGGCGCACTGCAGGGCGCGGCCTCCACGGGGAAAGTCCCTCCGGGACGCGGAGAAGACCGTTCGCTCGGGCGATCACGGTCTCGGCGTATCCACCGTCCACCGTCGTACCCATCCGCTGCTGGTTCTCGCAGTAAGCGAAGATCGCGCGTCGGCAGGACTCGCACTCGCCGCAGTGCTCGGCGAGGAACCCGACGCCCATGCGTTCGCCCAGCTGCCAGGCGCTGACCCCCTCGCCCACTTCCTCGATCACGCCGACGATCTCGTGGCCGGGGACGACGGGTTCCGAGGGGTCGGCTCGCAGCCCCTCGACGGCCAGCGTGTCCGAGTGGCACACGCCGCAGGCCTCGACCCGCAGCCGCACGAAGCCGGCCCGCGGTGTTTCCCTGGCGCGTTGGACCGTGGAGAAGGCGCGTGAGCCGGTGACCTGGATTGCTCGGTAATCAGACATGGAAATCCCTGTGAGTTCGAGTCCTTGACGAGTGGGAAGTCGGCCGTGCCGCACGTGGGAGGCGACGGTTCGAGCCGCCGGCCGTACCTGGTCGCAATACCTGCCGACCTGCGCATGATGACCGGTCGTCTTGAAGGGAGCAGGTGACCCCACACGCTTGACACAACCGTAAGACGACTGCTCATATTGGGCCACGGAGGTGCTCATGGCTAGGCGGAGCATGCGCGAAGAGATCGTCGACGCGGCGGCAGACCGGTTCCACACGCGCGGCTACAACGCGGCCGGCGTCAAGGACATCACGGACGCCGCCGGTGTGCCGAAGGGGTCGTTCTACAACCACTTCGAGAGCAAGGAGGCGCTGGCTGTCACCATACTGGAGCTGTACGGGGGGACCAGGCGTCTGGGCGAGTTGTCCGACCCGTCGGTCGAGCCGCTGGTGCGGATGCGTCGGCACTTCGAGTTCCTGCGTGATGAGCAGGAGCAGTACGGGTACACCCGCGGCTGTCTGCTCGGGAACTTCGGTGCCGAGGTGGCCGACCACAGCGAGGTGCTGCGCGGCAAGATCCAGGAGAGCTTCGACCGGTGGAGCGGGGCGCTGGCCGGTGCGCTGCGCGACGCGGTGACATCGGGGGACGTCGACCCCTCGCTCGACCCGGATGCGACCGCACTGTTCCTGTTGTCCGCTTGGGAAGGGGCTCTCGTGGCGGCTCGCAGCAGCCGCTCGGCGAAGCCGTTCGACGCCTTCTTCGCGAATGTCTTCGACAGGCTGCTCGTGCCCGGACCGCGCGAGACGGCCTAGCCGGCGCTCCGATCCCGGCCGGCCGTCGCCACAATGCCCAATCCTGGCCCCACCGGGGTTCGTTGACCGAGAGGTGTGATGATGAAAGCCGTTTGTATACGAGAGGACCGGGCCCGCGGCGGAGGTGCTGCGTCTGGTCGACCGCGAGGTGCCCGAGCCTGAGGGGCGCGAGGTCCGTGTCCAGGTGGTGGTCTCGGGGCCGAAGTCCCGCCAGGGCGGAGGTCGGCCCGCGCCGTTTCCGCTCGTGGTTCCTCACAGTTACGGCGCCGGACGGGTTGACGCCGTGGGGCCCGGAGTGCGAGGGCTGAGGATGGGACAGCGCGTCTAGCTGCGGGAGGAGGCCTCTCGCCAGCCGACGGGAACTGCGCAGCAGTGCACCGTCGTACCGGAGCACCTTGCCGTTTCCCCTGCCGGACGATGTCTCCTTCGACACCGGAGCGGCGATCGGGATCCCCGCGATGATGGCCCATCGCGCGCTCACGGTCCACGAGGAGCGCTCGCGCGCCTCGAGCGGGGGGCGCTCTCCGGGGCGACCGTGCCGGTGTTCGGAGGTTACCGTGCGTGCGGACCGGCAGTGCGCCGCGAGCGATGGCCTCCCTGCCGAATCTGGCCATCACAGCGCGCTCCGCTTGGCGGGGCGGGACAACATCGCCGAGGGCCTGCACCATCACGGGCGGGACACAACCCGGCTGCTGGTAACCCTCGGACTCACGTGATCAATCCCGACCGATCACGAGCACGATGGAGCCCTGAGTGATCACGCCACGCGATAGTGCCTGAACAGCGGCGCGCGCATGGACCTGATTCACCGTCACCACGACAACCACCCGCGAAAACGCAGCGGAGCCGGGGGCGCTCTCTTCAAGACGACTGGTCACCTTACACTGGTGATGTCCCCCCATCCTGTAGCAAGGAGAAGAAGAGGCTTTCCATGAAGTCACTGACGGACGGGACCGTGCCGGTGGACACGCCTCCGGTCGGCCCCTCACCCGACGAGGCGGTCGCCCCAGGTGAGGACGACCTTCGGCGAGGGCGGCGGTCCGCGCGCATCGGACTGCTCTCCGTCTCGCTCGGCACCGCCGGCCTCGGTGGCGCATGGCGGACCGCAGCGTTGGTCGTGTCCGCTCCCCTCTGGGTCAGTGACGGGCTGTTCGTGGTCAGCGGGCTGGTGTGGCTGGTTCTTCTGGCGGAGTACTTCCGCCACGGCGGAGCACACTGGTCGAACCTGCTGAAGGATCTGCGCCATCCGGGCCAGGGCTTCGCACTCGCCTATGTCCCCATCGTCGGCATGCTCTTCACCGCACACTTCTCCCGGTTCGGGCTCGACGCCGCACGCGGGGCATACGCCGTGTTCGCTGTGGTCACCGCGGTGATCGCCGCCAGATTGCTGGCCCACTGGCTCACCGGAACGCTCAGCTCCTCCCCGCTCCACCCGGGCTATCTGCTGCCGGTGTCGTCGGGACCGTTCATCGCCAGCATCGCCGCGACCACGCTGGGGCTTCCTGAAGTCGCGGACGGCGCCTTCGCCGTCGGACTGCTGTACTGGCTCGCCTTCGGCGCGGTCATTCTCGGCAGCCTGGTGGGCAGCGCTCTGCCGGCGCCGGCCCGTCCGACTCTCGCCGTGTTCGGCATCCCGCCGACCGTGGGCGGTCTGGCCTGGATGGCCGCACACCCCGGCCCGGTCGACGCCATCGGACACGGCTTCGCCGGCCTGGTGGTCTTCACCATCCTCATCCTCGTCTTCCTGCTGCCCCATCTGCGGCAGCAGTCGTTCGGCACCGGTTTCTGGATCTACTCCTTCCCCGTCGCCGCGACCACCAATTTCGTCATCCGCTGGGTACACGGCGCCCATGTGCCCGCCTCGCGGCCGATCTCCTGGGCGGTGCTTGGCGTGGCAAGTCTGGGGTTCGCGGCGCTGGCCCTCGCCACGGCGGTACATGCCGTGACGAGCAGGCGCCGCTCGTAGCCGAAACATGTGCACGCCTCTCGCGCGCTCGGACTACTACGGGACCTCCGCCCCACCCCGCGGCCCTCGGCCGGCGACGGGCCTGCCCTGGACCAGGCTGGCTGCCTGCTCCCGAGGGCGACCGG
>NZ_JBIAXG010000086.1:0-17886 GCF_042896465.1 Streptomyces sp. NPDC001292
GGGCACACGTGCCCGCACAGCGCGTTGAAGCAGGAAGCCCCCGGAAGGGTCAGACGACCCAGGCCGGAATCCCTGGACTTTAGGCCAGGGAGCACATCAATGTCTGGAGGCCCGAGAGCCGGGCACAGTGAAGGGGAGACCGCCGTCGTGTCGATAAGCGAGAACTTCGCCAAGCTCTTCAAGAGGACGGCCAAGACTTCTGACGGCGACCCGTTCGCGGTGGAGCGCCCGTGCCAATGCTCGCCGGAGTGGCCCGGCTTGGAGACGACGGCGAACGGGTACATGCTCCCGGCTCAGCTCTCCAGCCACTACAGCGTTCTCACGAACCCCGAGGTAGGTCCGTTTGTCGCGCGCTGCACCAGTTGTCACGCACGCTATCCCCACCCTTGGGTGATCCCGCAGGGCGCGCCGATGCCTTTCGACTGGGCTCGTGAGACTCCGCCGAGCGCGTGAGCGCCGAGCAGGCTCAGTACGACCCCAGCGTCGCGCGCTACATGGCGGAAGCACTCATTGGCATGGTCGCCGTCGTGCCGATCCCCGAACACGCCGTGGGGCTGCCCGACGAGCCGCCGCCGGCGCCGGTCGCCCCGCCGGACCCCGCCACCCTCGCGAAGGACTGACCGGTATGGGCATCACCCGACTCATGCTGGAGCACGGCCCGAACCGGGATGCTCTGCCGATCACCGTGCACGTCGGCGGCGCCCATATGGCAGGCAAGCGGTGGAAGGGGGTGCCGTGGGACATGGCGCTGCGGGCGCTGACCGAGGGGGTACAGGTGTGTGGGCACTGCCAGCCCGATGCTGCGCTCCGGTACCTCGACTGATCCACGCCGCGATGCGTTCCGCACGGCCCGGCCGCAGGATGGTGGCATGGCTGCTCGCGTGATCGTGGACCCGCCCGGGAAAGGTGGCGGCCGGCAGGTGCGAGCCGACGGGACCACCCTCGGCACGGCCTACAGCCTGCACGACCTATCAGTCTTCATGGAACGGGCCGGCGTGGAAGGCTTGGACGAACTGGACGTGGCGATGTCACCCCTGGTGGAGTGGCATGGCGGCGGGCCCGAGGTGTGGCCGGCGACGGATTGATGCTGGAGCGGCCCTTCCCGTGCGGAGGCTGACCTGAGACTTGTCGTGGCCGTGGCCTCGCGGTGCCGCTCGGCCCTCGACCTCGACTGAGAACAGCTCGTCGCCGGCGAACTGCTGCGTTCCGCGTATGAAGATCCGAAGGTGGGTCGGCCGCGGCGTGTCCGGGCTGGCCGTGGGCGGGGCACTGGTGGTGATGACGGCGTGCAGCGGGGAGGCCGGTAAACAGAGCACGACCAGGGAAGAGGAGCCGGCTGCGGTGACGGCCCCGACGGTGAAGCCGGATACGACGACGGCCCCGAGGGTGAAGCCGGATGAGATGAGGGCGACGAGATCCGCTGCGCTTCAGTACACGGGCCTCACTGCGGAGGAGACGTACTCCGGTGGTTGTGTCACTGACCAGCAATGCAAGGCGGCTCTCATCCTGCTTCAGTCGGTTGCGTCTCCCGTGGCGCAGCAACTGCACGACGAAGCGGGGTGGGATCCGTACTACGCGGATCTCCGCGACCTGGCCGACAGGGTGTCCGAGGGCGTGCAGGAGACGGATCCGGCGGACCTGGCCGCGATGGATGCCCTCCTGAAGGAGGTCTTCGCGAACCACCCCGTGCTGCCGTCGCCGCGTTCGTCCCGGCCCCTGGCCTCCGTTCGGAAACCGTGCTGACCGACACCATTGCGTCGGTGTAGCCGCGCCGACTATCTTCTGAACATGTTCACTGAACGCGTTCAGGCAACTCGCGCCGAACGAAAACGGCGGACCACCACCCGCATCATCGAGGCCGCCGAAAGACTCTTCCAGGAGCGTGGCTTCCAGGGCACAACGGTGCGGCAGATCGCGGCGGAGGCGGGTGTTTCCGTGGGTGCCGTCATGGCAGTGGGGGACAAGGAGTCTCTGTTGAGCCTTGTCTACGACCAAGCCATCGCCGCCCGCATCCCCGCCCCACCGGCGGCGGAGTCCGCGGCCTCCGCAGTCGACTACCTGGCTCATTACTTCGACCCGTTCCTCGATTTGTTCGCCGAGAACGACGAACTCGCGCGCTCGTACTTCCGGGCCCTGACCCGCGGTCAACCCGGGAACGCGGCCCTCGGCGGGCTGCGCACGCTGACCGAGGACAATCTCACCGCCGCGATGGTGAAGGCGGGAATACCCGGCCCCCGCGCCCGGCACGGTGCGCAGGTGATGTTCACCAGCTACCTGGGTGAGCTGATGCTGCTTGCCGCGGGATCCACCGACCGGCGGCAGACGGCGACCGGGATCCGGCGCACCGCCGAATTCGTCACCGTATACGAAGAGGATGACCGATGACCCTCTCTGAGCTCCCGTCTCCCGTCTGGCCAATCCTGATCCTGCTCGGGATACAGGCGGGCGACGCCGCAATGATGCTCCGTCCACCGAGATTCATCGTCGACTGCCTGGACGGCGTACGGTTCCCGCGCGACTGGTGGTGGGCGCTGATCACCCTCAAGGCGGCCTCCGTAGTGGGGCTCATCGCCGGGCTCTGGGTGCCCGGCGTCGCCATGACGACCACTGCTGCGATCGTTGTCTACTTCCTGGCGGCCGCCGCATCCCACATTCGCGCGCGAGCCTTGAACTCCGCGTTCTGGGTCAACTGCCTGGGCATGCTACTGCTGTCCCTGGCTGTGCTCATGGTGAGCTTCGTGCGGCTGTAACTCACCACGAGCGCTGTCGGCGTGACAGTGTCGGGATGGCCCTCAGGCACGAAGTCACAGGGGTCCTCCATCAGTGGGTTTCGCGTTCGTCGCAGGTGGCCTGGAGTCGGTGGGACTCGGTGCCGGTCTGGAGCAGAGTGCCGCGGAAGGTGAGAGGTCGGCGATGGCCACGCAGAGCCGGCGGTCGCCGAACGTCTTCTCCCACTCAGCGAACGGGGAGTACGTCGCGACCGCCGTGGCCTTGCGTTCCTCCCGCTCCGTGAAGATCTGGAACAGCAGCTTGGAGCCCTTCTTGTCCGGGTTCGCCTAGCCGAACCCGTCCAGAGACAGAAGGTCGACCTTGTTGTAGCGGGCGATCCGCGACGAGAGGCGCTTGGCGGCCTCCGCCTCGGCAAGCTCGTTCACCAGGGCTCGCGTGGTGGTGTAGCGGACGGTCAGTCCGGCCTCGGCGATCGCGGTGCCGATCCCGACGAGCTGACGAGAAGCTGCTTCGGGGCGGCGCCGGTGTCGTCGCTCTCCCCCCGGTCACCTGCGAGGCCGGCCCGATGGTCAGCCTGGCCGGACACAAACAGCCTCCTGGCGGAAGACGCGCAGCAGTACGGACGAGCGGAGCCGCCGCTGGTCGCAAAACGGCCGGGCCGGGTCAGTTCGCCGCGAGTTCACTCGGGTCGATCCCGAGTTCGCGGGCCAGGGCCTCGTCCGCCCACGCCTGAATGGTGCGTTTGGGCAGGCCTCCCGCATAGGCGGTGGCCTGCACGGCGAGCCCGTCCAGCAGGGCGGTCAGCCGCCAGGCAGCCACCTTCGGATCCGGACAGACGTACTCGCCCGCCTCGGCTCCCTCGGCGATCACCTCGCTGATCGCGGCCTTCCACTGCCGGTCCAGGTCCTCGGTCACCGCGCGCAGCTCAGTCTCCCGTAGTGATGCCGCCCAGCCCTCGATCCAGATCTTCCAGCCCTTGGCCTGGCCGGTGGGCGAGTACCACCGCACCGCGGAACGCAGCCTCCGCCGGGCGCTGCCGGTGCGCCCCAGGATCGACCGCAGTCGTGCCAGGTCGCCCTCGGCCGCGTGCTGGAAGGCCGCCGCCACCAGCTTCTCCTTGGTCTCGAAGTGGTAGATGACCAGCGCACTGCTGACGCCCAGTACGGCGGCGACGTCGGCAACGCGCAGGGCCGCCACACCACGCTGCTCGATCTGCCCGACGGCCGTGCTCAGGATCTCCTCGCGCCGTTCCGCCACGCTCAAACGCACTCTTGTCACGGGCCCAGCCTACCCACCGTGAGGATCGCCCCTGGTCGCGGAAAAACCTGTTCACGCTCTCTTGACCGACCGGCGCGACGCGCGCCACAGTCTCCCCTACTGACTGTCCGTTCAGTCAGTATTCATCGGTGGTCCACTCCGCAACGCCACGCCCGTAGGAGCCGTGCCCGTGACCCAAGCGACCCCATCATCCGGCCTGAGCACCCCCGATCTGTCAGAGGGATGGAGCGAGCAACGCTCCCGTCTCCGCAAGGAGCTGCGCCGTATCGACGTGCTCTTCTTCCTGATCTGCACGCTCGTCGGCCTCGACACCATCGGCTCGGTCGCCGCTCAAGGGCCGCAGGGACTGACCTGGATGGCCGTCCTCGCCATCGTCTTCTTCCTGCCCTACGGCCTGCTCGTCGCCGAACTCGGTGCCGCCTTCCCGGTCGAGGGCGGTCCCTACGTCTGGACGCGGCTCGCCTTCGGGCGGTTGGTCGCAGGCCTCAACCAGGTGCTCTACTGGCTGTCCAACCCGGTGTGGCTCGGCGGCAGCCTGTGCATCATCGCCCTGACCACCTGGGAGGAGTTCTTCACCCCGCTGCCGGGGCTGTGGAAGTACGCTGCCGGGCTGGCCTTCATCTGGATCGGCGCCCTCGCCGTCATCCAGTCGGTCCGCGTCGGCAAATGGGTGCCCACCATCGGAGCCGTGGCCCGGATCGTGCTGCTCGGCTTCTTCCTCTTCTCGGTGGTCGTCTATGCCGTCGAGCACGGCGTCCACGCGCTTCCGGCAGGGCAGTTCAGTCCCACGTACACCGGTTTCATCGCCCTCGTGCCCGTCCTCATCTTCAACTACGTCGGCTTCGAACTCCCCAGCTCCGCCGCCGAGGAGATGACCAACCCCAGGCGCGACATCCCACTGTCCATCCTCCGCTCCGGTTTCGCCTCGCTGATCCTGTACGGAGGCCCCATCCTCGGCATTCTCTTCGTCCTGCCGGCCAAGGAGATCGGCAGCCTTGCGGGCTTCATCGACGCCTGCAAGGCGGTCTTCACGGTCTACGGCGGACACATCGCCCCCGACGGCACCGTCGTCCTCAGCGGTGCCGGCTGGGTGCTCGGCGGCATCGCGGCGGCCGGACTCATCCTCGGCCTGCTGACCAGCGGCGTCACCTGGGCCATGGGCGCCCACCGGGCGCAGGCGGTCGCCTGTGCGGACGGCGCGGGACCCGCCTGGCTGGGCAAGTTCTCCGAGCGCCACGGCACCCCGGTCCGGGTCAACCTGCTCTCCTCCGTCCTGGCGTCCATCCTGCTGATCGTCGCCCTCAACCTCACCAGCGGCGACGGCGAGAAGTACTTCGCGGCCGGACTCGGTCTCGCCATCAGCACCACGTTCATCTCCTACGTCATCACCTTCCCCAGCCTTGTGGTGCTGCGCCGCAAGTACCCGGACGCACTGCGGCCCTACAGCGTGCCCGGCGGACGGTTCGGTGTCTGGGCGGTCACCGTCCTGGCCACCGGCCTGGTCGCCTTCACCGTCGTGGTCCTGCTGTGGCCGGGATTCGGCGTGGGCTGGTTCGGCACCGCCGGATCGGCCGCCCACTCGCTGCCCCCGAGCTTCGCGGGCCAGCGGCTGCAGTACACCCTCAGCCAGGTCGTGCTGCTACTGCTCTTCTTCGGGATCGGCGCTCTGTTCTACGCCTGGGGCGCCCCGGCGCGCCGCCGGGCGCGGGAGGCGGAGGCGGCGGCCGCCCGCGAGGGCCGGGAACCGGACCACCGTTGGGCGCCGGCCGAGTCCTCGGCCGAGCAGTGAGCGGGTGAAGTGGCATGCCCACCTGGTCGGCCTGCGCGCGCCCGGCCTGAGTTCTGTAGGCCTCCCTCGCATTCGGCGGCCGGCCCTCGAGCCGGCCGCCGTGTGCGGGAACCGGTCCACCGCGGCCGGCCCCCACCCCGGTGCCTGCCACGACCACTCGGGGCCCCTGGCAGGCGGCCGATCGCCGACCGTGCCCCAACGGGCGCGGCGGATCGGGCTGGAGGGTTCAGGCTGACCTGATCCCCCTGGCGTTCCCGCCCGGGAGGAATCGCCCCACCGCCCCGGGCCGCGCAGCCGTCCGGGTTGCCTCTTCGTATCCGCCCGCAAGTCCCCGAGGCACGAACGGTATGCCCGGGATACGGCTCGGACGGCCCCGACCGGGCAGATGCCGCGTTCACGGCCGACAAGTCGGCGTACGCAACACGCACAACACCGGGCCCGGTCGGCGATGCGCCGACCGGGCCCGTCCGTGCCGCCGGGAACTACGCGTCCGGGGCCACGTCGCGGCCGTACACCTGCTTGCCGAGCCACTGACCGCCGTCGATGGTGAGGCAGTCGCCGGTCAGGTAGGAGGCGCGGTCACCGAGCAGGAACAGCGAGGCGTCGGCGATCTCCTCCGGGGTGGCGAAACGGCCGGCCGGGACGGTGGAGAGGACGGACGCTCGCGCCTGGTCCGTGGCCCACAGAGCCGCGCCCGCGCCCTGGGTATCCGTGGGGCCGGGGGCGATGCAGTTCAACCGGATGCCCAGTGGGGCCAGTTCCACGGCCAGGGTGCGCGTCATGGCCAGCACTCCCGCCTTGGCTGCGGCGGAGTGCACCGTACCGGGATGCCCGTGCCAGGCGTAGGTGGCGATCACCGACAGGATCGCCCCCGGCGTGCCCTGTTCACGCAGCCTGCGCGCAACGGCACGGGTGCAGAAGAACGAACCGTTGAGAACGATGTCGACCACCGCACGCCAGCCGTTCGGGCTCAGCTCGATACCCGGGGCGACGAAGTTCCCGGCCGCGTTGTTGACCAGTCCGTCCAGGGTGCCGAAGTACTCCACTGCGCGTTCGACCAGTAGGTCGACGGCCTCCGGGGAGCGCACGTCGGTCGGGACGGCGAGCCCTTCGGCACCGCGCTCGGCGAGCAGGCCGACGGTCTCGTCCAACGTGTCCGCCGAACGCCCGGCGACGACGACCTGCGCCCCCGCCGCGCCGAGCGCGAGGGCGATGGCGCGCCCGATTCCGCTGCCGCCGCCGGTCACGATGTAGGTGCGTCCGTCGAATCCATGGGGGGTGGGAGTCATGAGGCGTGGCCCTTCGGAAGGTCGTCGGTAGGAACGGGCACGGCGTGGGCGTCCAGGGCGATCACGCCGCCCGGGTGTGCGAGCAGTGGGTTGACCTCGATCTCGGACAACTCCGGATGCCGAAGCGCGACATCGGCGAGCAGGACCAGTGCCGCCGCGGCGGCGTCGAGGTCGACCGGAGGTGCGCCGCGCCACCCGGCCAGCAGAGGAGCACTGTGCAGCGACAGCAGCAGCTGCCGGGCGCGGTCGGCGGTGAGCGGAGCGAGCGCGAGCGCGGTGTCGGCGTGCAGTTCGGCCGTCACACCGCCGAGGCCGACCATGGTCACCGGCCCGAACACCGGATCACGGCGCACACCCGCGATGAGTTCCACCGCGTGCGCCGGCGCGGCCATCGCCTCGACGGCGAAGACCGCGGAGCCCGTCCCGCGCGCCATTGCGGCGAACGCGTGGCGCAGTTCCGCCTCGTCCCGCAGACCGAGGGCAACACCGCCCGCCTCCGTCTTGTGGGCCAGCCCCATGGCCTTCAGGACCAGCGGAAAGCCCAAGCGGTGGGCGGCTCGAGCCGCCTCGTCGGCCGTGTGGACGAACACCGCGTCGGGGAAGTGCAGCCCCTGGGACAGCAGGAGGTTTCGGATCGTCCGATACGACCCGTCGGACACCGGCGGGACGGCGGGGTGGCCCGGGTCCGTGAGAGACCGTGCGCTCGACGCCCGCCAGCGCGCGGCGCCCGCCAGTGCCGCGGCCGCCTGCTCGATGCGTTCGTACACGGGGACGCCGTGCGCACGCAGCACGGCCAGTGCCGCGGTGTCCCGGGCCATCGAGTGCACCACGAGTGGCCGTCGGTGCTCGTCGACTGCCGCGCACAGGCTCCTGGCCACCTCGCACTCGCGCTGTTCCTGTGCGGGATTGGCGGTGGCGTAGTCCCCGAAGTAGCCGGTGAGCAGCACGGTGTCCGCATCACCGCTCGCGAGCAGGGCGCGGCTGATGTGGGCGTAGTTGCCGAAGTCGGCCTCGCCCGCGCCGGCGAGGTCGGCCGGATTGTGGGGTGTGGCGCCGGGTGGCAGGCGGGCCGTGAGCGTCTGCACGGTGCCGGGGGAGAGTTCGGGCAGTTCCAGTCCGTGTGCGGCCAGTGTGTCGGCGGCCAGGGCGCCCTGGCCGCCGCTGTCCCCGGCGACGGCCACCCGCCGCCCCGCCGGCAGCGCCGGGGACAGCAGCGCGACGGCCGTGTCCACCAGTTCGCCGGCGCTGTCGAGGAGCAGCGCGCCCGCCTCCCGGCAGGCGGCGGCCACCGTGGCGTACGGGCTGACCAGAGCACCCGTGTGCGAGGCCGCCGCCCGCTGGGAGGCGGTACTGCGGCCCACGGTGAGCAGGAGCACCGGTTTTCCCGCGCTGCGGGCGGCCGCCAGCGCCTGGACCATGCGGCGCCCGTCCCGGAAGTCCTCGACGTAGGCCGCGACGACCCGGGTCGGCCCGTGGTGGGTCAGTGCCTCCAGGGCATCAGCGGCATCGATGTCGGACTGGTTGCCGAGGGAGACGAAGCGGGACATCCCCTGTCCGGCACGGGCCAGCAAACGCCCGATCTCCAGAGCCAGATTGCCGCTCTGCGACACCAGACCCACACTGCCCGCGGGGAAGTCGCCCCAGGTGAGCCGCAGTTCGCTGCTGGTGTCGACGACTCCCATGCAGTTGGGGCCCAGCAACCGTGCCCCGTGCACGGCGACCAGCGAGGCTAGTTCGCTCTCGTCGTCCGCCGCGCACCCGGAGGTGATGACGGTGAAGCAGCGGGCCCCGGTGGTCAGACCGTCGACGACCACCTGGCGGACGGCGGCCGGGGGAACCGCCACGACGACGTGCTCGGGGGGCGCGGCCAGCGCGTTCAGACCTGGCAGGAAGGGAAACCCGTTCAGACTGCCGCCGTTCTGGTTGATCAGGTGGACCGCGCGGCGGTGCCTGCCCGACAGGGCTCCCGTGGCCAGCCAGTACCCCCACTTCTCCGGGTTGTCGGACGCGCCGACGACGGCGACGCTGCGCGGATCGAACAGCGGCTCGAGGCCCTGTATTCCGGGCCGGGCCGCGGTCACCGGTACCATCCGTAGCGTGCGGCGATCTCTGGCAGCCGGTCCGCGACCAGGGCGTGCGCGGCGGCGCGCGGGGTGGTGCCGTCGGCCTCGGCCCGGGCCAGCATCAGATCGATCAGGGTGCGCATCGAGCGGCGGATGTGTCCCAGGGCCTCGTCGGCGTCCGCGCCGATGTCGCCGAAGAGTGTCCACCACCACCAGGCGTTGGTACCGGAGTTGACGACCACGTCCGGCAGGACCGTGATCCCGCGTGCCGTGAGCAGCGCCTCCGCCTCCGGCCGCACGGGCATGTTGGCCGCCTCCACGACCCAGCGCGCCGTGATCCGCTCCTGGTTGACGGAATCGATGCAGTACGAGATGGCCGCGGGCACCAGCACCTCGGCATCCGTGGACAGCCAGGCGTCGCCGGGCAGTTCCACGTCGTCGGCGCGCAGCGCCGCGCGGTCCACGGTCCCGAAGGCGTCCCGGGCTGCCAGCAGCGCCTCCACATCGAGCCCGTCGGCGTTGGCGACGGTGCCCTTCGCGTCGGCGACGGCGACGACGCGCAGGCCGGCCCGGGTCAGGAAGCGGGCAGTGGCCCCGCCCATCGTGCCCAGGCCCTGGAGGGCGACCCGAGTGTCCTGGTAGGGCCGGCGTGCCCGGTCGAGAGCGGCCAGCACCGCTTCGGCGACTCCGCAGCCGCCGGCCAGTTCGCCCAGGCCGATCCCGTCGACCTCGACCGCGAAGGCGTCGGCGAGCCTCCGCCGTGCCGCTTCCTCGTCGTCCAGCAGCGGGTACACCGCCTGGATCGACGAGGTCAGCCCGGCCTCGGCGGCGGCCTTGTCGACCAGGCCCTGGGTCAGTCCCAGGTCCTCCCCGGTGGTCCAGAAGTGCGCGATGTACGGGCGCATCGCCTGCAGATACCGCACCAGGACCCCGTATGCCTCCGGGGCTCGCGGATCGCAGTCGATGCCGCCCTTGGCGCCGCCGAGCGGGATGTAGCGGGCACCCGGGGTGTAGTGCAGCGCCTCCTTCATCGTCATGCCGCGGGCAAGGCCCGCGACCTCGTCGAGGGTGCAGCCCTCGCGCATCCGCAGTCCGCCGCTGGCCACGCCGCGGACCAGCCGGTCGACGACGAGGTGGCCGCGGCGGCCGGTGATGTGGTCCGTCCACGTCAGCGAGATCAGCGGGGTGGCGGTGTCGGTCACGGGGCAATCTCCTCGGTGCGCTCGTCGACGGTGATCACGGTGGGGCCGGGCGTGGTCAGGGCGGTGCGCAGCGCGTCGGCGAGCTGGGCGGGGTTCGCCGCGTGCACGCCGTGACCGCCGTACGCGCGGGCGAGCGCGGACAGGTCGGTTCGTGGATGGTCGACGGCCACCGGGGCGAAACCGCGGGCGGCCATCTCGTCGCGGATCTCGCCGTAACCGCCGTTGTCGAAGACGACGACGGGCAGCGGAAGTCCCAGGTCACTTGCCGTCGCCAGTTCCTGGACGGTGAACTGCAGGCCTCCGTCCCCGCTGAGCGCGACGACCGGGCGTTCGGGGTCGGCCGCCTTGGCGCCGATGGCGGCGGGCAGTGCGTACCCGAGGGTGCCGAAGCCGGTGGGGTGGAGGTACGCCCCGGCCGGTTCGACGGGCAGATGCGGCAGGGCACCGTAGTAGCAGCACTGCGCGCTGTCGGAGGTGAGGACAGCTGTCGGCGGCAGGACCGACCGGATCGCGGCCAGGTAGGGCAGCCAGCGCGCGTCGCGCTCGGCGGTCTCGGCGTCGCGGCGCGCGCGCAGGGCCGCGGCTCCGCCGTCCGTTGCCGATTCTGCGGCGGGCAGCGCGTCCACCAGCGCGCGCAGCGCCACCCGGGCGTCGGCCACCAGCGCTATGCCGGCGGGCAGCGCGGCGTACATCTGGTCCGGGTCGAGGTCGACCCGGACCAGCGTGCCGCTCAGCGCGGGTGTGGGCCCCCACAGGTCCGACTCGGCGAGTTCGGTGCCGACCGCCACCACGACATCGCAGTCGGTCAGCCACTTCTGCACGGCGGGACTGTGCAGCGAGACTCCGACGGACAGCGGGTGCGACTCGGGGAACACGCCCTTTCCGTTGGCGGTGGTGGCCACCGGTGCGGCCAGCCGCTCCGCCAGTTCCAGGGCTTCCGCCTTCGCTCCGTGTGCGCCGCCGCCGAGCACCAGAGCGGGACGCCGGGCCGCGGCCAGGACCGTCGCCGCGGCCCGCACCGCCTCGGGCCGCGGGACCGGTGGTGTGTGCGGCGGTGCCAGACGCAGGGGGCCTGCCGGCTCCGCCGTCTCCAGCAGGTCCAGCGGCACCTCCACATGCGCGGGACGGGGCCGCCCGGTGCGGAACGAGGTGAACGCACGGGCGATCGCCGCTCCGATCTCCTCCACTGAGGAGACCCGGTGGGAGAACCCGGTCAGCTGCCGGAAAGCCTCGGTCTGGCTGGGCATCTCGTGCAGCGTCCCCGAGGCGATGCGCGGATGGCGCAGTGGCATGCCGGGGGAGACGACAAGGAGCGGCACGCTGTCGGAATACGCCTGGCCGACGGCGGCGGCGATGTTCAGCAACGCGGGTCCGGTGGTCGTGATCGCCACCCCGGGACGCCCGGTGGTGCGGGCGAAGCCGTCGGCCGCGTAGCCCGCGCCCTGTTCATGACGGGGAGCGATGTGCCGGATCCCGTGGGCGGCGAGGTGGCGGTAGATCTCCAGGTTGTGTGTGCCGGGGATGCCGAAGGCGAGGTCGGTTCCGTGGGCGGCCAGGGCGCGTACGACGGCCTCGCCGCCGGTGAGGGTCCGGGCCGTCATCACAGGCTCCGGGAGATGACGAGACGCATGATGTCCGAGGTGCCTTCCTCGATCTCCTCCAGCTTGGCGTCCCGCATCCACTGCTCGACGGGGTACTCGCGCGAGTAGCCCCAGCCGCCGAGGGTCTGGACCGCGGCCCAGGTGCAGTACGCGGCGGTCTCCGACGCGGTGAGTTTCGCCATCGCGGCCTCGGCCGTAGCGTCGAGCCCGGCGTCGAGCCGCTTGGCGGCGCGCCAGGTCATCAGGCGGGCCTGCTCTATGCGGGTGCGCATGTCCGCCAGCCGGAAGGCGACGGCCTGGTGCTCGATGATCGGCTTGCCGAACTGGGAGCGGGTACGGGCGTAGTCGACGGCGTACTCGTACGCGGCGCGGGCCACCCCGGTCGCCGCGGCGCCGAGCACGGTACGGGAGATGTCGAAGGTGCGCATCAGTCCGTGGAAGCCCTCGCCCTCCTCCCCCAGGCGGTTCTCGGCGGGGACGAAGGCGTCGGTGAAGAAGATCTCGCGGCAGACGATGGCGCGCTGGCCCATCTTGCGCATGGGCGCGCCGAACGCGACGCCTTCGGTGTCCTTGCGGAGCAGGAACGCGCTCACGCCCCGCGAGCGCTGCGTGAGGTCGGTCTTGGCGAACACGACGTAGAACTCGGCCTCTCCGGCGTTGGAGATCCACGCCTTCTGGCCGGTGAGCAGATAGCCGCCTTCCACGCGAGTCGCGGTGGTGACGATGGCCGCGGCATCCGACCCGGCCCCCGGCTCGGTGGTGGCGAGCGCTGTCATAGGTGTCCCGGGGCCGGTCAGCGGCGTGAGCCAGACGCGTTTCTGTTCCTCGGTGCCGAGTGCGAGGACCGGGTCGGCGAAGAAGCCGTTGGAGCACAGCAGGTTGCCGATCCCGAGGTCGCCCACGCACAGCTCCTCCTGGACCAGCACCTGGGTGAACACATCGGTGAACCCGCCCCCGCCGTACTCCTCGGGCAGCATGAACCCGGTGATCCCCACCTCCGCGGCGGCCTTCCACAGGTCCCAAGGCGTTTCGGTGTCGGCCTCGTCGACGGCACGGGCGCGCGGCCGGATCCGGTCCCGGGCGAAAGCGCGGGTGAGGTCGATGATGTCGGACTGTTCGGATGTGAGTGGAACCACCTCGGTGGGCAGCACGGACACGTCCCTCCACGTACGCGACGACAGAGAAATCTACTGAATCGCCAGTCAGTATTGGGATCCTGCGAAGCTGCTGTCAACGGCCAGTCATCCTGACTCGCCGTTCAGTATCCGAGTGGGTCCCGCGGCAGCTCGCCGCGACGCGGAACAGGACGGGGAATGTGATCGCATGCCGGATGCAAGCCGGCCGACTGCCGGGCCGCGGCACGGGCGGAGCGGGCCGGCGTCTTCGGCACCCCCAGCAGGAGTCATGGCCAATCCCTCGGTGCTCATGCGCAGGTTCAGCGGCCGTGTCCGGTGGGGCGCAATGATCCCTCGCCGGTGGTCACCTCTCCGCCATCGCGGCCCTCGCCATGACCGCGGTCGGCATCCACCCGGTCCTTCCGGCCCTCCGGTAGTTGCCTTCGCCCCATCCCGCGGCTCCCGCGCGGCACGCTCCGCCGACCGTCATCCAACCCCCGTACGCTTCCAACCCGTTCACGGACCGTTCATGCCCGGCATGGCTCCCGCACACCCGTCCCTCCGAGTGGGGTTCGTCCGTCCGTTGCTGCCCGCGTCTCCGCGGGGCCGGAAGCGGCTGGACGACCGGAAGGTGCTCGATGGGATCGTGTGGAAGTTCCGCACCGGGACGGCCTGGCGGGACGTGCCCGAGCGGTGCGGCCCGTGGCCACGCTGCACACCCGCTTCCGCCGATGGGCGCTGGACGGCACCTTCGAGCGGATGCTGCGGGCCGCCCGGGCGAACCCCGACGCGGCCGGATACATCGACTGGCTGGTGTCGGCCGACTCTGCCGTAGTCCACGCCCACCAGCACGCCGCCGGGGGCCCGAAACGGGGGCCCGCAGCCCGGCACTCGGACCCTCCCGGGGCGGCCTGACCAGCAAAATCCACCTGGCCTGCGACGGTGACGGCCGCCCGCTCGCCTTCACCCTCACGGCCGGGACACCAACGACTGCACCGTGAGGCATCCAGGGGTGGGCCGGGTGCTTCAGGAGAGCCAGTCGCCGTAGTGGGTGGGGGCGATACGGGCGTCGCCCTTGGCGATGATGGCGTCGCCGTGGACGGCGGCGAACATGCCCGCGGTGTCATCGGTGACGACTGTGCGTCCGTCGGGGCGGGCGTTCAGAGTGATCCGGCCGAGTTCGTCGAGGGAGAAGACGTCGGGCCCAGCGATGTTGAGGGTGCTGTTCAAAGGGGGGCCGACGGCGACATCGGTGACGGTGTCGGAGACGTCCTCGGCGGCGATCGGCTGGATCAGGGTGCTGGGCAGGCGGATGGTGTCGCCCTCGGTGGTCGAGGACAGGACGGCGTCGATGAACTCCATGAACTGGGTGGCGCGGACGATCGAGTAGGGGATCCGCCCGGCCTTGAGGATGTTTTCCTGCAGGGTCTTGGCCCGGTAGTAGGCGAAGTCGGGCACCTGGTCGGTGCCGACGATCGAGAGGATGACGACGTGCCCGACCCCGCCCTTGTGACTGGCGGCCAGGATGTTGTCCATGGAGGTCTGGAAGAACGTGAGGGAAGCCTCGTCGAAGGTCGGGGAGTTCGTCAGGTTGATGACGACGTCGGCGCCGGCAACCGCCTCCTCCAGGCCCTGGCCGGTGATCACGTCCACGCCTCTGGACAGCGAGAGCGGCACGGCTTCGTGTCCCGCCGCGTTGAGTTTCTTCACGACCTGCGACCCGATCAGGCCGGTACCGCCGATCACTGCGCACTTCATGGGTCACCTTTCGTTGCGCACCACCGCGGGTCGTCACCCTGCTCAGTGACCCGACCCGCGCCGCCTGCCACGGGCGCGTGATCGCGGGCGGATCACGGCCATGCCTCCAGGTTGCTACGGCACTGTGCACGGCGCACGCCGCCCGTGCCACGTCGCTTCTCGCGCCAACGGTCCGCAACGCCGGCCTCGAACACTGGTGGCGTCGGAGCCGGAGCCCTTACGCGGTAACGGTGCTTTGCCCACCAGGCCCGCGACGTCTGAACGCCATGGACGCCTGGGCCGCGGGTGGAGGAGCGCCGCCCGCGACGGCGCCTCTTCCATGTCACTCGTCTGCACCGTCGGAGGCGACGGCGAGCAGCCGTCCGCTGAGGCTGGGACCTGACGCAGGTGCGGCGCGCTGCCTCTTCGGGAGCCGACCGGGCAGATGGAATCGCGGCACGGCGGACACGCGCTGCCGAAGGAGGGAGAAGGTGTCTCCGCATGTCACACCACATCGCGATGGCGCCGGAGGCCACCTGGGTGGCCAGGTGGGCGGGAGTTCTTCTGTGTCTCGTGGTGGCCGCCATCCATGTCGTGGACCAAGGCGGCATCACGACGACGAGAGACCCCTACTATGTCGGCGTCGCCTACCACGTCCTGGAGATCGCGGCCGTGGTCGCCGCCGTGCTGCTCCTCATCGGCCTCGTCCGACTGGGATGGCTGCTGGCAGCCGGGGTCGCCGTCGGCCCCCTGCTGGGCTACATCCTCTCCAGGGGGACGGGACTCCCCGCCTACAGCGACGACATCGGCAATTGGACGGAACCGCTCGGACTGGTCAGCCTGGCCGTCGAAGGAGCCCTGCTCCTGCTGTCGGTGCCGCTCTTCGTGCGAAGCCTGCGCCGCAGAACCTAGTAGAGCTGCGCCGAGTAGCTCGTACACGCTTGTGCCCGGACTGCGGGCGTGACCCCCGATAAAGTCAGCCCCGGAGAAAACCGTCCTGAGCCGGCCCTTCAGCCTGTGCCGACCCCGGCAGGATGCAACCCTGTGGCACCCGCTTCGGGAGAGCGGCAGGGAGGCTGTGCCGGTGACCTGGCCCGCACGCTCATCGACGCGGTACTCGGTCCCACCACCGCGGGTGAGACCACCTACGCCCAGTTGGTGTGGCTGCGCACGGCGATGCGTAAGCGGATCCACGCGGTCTTGGCCCATCACGGCTGTGACCGGAAGGGCGACAACCCCCAATCAGTGGACCGCCCCGGGCCGGCCCATCCGCTGCGCTCGATGACCCGAATGAGCAGCCCGGCCCCTGGACCAGGGTCATGGCCCCTGCCTGCAAGGCGGGGCCGAATGGGCGCGTGCCGCTGCTGCAGCGAGCGCTCTACCTGTAGTCGTCCGGGTGGTCTTGCACAGGGGCAGCATGCCAGCCGCTGCCGGCCCGCCGCGCCGCTGGCCGCCGAAGCGACCGGACGGTGAGAAACGGTGGCGACGGCGGCGGAGGCGTTGGCATGCCAACGGCCCGGTCGGCGGAGCAGTCATGGACCTCAGGTCCGCTGTTGCGATCACGCGGGTGATCGGTATGGAATGAATGGCCGAACGCACCGAGTCGGCATGGCGGCGTCCGGACCGGCCTCACGTTGGCCATCACCGGTACAGCCGCCGCAGAACGTAGGTCGCGTGGCTTCGGTCGGGGGCCGGTGCGCTGCTCGCACCCGGACTGCACGGCCTGCCTGCCCGGTGTACAGCCGGAGGCGGGCAATGGATCTTGAAACCGTGACGCCCTGGGAGAATTCATGGTCTCGAAGCCCCCTGTTCCCCCGTTCACCCGGGAGAGCGCGATCGAGAAGGTCCGCTTCGCCGAGGACGCATGGAACACCCGGGATCCTGAGCGTGTGGCCCTCGCCTATACGGTCGGCAGTCGCTGGCGCAACCGTGCCGAATTCATCAACGGGCGTGAGGAGATCGTCGCCTTCCTCACCAGGAAGTGGACGAGGGAACTGGACTACCGACTCATCAAGGAGCTGTGGGCATTCGAGGGGAACCGCATCGCCGTCCGCTTCGCCTACGAGTGCCACGACGACTCGGGCAACTGGTTCCGCTCCTACGGAAACGAGAACTGGGAGTTCGACGAGCAGGGCCTGATGCGGGTCCGCCTGGCATGTATCAACGACCTTCCCATCAAGGAAGAGGAACGCAAGTATCACTGGCCCCTTGGCCGCCGTCCCGACGACCACCCGGGGCTGAGCGACCTGGGTTTCTAGGGCCTGTTGCGAAAGTTGATCAAGATCTTGATTGATCAAGCGCGTCAACCGGCTGAAGCGGCACCGGGCCGTCGCCACGCGATACGACGCACTTGCTGTCCGCTACGAAGCGACCGTGCTGGTCGCCGCCGTCGACGAATGGCTGTAACCGGCACGTGACCACGTCTCAAGCCCACACCGCTTTGACCACGGCGTGGCCTGCTGAAGCCGCCCGCTGGTAGAGCCCTTCGAGGTCCTTGTGATGGTCGAGGAACTCCTGCCTGGCCTGCGCATCTTCCCGGACGCGGCCGCCGAGCCCGGCACCGGCGACGGCGTTCCACAACTCGTCGAAAGAGACGGTCACGAGGAAGCCTGCGGCCTGCGACACCCCAGGTGGCTCCAGAATCATCAGGGGCGGGTTGGAGGGGTCGGCGTCAGCGCTGTGTGACACGGGGCGGCCGCCAGCGAGCGCCGCAGCGCGCCTGCCGCTCCCGCCTCGGCGAGGGCGTCGGCGACCCCGCCGAGCGCCGCCACGGTCGGCCGGTCCAACAGGGCTTCCAACTCGGCCACGGCCTCCTCGGCCCCTGCCATGCCGCCGCCCGCGACGGTGTCCACCAGCTTGCCGACCCGCCCGGCGACCTCCTGGGCGATGCCCGCATTCCCCGGCAGCGGTGACGTGGCCGGCAGTACGGGTGGTGACGGGGGGCCTGAGTCACATCCGCCGCGCTTGAGGCGGTTGATCCCGCGTCTGCTAGGGCGTGTTTCGAAAGTAGCGCCGTCCGCCCGGAGGGCGGGCCCCGCGGCGTCTGGTGCGGTGCATCGCAAGGCGGAGGGTCGTCCGCGTA
>NZ_JBIAXG010000087.1:0-17755 GCF_042896465.1 Streptomyces sp. NPDC001292
GGGCTGACCCATCTGGCCGAAGCCGGGCTGCTGGTACTGCTGCGGGTAAGGCTGGCCGAACGACGGCTGGCCGAAGCCGCCACCCCACTGCTGCGGGCCCTGCTGGCTCTGCTGGAGCAGCGTCAGGATCGCGGTCGGCAGCGCCTGCTGCACGGACTGCTCCACAGCGTGCCGGGTGCCCTCGTGCAGCGTGTGGTGCAGCGCGACGGCCAGGTAGGGGTGGGCCTGATGGGACATGCCCTGCTGCTGCAGCTGCTGCTGGACCTGCTGGATCTGCTGCAGCGTCTGCTGCATGCGCTGCGCGATCTGCTGGCTCGCCTGCTGGCAGGCCTGCTGGATCGCCTGCTGGACGATCTGAGCGATCTGCTGCTGACCGCCGGCGAGCTGGCCGAACTGCTGCAGGGGCGGGGTACCGGTCATGACCGACATGAATGCTCCATTTCGATGCCACGGGAAAGCCAACACAAGGGATGATGTTGGCTTTTTCGGATGATCCCGACGCGCTGAAGCTATGACGCCGTCGCTCGGCTCGCAATCGGGCGAGCTGCTCAGGAGGAGTAATCCCCCGATCGGATCCGGCAACAGGCGAACCGGTCGGGGACGCGGCAGGATGGGCTGCTGCTGAAGGTGGCGCAGGGGCGGCACACACTCACTGTCTGCCGCCCGCGGCGGGGGCGTTGCGGACCAGCGGCGTGCAGTGCCTCGGCGGGCACCTGTGCATCGCCTCTGCAAGCCCTTTGTCTTCGATCCACCGCCGGATATCAGGAATCGAGAAGCGCGAGGCAGGGAGCCGGTTCTAGCCTGCTCGCCATGGACATCACCATTCACACGAGTTACCTACCGCACGACGACCCGGACGCGTCGCTCGCCTTCTACCGCGATGTTCTCGGCTTCGAGGTCCGCAGCGACGTCGGGCAGGGCAGGATGCGCTGGATCACGGTCGGCCCGGCCGGTCAGCCCGACACGTCCCTCCTCCTGGCGCCGCCGGCCGCCGACCCGGGAGTCACCGAGGACGAGCGCCGCACCATCACCGAGATGATGGCCAAAGGCACCTACGGCTGGATCCTGCTGGCCACCCCGGACCTCGACGCCACGTTCGAGAAGGTACAGGCCGGTGACACCGAGGTCGTCCAGGAGCCGACCGAGCAGCCGTACGGCATCCGTGACTGCGCCTTCCGCGACCCCGCGGGCAACCTGGTCCGCATCCAGGAGCTTCGCTGAGCCGCGCGGGCATCGATGCGGCCGCGCCGGCCGGCAACGCGACACCTGCAATGAGCACGGGGCACCATCGCGGAGGCGCCGGCCGTGCCGACCGCCCACCAGGGCCGCGTCCGCATCCTCGTTGAACCGGACAGGGGCCCGGAGTCCGTCCCGCTGCTGTCCAGCAGTTGCTCGACCTGCTGGTCGGCTCCAGCGGGGCCGGCCCTCATCACCGAGTGCCTGGGGTGCCTGTCTCAGCAGGCACCCCAGGCGCTGGTAGGCGTCGTTGGAAGAGGAAAGAAAGGGGAGTTATCCCGTGTGTCATCCCGAGTGGCGGCGTGCACGCGTCGAGGCGCAGCGCTTGACCGATCTCGCGCGGCTGCGGCGCGTCCGCGACCGGATCGACAGGGAGTACGCGCAGCCGCTGAACGTGGAGGCGCTCGCCCGCGGTGTGAACATGTCCGCCGGGCACCTCAGCCGGCAGTTCCGGGCCGCCTACGGCGAGTCGCCGTACGCGTACCTGATGACGCGTCGCATCGAGCGCGCGACGGCGCTGCTGCGGCGTGGCGACCTCAGCGTCACCGAAGTCTGCTTCGCGGTCGGCTGCGCGTCGCTGGGCACGTTCACCACCCGCTTCACCGAGCTGCTCGGCATGCCACCCGGGGCTTTCCGGCGCCGCGCGGCGGATACGGCGGGCGTGGTGGCCGACCGTGCCGATGCCGCAAGTACGGCCGGTGATGCGGGGCCTGGGGTCACGATGGAGGGGATGCCGGCGTGTGTGGCGAAGCAGGTGGCAAGACCGGTCAGGAATCGAGAAGTCCCGGCCACCGAGCAGCCCCTAGCGTGATGGCCATGGCAACCACAGCATCCACCACGTCCATCACATCCGTCACCCTCGAGGTGGCCGACCCCGAGTCCGCCCACCGCTTCTGCACCGCCTTCGGAGTGGACACGCACATTCGCCTACGGGCGTCCGAGATGCACTCCGCCGGATTCCGCGGCTTCACCCTGGCGCTCACGGTGTCCCGGCCCGCCACCGTCGACAGCTACCTCGGCGCCGCCGTGGACGCCGGTGCCACGGTGCTGAAGCCCGCCGCGAAGTCGGTGTGGGGCTACGGCGGCGTCGTCCAGGCGCCGGACGGGACGATCTGGAAGGTCGCGACCTCGGCGAAGAAGGACACCGGCCCGGCCACCCGCGAGATCGACGAGATCGTCCTCCTGCTCGGCGTCGAGGACGTGAAGGCCAGCAAGCACTTCTACGTCGGCCGGGGCCTGACCGTGGCCAGGAGCTTCGGCGGCAAGTACGCCGAGTTCGCCTCCGACGAGTCCAGCCCCGTCAAGCTGGCGCTGTACAAACGCCGCGGCCTGGCCAAGGACCTCGGCGTCCCCGTCGACGGCACCGGGTCGCACCGCATCGTCCTTGGCAGCACCGCCGGCTCCTTCACCGACCCGGACGGATTTGCCTGGGAGGCCGCCACGTCGCTCACCCCCGCGCCGTCCACGGCGTCTTCACTGTCCTGACTCCCGGACCTGAACTTCCGCCCCGACCTGCCTCATCCCTGAACGAGAGGAAATCTGCCGTGCAGCACACGAAGTCGTCCGCCGAGAACTCCGGCACGGACGCCGAGGAGTACAACGGGTTCACTGCCGAAGAACGGGCCGCGATGAAGGAACACGCGCAGGAGCAGAAGCAGACGGCGGCGCGGCGCGGTTCGCGGGCGGAGAAGGAGGCGGCAGCGGAGCGGGATGTGCTTGCGAAGATCGCCGAGATGCCGGAGGCGGACCGGGTCCTCGCCGAGCGGATCCACGCCATCGTCAAGGCCGCCGCTCCGGACCTCACGCCCAAGCTCTGGTACGGGATGCCCGCCTACGCCAGAGACGGCAAGATCATCTGCCACTTCCAGAGCGCGCAGAAGTTCAAGTCGAGATATGCCACGCTCGGATTCAGTGACCAGGCGGCGCTCGACGACGGCGCCATGTGGCCGACCGCCTACGCCCTGAAGGAGTTGACCGCAGCCGACGAACAGCGCATCAGCACGCTCGTCAAGAAGGCGGTGGGCTGAGGCCAACCCGGGCGGAACCGGCGGCGGCAGTGACCGAGTCGCGGACGATGCTCGCACACTTGGCACAGCGCCTTTCCCACGGCCTGGCTGACCTCGACCTACTCGTTGGTGACATCCGGGCGCGCAGGGACCGGTCCCGGAGCTGGCCAGGCTGCGCCTGGGCCGGTACGGAGCCATCTTCTGCCTATGGGGCTCGGCCCGGCTGGCGACAGCGGGGCGTTGTCCCCTGCCGCAGTTCTGGGACGCGCGCTGGGGATGTGCGGCTGAACGCACTCAGCTCGCCCCTTGGGTGCCGTCCCGCATCGTGCTCAGTACGGCCTCGGCGGTCTTCCGGGCGGCCCCGCGGGCGGTCATCATCCGAGCCAGTGGTCGTCCCCGCCCAGCCGCAGTTCGCCGCTGCCGGCGTCATGGCCTCCACGGGCAGAATCTCGGGCAGGTAGCGCGGGTCGGCCACCAGGTTGCCGTAATCCCGGGAGCTGCGCGGAGCCAGCAGATGCCATCCGGCACCGACAACGGCACCCCGCCCATTCCTCAGCGCAGGACGATCCCACTCGGCAGGCCTCTCCTCGACCAGCTGTGGCGGATACAACAGCGCCTTCGCGGGGACCAGGTCGTCTACGACGCCTACTGCCTCCCACACAGAACCTTCGGCAGTGGCGAGAGAATCCGTCGCCAGTGGTTGGAGTACGGCGACCGCAGCACTGTGCGCACCATGGGTTCGATGGTTCGATGGTCCCTTGTGCGCCGGGTGCCGCAGGCGATGGCCGGCATGGCGTGGCTCGCCACCACGCCCCGCAGCAGCCCACGTTGCTGCGGACCGGCCATCGCCGAACCTCCCCGTGCGTCCACCCTCCGCATAGTGTGTGCCCGCAGGCCTTGCCGAGGCTGGTCGGGCCGCCGACGGCCGCGGATAACGCCGCTGCCGAAACCCGCTGTCCACGATCAAGGGGGAACTTAACGGGGGTGCGGTCGGACGCCCCGGGTTTCCTCATCAGCAACCGAAAGGTTCTGACAGAGACCGACACGGAGCGGAGAAGGCCCTATGAACAGCGCTTGGAACCCAGCAGAAACACCTGAAGGAGTCCACCGTGTCCGAAGCCCGTGACCAGCACCCAGCTCGGGAAACCGGCGGACGGCAGAGGGCCTGGGCCGGACACACGGCCGCGGTGCTGGCCTTCGTCTTCGGCCTGTTCAGTTTCTACTGGGCGGCCGGAGGCACCTTCGGCCTCGACACCCTCGGCGGCGCGATCCAGCGGATGGCCGGACGACGGGACCCCGGATTCATCGCCGTCGTCTGGATCACCGGCGCACTCAAGATCGCGGCCGCTCTCTTCTCGCTGTCGCTCGTCCGGCCGTGGGGCCGCGTCGTCCCCCGCCCGCTGATGCTCACCGCAGGCTGGGGCGGCGCGGCACTGCTGACCGCCTATGGGGCGCTGCAGGTCGGCAGCCTGCTCCTGGTGGCGCTCGGCGTGCTCACCCCGTCCGACCCCGTCGAGTGGAAGCCGCTGCTGTGGCGCCTGTTCGTCTGGGACATGTCGTTCCTGGTCTGGGGAATCCTGCTCTTCCTTGCCACCCGGACCTATGTGATGAACCATCCGCAGCGCACAGAAAGGCGCGTACGACATTGATGTACGACACTGCGCACGACCTGTCTTCGACCGCGACTTCCTGCCGCTCGACGGACTCGTCGGTCGGCTGCAGTCGGTCTACTCGAGTTGGGGACGGGCAGCGCCTCGGTGCTGAACTACCCGTGCGGGTGTCAATGCTCATTATTGATTGAAATACGACTATTGCAAGCAGAAATAAGCAGCTTTACCGTCGTGGACATGACCCCTTCACCGAGGCTCTCCCGCCGGACCCTCCTCGTCGGCGCCGCGACCGTGGCCGCCGCGCCGATGCTCACCGCCCCGGCTGCCGCCGCGGCGAGCCGCGACGGCCACTGGTCCCTGGCGCGCTACCGCGGGTTGTGCGCCGACGACTTCTCTGTCAAGTTCAGCATGTTGAAGGTCTTCAACCCCTGGATGAAGTGCACCCTCTCGCCTTGGTTGGCGTAGTCGGCGGTGGTCAGGAGCTGGCCGGGTGAGCGGCTACGTAAGAAGACATGGACCGTCGCCTGCGGGCCAGCCAGGAGATGGCGGTGGTGTCCAGGTGCTGCTTGAGGGCGGCTCAGACGCGTTCGGCAGGAGTGTCGGGCCTTGCCCCCGTGAGTGGAATGCGCTCGCCGAGGGCTGGCACTGCTCAACTCCAGCTCGGCGAGGGTCCATGCGATGGCTTATAGGGAACCGGGTGGCCGGTGTGCGCGTCGAGCACCACGCGGTCGCCTACGGGGCGCGTCAGTTTCACAGTCACTTGTTGCAACCCTGCCTGCTTGGTGCAGAGGCCGCCGTCGTCCTTCCGGTGTGTGACGGAGCCCGAGAGCACCACGCTGCCGCGTGTTTCCAGCACATCCACCACGGGGCCGTCGTCGCAGGCGCCATGAAGGGCAACCAGGGTCACCGAACGCCCGTCTGCGGCAATCTGGACCAGCCGGTTGAGTGGATAGCCCGGGACGTCGTTGGCCCGCCCGATCGGCGGACGGGGTAGTGGCGATGGGATGACGGCGGCCTGCTTGAGAGGGGAGGCATAGCCGTCAAGGGTGAACAGCCACGCTGGGACCACCGCCGGTCCCCGGCTGGTGGCCACACTCATCTCACCCAGCTTCGCCCCGGTCACAGTGAGGTGCGGCTTTCCGTCGGTGTGGCCCCCGGCCAGGGCCTTGTACGACTCAGCTGCCCCAGTCAGCGGCCGTGTGAGCGCTCTGCCTCCCGCCCAAGTCACCCGGCCGTTCTTTGGCCCGGTGCTGGGCATCGTGCCACGTAGGGCGAGGTTGTGGTCCTGGTAGGCCTGCTTGTCGGCCTGGCTCCGCAGGCCGCCGCGCGGCAGCTGGACCACGTCACCCATGGGGTAGTACCCAGCTCGCCACGCGGCGGCAGCGGTTGATCCGTCCCAGGCTTCGGCGACCTCGCGGGCACGGTGCGCCAGCACCTCCGTGTCGCCGCCAGCACCCTTCTGGTCGCCGCAACCGGAGATGGCCCCCAAGCCAGCGGCGGACACAGCCGTCGCAGCGAGCAGGCTCAGCGAGCGCGATGCCCGGATGCGCATGTGGACCTCCGAAAAGATGGTGACGTGGCAGCTGCCCTGTCCCTGTGACGCGGCTGGGGCAGAGCGGGTTCACTGATTGCGGCGGATCGCTGTCAGTAGACCTTGAGACCGGTCTGGTTCAGCACTGTCTGCACCTTCGTGAAGTAGTTGCGGTAGGTGCCGGTGGAAGAAGAGGTGCACACTGTCTCGCCGGTGCCGCCGGAGAGAAGGCCCAGGGCGGTTACCCCGTGGAGCGCGGGTCCGCCGCTGTCGCCAGCTAGAGCGCAGACGTTCGACTCGAACATGCCGTACATCGTCGTGCCGTCTATGTTGACGGTCGTACTCGTCTTGGTGATGTTGCCCGTCAGGTCCTGGCTGTTGGTTCCGAGCCGGTCGATTTCTTCCTGTTCCATCGGGTAGCGGGAGTCGTCGATCTGGCGGTAGTCGTTGGGCCCGTAGCGGACCATCCCGTAGGGAGTGATTTCGGGTCCGTCGATCTTGACGGCGGCCCAGTCGCAGCCGCGATCGACCCCGTCACAGTAACCTCCGGTGCCGGTCCCGAAGTTGTATGAGGTCTGGATGCCTATCCTGGTGCCGTTGAAGGCGTACCAAACGTTTCCGGTACCAGGCACGCAGTGGCCAGCGGTGAGCATGTATTTCGTTCCCGATGAGTTCTGGACGATGAACCCGGAAGTGCACAGCCAGCCCTCGGAGTTAATCCCAAGGCCACCTCGGAGGCCGGTGGCCACCTTGAAGGTGAGCTTGCTCCTGATCCGGTCAATGCGTATCGCTCCCGGGTGAGCCGCCGCGACCTTCTCGATCCGGGCCCGGCCGGCAGCGGACACCCCGTCGAAGATCTCGACGCTCACCTGGTTGGTCCTGGCCTCTACTCCCCATGTCGTATTGGGGATGTTCCCCAGCTTGTCGAGCTTGTCGTGGATGGACGCGAGCTCGGCAGCACTGCGAGTCACTATCTTCGGGACCCCGCCGGCATCCCGGACGGTCTGCGCAGCGGCCTGGTCGGTGACCGCGACCACGAGGCGCCCGTTCTCGAAGTACACGCCGCCCGTCCGGTTGTCGCCAAGTTTGCGCGCCAGTGCTGTCGTCTGGACGGGGTCAGTGAGCGGTTTCGGGTTGTCGGCGGCGGATGCTTGCGGCGCGACGAAACTGAAGGCCGCGAGTGCAACAGCAGTCGTAGCGATGCCGAGGGCAGATCTTCGGGTGGCAGGCATGCGAGGATTCCCTTCCCTGGTCTGAGGTCTCGGTGCGGGGCACGGGCGACTTGGGGCGGAGCGTTCCGGGCGCTCGGTACACGCCCGATCGAAGGGCTCGGCCGAGATTGCTGCCGCCGTCAGTTCGCCGTACGGGTTTCAGGAACGCGTCGCCGGTTCGTGCGGCAGGCAGGGCACAGGCTGAACGGCGTGATGCATGGTGAATCCCCCTTGGTGTTCCGTTCCGGTGCGCATGTGCCATCAGCTTGATCTGCACCAGCGAGCGCGTGAGTCACCGTAAGTACAAATATCAACTTCCGTCTGCAACTGCACGGAGAACAGTGTGGAAATTCGATATGAAGCGGAACCGTCGCGCCGAGTGCAGAATGCGCGGGCGAGCCCGCAACGTACCTGTGCTCAACCTGTGGAAGTGGACCCTGTACCGCTACTTCCACAGGGGAGCGATAAGCAAGATCCGATCGTTGGCTGCAACTGGGCGGATTCTCCCTGACCGATGCCGCGGGATCCGCCGCTCACGACGGCGGCCATACCTTCCAGCACTGTCCCTTCCTTGAGCCGAAGACGACCCCGGGACCCTGAACGTACTGGTGCTGCGGATCCTGTAAGTCGGCTTTCGCCAAGCGCGATCACGCACCGGTCAGGGGTTCAGGTCGGCTGATGGTGCGTCAGGCTTGGGGGCACCGGGAGTCTCTCGGCCAGGCTGCGCTTGCATCATTGAGGGCCGGGGCTGCGCGGGTAGTGCGCGAACTACCGTGGCACGCTCTGCCAGCTGCTGGCGCAGGATCTGGTTCTCGACCGTGACCTGATGTAAGGCGCCGACGAGAGCTTCGACGTCGCTCTTCAGCTGGGCGATCTCTTCAACGTCGGCGAATCTCAGCTCCTTGAGCTTGCGGATCTGCTGACGCAGCCGCAGTTCGCTGTCCGGGATCTGCCCGCGGGCTCGGACTTTGCCGTAGAAGTCGTTCATGAGGTCTGTGTGCCGCTGGGTGAGGGCGTTGCGCGGGACGCCGGCCTCGGTGGCCAGGGCGACGATCGTCAGCGCCCCGTTGGAGTGCTCGGGGGTGCCGCCCAGGATGCGTTCCATCGCGGCACGGATGCGGTCGCGTTCGTCTGCGGCGGGGCTCATGATGTCGGCTCCTGGAAATGGATGCGGTCGTGTTCGTGGCAGTCGGCAAGGCCCCGGAGGCGCCCGGCGCGTTGGGTGAGCCGGTCGGCAAGTGGGCCGGGCACCGTCTCCGAGGCGGCCTGCTTCTCCAAGTCCCTGGCGTGCTGGAGGAGTTCGTCGGCGTGCCGGTCGGTGCGTGCGATGTTCGCACACGACGGCCGGCAGCGGTCGAGGCTCGGGGCGTCGGTGACATCGAGGCGGTGGCACAGGGCGCGGTCGCGGTTGTAGACGCACATCAGGAACGAGTGGGGGTTGTCGTAGACGGTCAGGGCCGGGTTGCCCAGGATGTCCCGGGCCTGGCGGTGCGTGCGGATGGATCCGGCGAAGGTGGGGGCTTGGGCGGCGGCGTGGATCGCTCGCCGGGCGGCCGGCCCTGAGATCCCGGTTCCGGTGGCGAGGTCGTCGTGGAGGGTGGTGAGGGTGTCGGCAGTGGCCCGGGCGGTTTCGATGTCGAGCAGCTCGTGGATGCCGCCGCGGCCGCGGGCGGCGTAGCCGGCGCTCATTGCGGTGCGCATGTGCCCGTACTGGATGGCCAGGGCCACCAGCCCGCCCGGTCTGCGCGCGATGTGCCAGGCCAGCGACCGGCGGAAGCGTGCCACGCCGAGCGCTCCGAAGGAGTCGTCTGGGATGACTTCATGGGGACGGTCCAGGTCCACCGCGAGGCCGGAGGCCCACGCGATGAAGTCCTCGATCCGGTTGCGCATCGCCTCGAAGCCGACGACCCGGCCTGTGGAGATGCGACCGCGCGGGATCGCATGGACGGCGCTGTCGAAGAGGAGCCCGTCCGGGGCGATGCGTTCCAGCACGCGGATCGCGGTAACCACCGGTGGAATGGCGACCCAGGGGACCTCCCGCACCTGTCCGGCGGAGTAGTGGTTGCCGTCCTGGTCGTGGACCCCCTTGAACACTCGGCCGTAGATCAGGTGCCGTCCGGGCGATGACGGTTCGGGGCAACAGCCGCTCTCCAGGCCCATCACCTCACCCGGGCGCATGCCGGTCAGGTACGCCAGGACGATGAAGCAGGCGACGCTCAGGTGCCGCATGAGCTGTGGGACCTCGGTGAAGTCGATCGATTGGGTCCACGGCTGTCCGGCGACTCGCCCCGTGATCGGCGTGGAGAGTGGGCAGGGGCCGGGGTGGCGCTGGGCGTAGTCGCGAAAACCTTCCCGCAGCTCGGTCCGCAGATGGCTGTTGATCTGCTTCGGGGAGCAGCCGACCAGCGCGGCCATGTAGGTCAGGCTGATCTGGTGCTCGCCCTTGTGCCATCGGGTGGGCACGGGGGCACCACGCTCCACGAGCTGATCCAGGTAGGCCCTCAGCCGCGCCATGGACTCCCATGTACCGACGGTCTGTTCGGCCTGTTCGGTCAGGCGCTGCGTCTCCTTCTGGGCGGACAGGATGTCGTCGGCGAAGTCGTCGACCACGCGCAGCGCCCAGATCAGCAGCGGCCCCATGGTGGCCGGAGCGATCGGTTCACGGCTGTTCTCCCCGGGGCCGGGGGCAGGTGCGGCCGGGAGGTAGTCGTCGACGCCGTACCGGTGCCAGGGAGGCATCACCAGTCCGGCCGGACGGGCGCTCGCGGCGTCGAACGCCCACAGGCGGGTCAGAGCGACCAGCTCCTTCGTGCCATCGTTGCGGTTGGCACTTGACCGGCGGGCCAGGTGACCGGCGTATGCGGTGAAGGCCTCGGTCGTGCAGGCACCGAGGCCGGATATCCCCTGCGCCGTGAGCCAGCGGGCGAAGCGCTGCCACCGGCGCACGGTGTCGTAGATCCCGTGCGGTCCCAGGCGGGAGTGCCAGGCCGGGTGACCGACCAGAACGCTTTCCGGCAACGCCGTATTGATCATCATCCAGGCCGCGAGACGCATCTCTTCCCGGAAGGCGTCCGGGAACTTCGACCAGTCCACGCCGACCCGCGACGCGCTGGGGTTGGCGATCAACGGGGCGAGAGACCAGACGTCGTCGCCGTAGATCGAGGTCGGGACGGGGCCGGGCGCCAGGATCAGGGACGGTGCGATGACCGGGGTTCTCCATCCCGGCAGTGCCGGCAGTTCGGAGGGCAGAGCGGTCACAAGTCGTAGTCTCCGTGAAGAAGTTGATCGATGACATCGCGGTCGGTGTCGCTGACCGACGTGAGCGCGGCGTTCCAGACCGGCTGCCCGAGGCGGTCGCGAAGATCGGCGAGCCGGGCGTGGGCATCGGCCCAGTCCGCGTCCCAGACGGCCGGTTCCACGACGCCGCGCAGGTTGCCCAGCGCCTGGTGCAGGTGTGCCAGACGAGGGCGATGGGTGGGCGTGACCCTGGCGTTGGGGCAGGCCGTGCACAGTAGGAACGAGGCGGCGCAGGTCTGGCCCGGCGGGCTGAACGGACCATGCTTGTAGTCGGCGCAATCCGCTGTCGCTGTCTCCAGCTCTCCCGCCCCGGACCGATCCGTCAGACGGGCGGCGAACACGGTGCGATGAGCAGCGGCCACCGCGTCCAGGGCTCCCTCGGCAATCACCGGTACCGCCGCCTGCTGGACTTGCGGTTCCGGCAGCACGTAGACGCTGTCGTGCGTGTCCTGGGTGTTCTGCCCGGGCTCGCGCCGGTGCAGTACGTTCACCGTCTTGCGGATGCGCTTTAGCGGAGAACCGGACAGCCCGACCGACCGTGCCCAGTCACGGCCGGAGTGTTCGTCCACGCCGAATCCGAACTGGCCGACCCGGACGGCCTTGAGGTAGGCCTGTCCCTCGTGCTCGGTGGTCTGATGCCAGACCAGCAGCCGGTCGGTGCCCGCACCGAGCAGCGCCAACGTGGCCCGGGCGTGCGAGGTCGCTTCCAAGGCCTCACTGATAATCCGCCCGGAGGAGTCGGCGCCGGAGTCGGTGAGGTTACGGCTCTCGAAGCGGCCACGGTGACCTGCACGGCGTCGTTTCTCCAGCCGCAGCCGGTAGACCGGCATGCCCGCCTCCGCCGTGCCGGGCAGCGTCTTGGGCACGGGCATCTCGGAGATCGTGGTGGAGTTCAGCCCGAGTTCGGAGGCTATGAGCACCGCCAGTGCAGCTGTCTCCTTGCGGCTGAGGAAGAGCCGCTTCCAGGTGTGTTCCGCCGAGCCGCCGCCCAGCGCCGGACGGTAACGACGGCGCACGACGCGCCGCCACTCGTACAGCGGTACATCGCCGGTGCGCGCCAGCACGTCCAGAGCCTCCCCGACCAGCCAGTCCCGGCTGCCCGGCTCAGTCGCGCCCGCGCGCCAGGCCGCGAGCCGGTCGGTGTTCTCCCGGATCCGCATCAGCGCCGAGCGGAACGTCCGCCGGGCCGCGATGCGGATCTCCTTGAACTCCTCGGGCCGATAGGCCTGGACACGACCCGTCTCCCATGCGAACCGCTTGGCCATCGCCTCCCGCACGGGCTGCGCGAGCCGCGGATCCAGCTGGAGCAGGCCGGCGACCGATGCGTACTTGCTGTAGCCGTTCGGCCGTGGCGGCAGGCTCAGCCGCCACGCATTCCAGTGCGTCGTCGTCAGCCCGTCCACATCCGGCGGCACGGCGTCTAGGCCGGCGAGGAACTCGGTGAAGGGCCGCACGAGATACCAATGTGCCTCGCTGGTCTCGACGCTGTCCCAGCCTCCGCCCGGGGCGCACTTGACCACGTACAGAGCGGCCAAAGACCGCTGGAACGCCTCCGGGACCGGCAGCGCACCGAAGTCGTAGCTGCGCATCATGCCCTGAGCGTCCCGGTGTTGCACGACCAGGCCATCCTTCTCAAGGACCGCCGGACGCTGATGCGGAGCGTCGGGCAAGGCAGCAGCCCTGCCCCGGCGGCTCACCGGGCCTCCAACTGATCGTCCAGGTCCTGGATGCCCTCGCTCTCCCGGGCCAGCCGCGCGAACAGCCCCGCCAGCTCCTGCTCCGACACCGGCCCGTCCGCGGGCACAAAGTCAGCCAGCAGCGACCGCAGCTGCAGATCCGCGACCGGGGCGAGGTACACCGCCTTCGTGGTCTCCAGCTGGGCGTGACCGAGGAGGTCCTGCACCATCCGCCACGGATCGCCGTACAGCAGGCGGAAGTCCCTTCGCTCCTCCGGCGTCAACCCCATACGCCGGTCCATGACGTGGTTGAGGACCACGAGCATCAACAATGCGAAGCTGTGCCGGCACATGTGCGGCGTACAGAACGGTGGCTCGCTCATCACCGGCGACAGCACTGCCTCGCAGCGCTCGTTCGCCGCCCGGAAAACGCCCTCCCACGAAGCCGGCCGGAACGGCAGACCGGACTCGTTCAGCCACAGCCACAGCGGCTCCGGACCGGCCGGACCCTCGGTGAAGAAGCTCATCCGCTCCTCCACCGTCGCCTCCGTGAGCGGGGTCTGCCCGACCACACCGTCCCGGTCGCGCCAGTGCAGCACACGCCGGTGCCGACCGGTCTCGTGGGTCACCAGCCGCATCGGCAGATCGTCGTAGCGGCCCAAGGACTGCGCGCGTCGAACCACCCGGGCGCGCGAGGACTCGACATACCCCTCGATCTCTCCCACCACCACGGAGGAGGCATAGAACGTGCGCGCCCGCTTCGACTTCGTCACCACCCGAGCGAGCCGCCCCACGTAGTAACGACCGCCCTCCAGCCGAAGGCGCGGGACCTCCAACGTCAGCAACGAAGCCCCCTCCGTCAGCCGCACCCCGGAGGAGAACAGCAGATCAGCGAAGGCACTGTTGCGGTCGGCCAGCCGCCCCATCCACCCCGCCGACGGCACGCCGTCGGCACCATGCCCACGCAGACCGACCTCCACCCAGCGGCGAAATGCCCGCGGCGTCAGCCAACGAACCTCGCTGGTCCGCGCGTTCTTCGCCCTGGCCGCCGGCACCAGAACGCGCTGGCCGCTCCTGCTGAGGACCGACCGCATGATCACCGGGTTGACCGGCACGTGATCTCGCTGCACCGCCCACTCGTACAGCCGGATCAGAGCGGCCAGCCCGCGGTTCCACCGTGCCCCACCCACCCGACGCGGATTGCGCAGCGAGCGGGTCCGCCAGTCCTCGAAGTCCCACAGATCGTCTGCTGTGGCGTCGCGCCATGTCTTCCCGCGCCCCCACAGGAAGTCGAAGAACAGGCAGTAGTCGTCCGTGTAGTTCCGCTTCGTCTCCTGCGCGAGACGGGCGAACGACGACCGGCACAGATACCCGCCAAGCGCCTCGTCGATCCGGTAGTCCGGAGAAAGAAGTATCGGATCCCCAGGATGAATCCCAACTCGATCCTCACGCTCGCCCAGGTCCTTCCACCCAGCCAGAACCGGCACTCGATCCCCCGCCACCCGGCGGTCCCTCGGCACCCAGTACGTACGCCAACTCGGCACGCATCCACCCCTGCTCGATCCGCTTCAACACGTCGATCCAACAGGGAAGACTCCCCCGGCGGCCGGAACGCGCTTCCCAGCCCGCATCGCGGTTTCCGCTACGAGATGTCGTACAACGCGATCGACCTGACCAGCCCGTGGGCGAACGAGCAGAACCACAGCCCGGACGTCGGGGAGACCCTGCGCACGCTGCGCTCCGAGTACGGCGACGGGGCGTCGGTCACCCAGCTGTACTTCTACCTCTGGGACTACGCGACCACCGCCATCCCGGACAGCGCACTGGCCAACATCGAGCGCGTCCTCACCGGCCTGCGGCAGGTCCGCACGACGGCGGTGCTGCGGTTCGCCTACGACGACGGCGTCCGGCCGAACCGCCGCTACACGGTGCAGAACATCCAGACGCACCTGCGTCAACTCGCCCCGCTGGTCGACCGGTACAGCGACGTGGTCACGGTGTGGCAGGCGGGCTTCCTCGGCGCGTGGGGTGAGTGGCACGGCAGCTACTACGACCACGAGGACTACCCGGACGCGGTCACCGAGATCATGCGCAGCCTGGTCGCGGCGCTGCCGCCGATGGTGCAGACGCAGACGCGGTACTTCGAGAAGCGCGCGATGGTCCGCGACGCCGGGGCCCTCGAACGGATCGGCTACCACAATGACTACATCACGCTCGGCGAGGGACTGTGGGACTACTACGTTCCGGACAACCCCGGCTGGCCGAGCTACCTGGAGGTCTCCCAGCGGCACCCGATGGACGGTGAGATGCCCTGGGACAAGGGACAGAGCGCCGACCCGTACGCCTGGAGCAAGGTGATCGATCCGATCGCCGCCGCCCGGCGGCTGCAGACGCTGCGCTTCGACACCCTCTCGATGGTGCACAACGCGACCGTGACGATACCGGGCTGGCGGAGCACCGCGCTCACCGAGCAGCAGGTGGTCGCCGCCGGACTGCCCGTCGCGACCGGCTACTTCCGCCTGCACGACGGCGGGGCGGTGAGCCGCACCGCCTTCGAGTACATCCGCGACCACCTCGGCTACCGGATCGAGGCCCAGCAGGCCCGCTGGCGCCAGACCGGCCGCACCGTCGAGGTCGAACTCGACCTGGCGAACACCGGTTTCGCCGCGCCCAAGCGCCCGCGACCCGTCCGGTTCGTCCTGCTGGACCGAACCGGACGGGTCGTCGGCACCACCGACAGCGGCGCGGACTGGCGGACCTGGCTGCCGTCCGGACGGGCCGAGGTCGACGGCGAGGACCGGACCGTGCCGGTGTCACGGGTGCGCGCGTCATTGCCGGCGCCCACGCTTCCGGGCAGATACCGGCTCGGTCTGCTCATCGCCGACGCCGGCCGGGACGGCAGGTACGGCGTCCCGCTGGCCAATGCCGGGGTGCCGCTGCTCGACGGGGTGAACGTGCTCGGCGGGATCACCATTCGGTCGTGACGGCGGACTTGAGCAGGACTCCGCGTCGGCGGCGCCCGATTGGGCACCGCCAACGCGCCGTCAGCCGGAAGATCACCGACCATCAGGTGGATGAAGTGTTCGTCAGGACACTCGAGACCACACCGAAGGACGCCACCCACTGGTCGACGCGGTCGATGGCCAAGGAGGTGGGTCTGTCCCGGTCGGCCATTGCAGCGGATCTGACGGACCTTCGGCCTCAAACCGCACCTGGTGGACACCTTCAAAGCACTCGATCGGTCGGCGCCAGTCCTGCCGATGATGCCGGGCATGCCCGAGGCCTTGCCCACGGGATGGCGGCCCAGTCCACCCCGGACGGCGGACGGCGGACGGCGGACGGCGGACGGCGGACGGCGGACGGCGGACGGTACGAGCGCAAGGCCCTGGTGGGGCAGGTTGCGGTGATCTGGTCTGTGACCCGCCCGTCCCGGTACCTGATGAGCCCTTCGCGCCGGTATTTCCAGGCGACCCGCTGCCGCATGGGTGAGTGGGCGTCAGAGATCACCTTGAAGGCCTAATCCCTCGTCAATCTACTAACCATTTTGGATTGATTGACGTGCCGTCAGCAGACCGGAGGCGGGCCTGCGGGTGCTCTGGCTACCCCGTTCGGCTCTCCCACACCAGCCTCTCCGATATGCCCGAAATGACAGCTTTGGGGGCGGTATATACGTTCAATCACACGCCGACTGATACAGCCGGCCTCTCAGAGAGAGGAGCAAGGCACCGTGATCATGACCCGATCCACCGCCGTCACCGTGGCCATCTCCGCCGCTTCCGCACTCGCCGCGGCCGGCATCACCTACGCCGCCGCATCGGTGCCCCAGACGGCCACGGCCGCCGTCAACCAGGCGCCCGCTCCGGCCCACGCACCAATGGGCGGCGAGTCCGCACAGGGCAAGGGCAAGGGCAACGAGCACGGCAAGCGCGGCAAGCACGGGGAGCGCGGCGAGCGCCGCCACCACAAGATCGGCAGGATCCACATCAACGAGCGGACGTACTCCGCCGTCCCGGACGGCTGCATCACCGTAGTGAGCGGCCTGGGCTCCAAGAGCCTCAACATCCGCAACGACAGCAAGCGGACCGTCGAGGTCTTCCGCGGCGCGGCCTGCGACAACGGTGCTCCCGTCGCCACGGTCGGCCCCCGCAGCGAAGCCAACGGCGTCAAGCCCGGACATGCCAAGAGCGTGTCCGTCGAGGACGGAGTGGTGGCCAGCTTCCGGGTGGTCAAGGACGACTTCGACTTCGACGACTTCTAAACCAGAGCATCACGCGAACCATCTAGAACCCCGGCCCGCCGCAATCGGGCCGGGGTTCTGCTCTCGCCCCCGGGCACCGGCACGTGGCGCCCACACCTGACCAGTGCTTCACGGTCCACGCGCCTTACACGCCATACTAAAACCGGCCAGAAGGCGCTGCCCGGCTGCACGCGCTGACGCCCTCCTGCTTCACCGGTTCACCCCAAAGGGGACTCCCCCTGAAACACCCCCAGTTGGCGGTGTCCCCCAGCAACCGCCACCGATCTCCTTCACGGCGACCGGGTGAGCCCGAACGGGTGACGAAAAGCAAAAAGCCGCACACCTGGCACCCCTCTCCCCCGACCCGGCCCGTGGCCTCACGCAACAGGACAAGATGGAGTGACAAGCGACCGCACGGCCACGCGTCACTTCTCCCAGCCAAGACACCAAGGGATGAGGGATACGGGCAATCGCCTGGTGGACGCGAGCGACGACAACTACGTCATGGACATCCTCGACATCACTTTGACCTCCGCATCTCGTCTCCGACGGGAGCCGGGCCGGTCACGATGCAGCGGACCACGCGTCGGGCGCCGCGGGAGGGGCTGGGGCGGCGCGGGCGTAGCCCTTCCGCACCGGAATCAAGATCGGTGGCCGGAAGAGCGAATACGCGTTTCCCACGGTCCGTACCTATCCGGCACCGCCACCACGTCGAGCCCGTGCGCGCCCGCCACCAGATCGCGTCGAAGACCTGCCGGCGGTCCCTCAGCCGCCGGCTCATCTTCGACGCCGGCGGCAGCAACGGTCCTGCCGCTCCGCCGGGTCGTCGGTCAGATCGCCACGAGCCACCTCAAGATCAACACCGTTGCGTTTGTTCGGTCGGCGGTTCGTCAAGCGGTGATCACGACGAACGGGACCTCTGGTAGATCACTTGTGTCGAGCAAGATGATC